>CAYOIJ010000007.1:0-16733 GCA_964404025.1 uncultured Pseudomonadales bacterium
CTGGATGTTTTTTAAAGGCCTCAATTACAAAATTGATCATGTCATCAAAATCATAACGATTACTTTTTAATAGTTCTTCTTGATATTGCTTATATATTAATAACAGATCTTTGTTTTTAACCAAATCTTTGCTAGCTTTTTTGATTTTTGTTTGACTTTTGCTTTCTTCTTTTAAACGCAGCAGCTGTTGTTTTTCCGCTCGTAAAATTTCTTCGAAATCCAAAATAGATATACCTTCTCTTTTTAAATCGGAAATGGCATTAATAATATATTTTAGATAATAGTAATGATCGTTAAGTGGCCTCAGATTTTTTGGTTTTAGCTCATCTATCAAATTTTCAAAAATTTGGTAGCGTTCTAATTCTCCTAGTGCCTGACTGTCGCTTTTGAGTGGAAAATACTCTGGATGATTACTCATAACTTGACTGCAATAAGAGTGAAAAGTGTGAATTTGCAAATAGTAGGCTTCTTTACCAACAATCTTTAATAAGCGCTCTCGCATATTTTTAGCAGCTACATCAGTAAAGGTTAGAGCCAAGATATTGTCTGGCTTAGCATCAGTTTTTACCAAGATATTGGCAATACGCATTGCTAAAGTTTGGGTCTTACCTGTGCCTGGTCCCGCAATAACTAATAGTGGTCCCTGACCAATGTGATCAACAGCTTTTTTTTGCAAATCATTCAACTTTTGATATTCTAAATTAAAATTTGATTTAGCCTTAGTTTTTTTACTGTTCATAATGTAGTTGATAATTATCTAAAATCTTTTTTACCTCCAAAGCGCTATTAGTTTTCACTAATTGGCTGCGTAATTGAGCAGCACCCGGCACTGCCTTAATATACCATGCTAAGTGTTTGCGCATGCTAAAAAATTTATCTCTACCCCTAACTAAATTATGCTGTTCAAAAATTTCAGCATGTTCAATAGCTAAATTAAAGAAGCTACTAGCTGTTTCTAATTTCTGACGCTTCGACTTGGGTAAAAAAATAAAAGGATTGCCAAAACTAGCCCGACCAATCATGATCCCGTCTGCATCTACTAATTTAGCTTTAGCTAAAGCTTCTTCATAATTTTTAACATCACCATTAGCGAAATATTTTATGGATAAACCAGATTGCTTAATTATCGAACTAGCTTCTGATAAAGCCTGCCAATCGGCTTGGCCACTGTAACCTTGCTTTAAAGTTCGTCCATGCAAAGTAATCATGCTGGGCTCAACCTCTAACAAGTATGGCAACCAATTTTTTAACTCATTTTTTTCGGTACCCAAACGGGTTTTAACTGAGACTGGTAATAATCGACGCTTCTGCTTTTTAATTTGCCAAAAGTTTTTCTGTTCTTCAAAGGCTTTTAAAAGTTTGCTATTAACATTTTTACAATCAGATAAACTTTTACCATCAGCCCAGTCCTGCGTCGCTCGTTTAGTTTCTCTAACAATTTTCTGAGCTAAATGGGGCTTGGCTATTAGTGCTGCTCCCGAACCACTATGAGCTACTGTCTTAGCTGGACAACCCATATTTAAATCAATCCCAGCAAAACCTAATTCAGCCAACAACAAAGCTACTAAATAAAAATATTCAGGAGTTTTACCAAAAATTTGAGCAATAATTGGCTGTTGCAATGAATCATAATCAAATTGATTAATTAGTTTAGGAGCTGCCCCTCGACACAAAGCTTCAACACTAACAAACTCAGTCCATAATAAATCTGGTTTACCGTGTTTTTTAACAATTGAACGAAAAGCAAAATCAGTTACCCCATCCATAGGCGCTAAAGCTAAGAGTGGTTTTTTTATCACAACTTATTATAACTGGTAAAAAGCTAAAAATCGTTCAATTAATCCTTGATAACGAAGCACATTATTCGCTTTCCCTAAAATTAACTGGTCACGTTGGAGTTTTAGTAGATCTTCGAGTAAATAGTGATGGTAATTTAAAAAAACTCCACTGTTTTCAACGCGCTTTAGTTCCGAGAATTTTTCCTTAGAGAAATTTAGTTTTAATTCTCTATTTATATAATCGGCTAAATTAAAAACTTGCAGTTGGCCGTCACTTTGATAAATGAATAATTGAACAAGATCTAATTTCCCCAAATCAGCTTCACTAAATTGCCAAATAAAGTCACCAGTATTCGGTTTGGGCCAATAATAAAAATGCCAAAGTCCATCAGCCTCTAGTAAATTTTTTTCTTGTGCAATAACTGGCATCACTTCTTGATTACCACTCAATGATTTAACTTTAAAATTTAATTCTGTTGGACTCAACAATAACCAATAACTTAAATCGCTTTGACTGGGGTGAAAAAGTCTTAAAGATTTAATTTTTTGCTGAGGGTAATTAAGTAAAAAATCATCATTTAATGGATCATTAACCAAATAATCTGTAGATAAATCTCCACTAAATTCATCACTAATGCCTTTTACAAGAACAAAGTGTCCACCTAAATCAACAATTAAGGGCTGACCTTGCTTTAACTGCTGAAACACTACTGAGTTCTGAAAATCAGCAAATTGAAATTCTAAAACAGTTTTTGCCTGCACTGTTTCAGCATTAGCTAACAAGGAAGACAGACGACTAATTGCCAACCAATTCACTAAAGCAAAACCTACATAACCATCTGCTTCCCCCTGTAACCAAGTGTTAAGAGTTGCTGGATTTAAAGCTTGTCCTCTCAATTCCAAAGGCCAAGCATCCTGATCAGGAAAACTCGTATAACCATAATAATTTAACAACATAGCCGCACTAGTTAATGCGCAACCACTACTAGCAATTGTTAAAGCTGGATTAAAAAACTCTTGAGAATGATCGTAAATCAGATCACTCCAAGATGGATCAAGCTGAGAGAAATATGGAACAGTTAATTGTGGCTGATAAGATAAGTTAAAATTAGCAAAAATTGCTGCTGATTGTTCAAAAACACCCTTACTAATATAGAAAAGCGGACGACCTGGTTTAAAAAAATTTGGCCAAAAATCTTGGTCGTTTTTACTAGAAAAAAGTAGTTCCTGGTTAATGAATAATTCAAAATCTGGTTTTTGGTACAGTATACTAACTCGATGACTTGATCCTGTTATAAGCGAATAAGGAACTCGAGTTTGATGACTAAGAATATTATCCTCAAAAACCTCAATGTATAATTTGCCATCAATAAAATGAAAACTTAGAAAACTTAACAAAACTTTACCCTTAACACCCAGTCGGTAATCAAATAAAATTCCTAAGTTTTTGTCAGCACTATCTAAGGGAATAAAATCAAAGTCCAATTGATAGTTGGAGTTTACTGGCCAGAATTCAGCTTGAGGAGTAATGGCACTAATATAATTGGATACTAAGGGGGGCGGCTGCAGTTGTCCCTGCAGCCGCCCATCCACAACTTGCCAGTCATCCAAATCACCTAAAACTACTTCCCAAAGTTCAGTAGATAAGGGTCCATCTTTCCAATCAAAAAAATTACTGATGGATTGACCGCTTACTTGACTAGCTGAACTTGCAAAAATCAAAATTGTAATAAGGATTTTGCCCCAGAAATATTTGTGTGTTTGGACAAAACTTAGCAAGTTAGTCATCAACAATATTGTTGCTAAGCTATTTGACAATTGGAGTTATGAAATTAAAAAACTAACGAGCAATTAACGGGCAATAGAAAATCTCTCTAAATAGTGCAAAAATATGGCTGGTGGATCTTCTAAAAGAAATTGTTGAAATTCCTGATAAATACTTTTTCTTTCCTCCACATCTACAGTTTGACGACCTCGTTCTAATAAACTATCAATTCTAGTATTTTTGTAACGAGTGAAATTGGTGGCTTGAGCACTGTGCCACATAAAATATTGATCAGGATCAGTGGAAATACTTTGACCCATTAGCAATAACTGAAAATTATTAGTATCTGGAAAGTTACTAATTTTAATACGTAAATTAATAGCTAAATTATCACAAAGCTCTTTATCCTCCACACTACCACTATTACGACAGCTCTGACTAGCTTCTTGACCAAAAGCAGTTAGTTCCTCTTTAATTGCTTCCGCTTCTTCTTGAAAAATGGTAGTAGTAGTAATCTCAAAATCTAAAGGTTCTCTGGGCAATTCATCAATTAAGCGTTCAATGCCTCGTTCCCAATCTTTTTGATAATCCTTTCCACCTTCAAGATAAGCCCAAGAATTAGGATTAAATGGACCAATTGTCCTTGCCTCCCCATAATCTTTTTCTAAAGCGTAGGCTAATGCTTGTCTAACATTTTTACCTAGCTGTGGATCAGCATTATTGAAAAACAAAGCCAAATAACTATCAAAATCTAGATCTCTCACTATCTCTAGTTTTTTCCAATCACAGAGACCATGACAGCTAGCTAAATCCAATAAAATATCCACTTCACCTTTTTTAAAAGCTAAGACTGCAGCTTCTTCTGTAGGATAAAAACGATAAATATAGCGCTCTTGAGGACCATCTACTCGAAATTCTCTCAAATAGTTACCGTTCATCTTATAGTCCAACATTTCATATTGTCCAATCCCAATTAACTGAGTGATGCTGGGTAACAAAAAACGCTTTTTATTAGCTACGCGTAAAATTGGCTCACTGACTGCCACTGGAAATGGAGCAAATGGTTCAGGTAATTTAAAAATTACATCATTGGGAGTAGTAACCATAACCACATCAGCAAAATTATAATAAACATCTTCTGGAACTAGTTCTTTTCCATCTTGCCAAAAAACTCCTTTTTTTAGAACAAAACGATATTGTTTGGCATCATCCTCCAAAATCCAACGTTCTGCTAACATTGGCTGAGGACTTTGATCAGCACCTATGCTGCTAAGACCAGCACTTAACTGTTGCTTAATAATCGGTGGTAAATTGGATAAATTATACTGTCCAACAACAGCAATGTAATTCTGTTTTTTAAAAGTCAAATTTTTTAATAATAGAGGTAACAAAAAGGAAAAGAAAACGATCGTGGCAAGGACTGAAACTAAAAACAACCAGCCATGACGACGAATATATAAACTAATATACCAATAAAGTTTACGCATAATTTAGTAAAGCAACAGTAATAAGCTGTTAATAACAAAGAAAGCTCCAAAAACGATCGTGGCATAAAAAAATAATTTTTCTACACCCTTGCGTGTATGATAGGTTTCTCCACCACCACCACTAAAGATATTACTAGTGCTACCAGAACTAGCTTGCAATAAAACCAGAATGGTCAAAATTATAGAAATAATTGCTTGAGTGATCAAAAAAAAGTTATACATATTAAACCCATTCTACTTTATTTTGTTTGAGCTTGTCCACGAATTTCTCGAATAACAGTAACTGTGACTGTACCAGGAACAATTACTTCTTTAGCCACGCGATCACGAATGTCATTGGCTAAAAGTGTTACATCATCATCTTTACTTTTTTCTGGTAATAAAATTACTCTTAACTCTCGACCAGCCTGCACCGCATAGGCTCTTTTAACCTCGTCGTATGAAGTGGCTATTTGTTCTAAAGACTCCATGCGCTTCATGTATTCTTCATGATTTTCATAACGAGCGCCTGGTCTAGCACCAGAAATTGCGTCAGCTATATAGACTGCTACAGACTCAGGACTAGAAAAGGCTTGATCCTCATGATGCTCCGCAATACAAGCTATAGCTGCTGGAGAAATATTAAATTTCTTAGCGATTCTAATACCAGCTTGTACGTGATTTTCGTCAGGATCTTCAGAAACCTTACCTATGTCATGAAGCAAACAACCTAATTTGACCGTATTGACATCTAAGCCCAACTCTTGAGCTAGCTTAGTACCTATTTTAGTTTCTTCTATGGTGTGTTTAATTAAATTTTGCCCATAAGAAAACCTGTATTTAAACTTACCCAACATAGCGATCAAGCCATTGGGAATATTATAAACACCAACCTCATGACAAAGTTTTTTACCGGCATCAAAAGTAATGCGTTCAACTTCTTCGGTCACCTTATCAACTACTTCTTCAATCCTAGTTGGCTGAATCCGGCCATCTTTAATTAAACGCTCCATGGCTACTCTAGCAATTTCTCTACGAACAGGATCAAATGAAGAAAGTTTAATTTCAGTATTAGAAGTGTCTAAATCGATATCTACTCCAGTTTTACGTTCAAAAGCATGAATATTTCTACCATTTTTTCCTATGATTTTTCCTTTAATGTCTTCTGAGGGAATGCTAACAACTGAAACAGTATATTCAGCTACATAATCAGTAGCTCCATGACGCATAGCGTCAATTAAAATTTCTCTAGCCTTGTCATCTGCATCCAACCTGGCTTGCTCTTCTTTTTCAGCCACTAATTTAGCTAAATCGTGACTTAGTTTTTTCTTTAAACCCTCAATTAAATATTCTTTAGCTTCTTCTTTAGAATAACCAGAAAGTTCTTCTAGTTTCTTTAAAACTTGACTTTTAGATTTATCAATTTCAGCTCTTTGTTTGACTAACTCTTCCTTAAGTTGATCTGCTCTTTTTTCCTTTTGTTCAATTTGATCAAAACGATAATCTAATTTGTCTAGCTTGCTTTGTAGGGTTCTTTGTTGTTCAGCTAATTCATGTTCAAGACGACGTGATTCTTTTTCTGCTTTAGAGCGCATCTCCAAAACCTCATCCTTAGCTTCGATAATGATCTCTCTAGCTTTGGAACGAGCATCACGAATAATATTCTCTGCATCAGAGCTAGCTTTAACAAAAGTTTCTTGTTTGCCACTTGATCGAGCCTTATTGTGTTTGGGCTTACTAGGCTTTTCTTTACTTTTCTTCGCTTGAGCTTGAGCTTGAACTTTGTTCTTAGCTTGACCTCGATTGTCTTTTCGACTTTGTTTGTTATTCTCATTGTCTGCTGCAAACAGCGTCGACAAATTACTAAAAAATGACATAATTTTCCTTCTTTAAACAAACTCAATCAATCAGTAGAACTTATGGAAAAGGCTTAAAAAGCCCCAATATTATTATCGAAAAGTATTAAGAAAGATAAATGTTCTTTAAGTCTTTCTTCTTGCATAGTTTAATAAGTTAATTTCGATGTCTAAAGTTCTTTAATAATATCTGATCCAAAATTGTAGCTGACCAGTTTGTTTATTTAATAATGTTAGTATTAATGACTAATACAGATATTATATGCCAATAACTAAGCAAAGTCAATTTAGAATAAAATAAAATAATGAATAAAAATAACTATATATCAATCTTTTTATTAATTACTCTTCTCAAGCTCTTGCCAAATTTTTTTCTCAATTTCTTTCATTAGCGTAGAGCTATTTTTTAATTTATCTTTAATAGCTTCCCTACCTTGAGCTAAAACTTCACCTTTATATTTGTAAAAGCTACCAGCTTTTTCAATAATATCTTTTTCTACTGCTATATCAACAATGTCTCCGGTTAAACAAATACCACTTTCATCCATATCGAATTCAGCAATTTTGAAAGGAGGAGCAATTTTGTTTTTCTTCACTTTTACTCGATGGCGAGTACCCACTACTTCGTCACCTTCTTGAATATTACCAATTTTGCGAATATCAAGACGCTGTGAAGCATAAAATTTAAGAGCATTGCCGCCAGTTGTTGTTTCTGGACTACCAAACATCACTCCAATTTTCATTCGAATTTGATTAGTAAAGATCATTAGAGTTTTAGTTTTATTCAACGCAGCAGTTAATTTACGCATTGCTTGAGACATTAAACGTGCTTGAGTGCCCATTTGGTGATCACCCATATCACCATCTATTTCTGACTTAGGTACTAAGGCTGCTACTGAGTCGAGTACTATGATATCCACCCCACCAGAACGAATTAAGGTCTCTGCAATTTCTAAAGCTTGCTCACCATAATCTGGTTGAGAAATAAGCACTTCTTCTAAATTAACTCCAATTTTTTCAGCCCGAACTGGATCTAGTGCGTGTTCAACATCAATAAAAGCTGCTATTCCACCTTGTTTCTGTACTTCAGCTATAGCATGTAGACACAAGGTTGTTTTTCCCGATGCTTCTGGACCATAAATTTCGACAATTCGTCCCTTTGGATAACCCCCAATTCCCAATGCTAAATTAAGCGACAATGAACCTGTAGAAACAGTTGGAACCTTAGGCATATCTTTTAAAGATTCGCCCAATTTCATAATTGAACCCTTACCAAATTCTTTTTCGATTTGCGACATGGCGATTGTTACTGCTTGTGACCTAGCGTTTTTGGTATCATGACCAACTGCTGATGCGTCTTTATTTTTAGTTTTCTTTGCCATAAATAATTCTCCTTTTTTTATTGCTGCTTTTACTTATAACACTATCTAAAGTTTCGTGCAAACTACGCTTTTTATAACAATTAGATATTAAGACTAAAAGTTTACATAAAGGCAAACAAGCAGTAAAATCAAGCTAGAAGCGGAGAGTAGTTCAGATGGCTAGAACGTACGCATGGGGTGCGTAAGGTCGCAGGTTCGAGTCCTGTCTCTCCGACATTAGCAAAAAGAAAAGTTAACTAATTTTCCAAATGATACTCTTTGCCTAATTCTGCATATTGAGCCGCATAATCTATCTGCAATTTTGGATCTTTATTGTTAGCTTGATAAAAAACGTCCTTAGCTTCTTTTTCATTAATTAAATCCACACTGGCTTGATCAATAGCTACTGGATTACTTCCATAGAGAATACCTATATCATCAGCTAAAATTGGACTAGCTTGACTATCACAATCACAATTTTTAGCAATATTTTTTAAAACATTGATGTAAAAAGTGTTCTTTGGCATTAATTTAATAGCTGCTACCGCTCCCATTGCCAAAGCCTCATCAAAAATTTTTGATTGAGCTTGGAGTGCACTCTGAGGACAAACTATTTGACAAATTGAACAACCATAACAAAGATTAAGATTTACTTCAGCCAAATTATTTTGAATGGTGATGGCATTGGCTGGACAAGCACTAGCACAAACTCCACAACCCACACATAAATCTGGATTTAAAATTGGTTTGCTAAGGCTGTGAATCAAACTTTTACTTTTAGCTGACAGAGCACCCATCCCTAAATTTTTTATAGCCCCACCAAAACCAGCACATTCGTGACCCTTAACATGAGTCAAAACTAAAACATTTTTGGCTTCGGCTAAAATTTTAGCTACTTCAAACTCTAGATCACCTACTTTTTGTTCTATATATTGATCTTCAATATAGCATTTACTAAACTTAGTGTAACCACGTTTCTTAACAACTTCTTCGTAGCCGGTCTTTGATCCTCTAGGAGAATTGTAAGCCACTGGCGTGTCAGTCAAAATTACTTCAAAGCCCAATTCCTCTAAGCCCTCAACTAAGGGTTTTACATCGCTAGCACTAAAGGCATTGGGGTTACCAGGTTCGCCAAAATGTAGTTTTATCACTACTGGAAAACCAGGTTTAAATTGTTTAGTCAACAATTTCTTTAAAAAAGTTTTGTCCAAATTAATGTTTTTAGAAAATTTGACTTTATTCATATTCCTATCATAACATAGCGCTAAGATGCTAAAAGAAAACAATCAGGCTCCACTTTCCATAAAACTTATTGACGAAAAAAGTCAAAAAACCAGTCTAGAAAAACTTTTAGGAAAGAAGATTTTAATTTATTTTTACCCAAAAGATAATACTCCGGGTTGTACGATTGAGGCTTGTAATTTTCGTGATGCTAATCAAGAAATAGCCAACAAAAATATTCAAATTATCGGCGTTAGTAAAGATTCTCAAAGCAGCCATCAAAGCTTTAAAAAGAAATTTTCTCTAAATTTTCCTTTGTGGTCTGATCCAGATCATAAATTAATGGAAGCTTTTGGTGCCTGGGGCGAAAAAAAGATGATGGGTAAAACCTATTTTGGTACCAAACGTTCTACTTTTTTAATTGATGAACGAGGAAAAATAATTAAAGTTTGGCTAAATGTTAAAGCCAAAAACCATAGTCAAGAAGTGCTAGACTATATTCAACAACTCTAAAAAAGCTGATTACTCAACAAAATCCATCATTTGTTCTTGAATTTCACTTAAGTCTTGAAAAACCACATCTGTTGGAGGAGTAAAAACTGTTTCATCAGCCGACCAAACTCGACAAACAAAATTAGCTGGATCTAGAGGTCCTACATCTTCTTCTGGCAAGACATCTCCCTCCATTTCATCAGTCCATTCTTCGTCAAAAACATCGCCTTCTTGATCTAAATCATCCTCAAACATATCATCTTGATTAGAAAACTTAGTGCCAACTCTTTTCTCTACATCCCAATTATAAGTAAACTCTTCATTGACAATAGTTTTCATGTGATATTCTGGCGTTTTAACATCTATCGCTATACGCTCATTATCAAAATAATAAACATAACTACCCTGCTCATCTTCAATTTGACAAACATAAGTTCCCCGACGATTAACCATTATGTCTGAAAACAATAAATCACTCTCCTCTTGATTTTGGTCAAAAATATCTGAGCTTTGCTCTTCCTCAACAACATTCTCCTGACTCATATCTTGATCAACTTGATTTTTTCTAAAAAAAACGGCAATGATCACTGCAATAGATATTAGTAGTATGGCGCTAACCAGAAAAAAGGTTTTATTCTTGGTATCGGGCATGGTTGTGGAGGAATTTTCTTGCATAATTAGAATAATTATAGCACAAACTATAACAGACAAGACTTATTTGAGTATTGATTATTGGCCTCTTTTTTTGGCTTCGTAACTTGTATGTAAAACTTGTTTTTCTATTTTCTGACCCAATTCATCATGCTCTAAATAATCTAAAAATTCTTTAACTAAGGGATTAGCGTGAGCAGTGCGCATTTTTTTGTTTTGATCAATTTGGTAAAGAGCCTTAATTCTTTCAGCAACAATTGCTTCAGTTGAAGTTAGTGGTTGACCCCCACCTCCAATGCAACCTCCAGGGCAAGCCATAAATTCAATATAATCATAAGCTCGCGGATCTTTTTTTAATTCATTGATAACAATTCTGGCGTTTTTAGGCGTACTAACCACCGCTACTTTGAGTTTGATTTCCTGACCATCTGGCAAATCAAGACGCACTAAAGCTTTTTTTAAACCATTCATTCCTCTGACAGAGTCAAACTCTAAGCGGGCTAGGTCCTGACCAGTTAGCATTTTGGCCGCAGTACGTAGTGCTGATTCCATCACTCCACCAGAGGCACCATAAATGGCAGCTGCACCAGAGTGTTCTCCTAAACTATCAACTTGACTCGGTTGTAATTGTTTAAGATCAATTTGTCGTTTTTTTAATAAGGCTGCTGTCTCTCTAGTAGTTAAAACCATGTCTACCGGTTTAACAGTGATTGACTCACCATTACTATTACTTATCGATAAATCAAACTTGTCTAAACCAGCTTCATATTTTTTAGAAGTGCAAGGCATTATTGACACCACTACAATTTTTTCTGGATCGATTCCCTGCTGACTAGCCCACCAAGTTTTATAAGCCCCACCAGAATGAATCTGAGGCGAACGAGAGGTGGTTAAATGAGGGATTAGATCAGGATAATAAAATTCCACAAACTTGACCCAAGCTGGACAGCAAGAAGTAAACATTGGTAAAACCCCGTCATCTTTAATTCTCTCCACCAACTCTTGAGCCTCAATCATTGTGGTAATATCTGCTCCAAAATTAACATCAAAAATATAATTAAAACCTAATTGACGTAGTGCTGTATACATTTGTCCAGTTACGTCACTACCAACTGGTAAACCAAATTCCTCACCAATACTAGCTCGTACTGAAGGTGCCATTTGGGCAATTAAAATTTTATCTTGATTAGCTAAAACCTCTTCAACTCTTTTTAAGTGATTTTTTTCTCTAACCGCTGACACTGGACAATGAACAGTGCATTGACCACAATAAATACAATCAATTTTTTGATCTGCTGTTGCAGTTAACTGGCTTTGTGCCGCTTTTCCCTCAATTTCCAAATAGTTAATGCCAATTTTTGAACAAGTATTTACACACCTATTACAATTAACACACATTTCTGGATCAAATTCTGCCGCCGTCCCCAGATCTTCTACTTTTGTTTCTAATTGACGACGAGGGTACTTGTTACCACTAACACCATATTTCTCCATTAATTTTTTTGCTGGACAAGGTAAATTTTCTTGGCATTTGGGACAATTTTTTTCATGATCGCCAAGCAATAGCTCAAGATTTTCCTGACGCAGTTCAGTTATTTCCTGATCTTGACTAAAAACCTCTAAACCCTCTCTCGCTTTTAAATTGCAAGAAGTTTCAACTCTATCATTAACTTTAACCAAACATAAGCGACAATTAGCCTCTATTGGCAAATCTTCGTGATAACAAAGGTGAGGAATATCTAAACCCTCACGCATGGCTACTTGTAAAACACTTTCGCCTTCTTTGGCTTGATACTCTTGTCCATCAATTTTAATTTTGATCATTTTTTATTTCTTGCCAAACATTTTGATAATAGCTCGTAAGAGGTACTATTAGAGCTTGTCCCAAACCACAAATTGAAGTTTTTTCCATATCATTAGCGATAGTTAAAATTTTCTGCCATAATTCTTCGTCAGCTTGACTATTCAGTAAAGCTTGATCAACCAAGCTTTTAACCTGCCAAGTTCCTTCTCGACAAGGAGTGCACTTACCACAACTTTCTCTGGCATAAAAATCAGCCCATTGACGCAAAACTTGTAAGACATCTGTTTCTAAAGGATAAAGAGTAATTGAAGCACAACCAGCCAAAAATTGCTCATCTAATTGTTGTTTGTGAAAAACATTGCCACTGGCTCCACCACCAACTTGAACAAAAAAAGCTGAGTCAGGATAATTATCAGTGCTTTTTAATGCCTCTGCAACCGACGCATCTCGATCCAGAGCAAAAACTCCTTCATTTTGAGTATTATTAATAGTTACAAAGCGCTTTTTTTCATATTTTCCCTCAGCTACCAAAGCAATATCATAAAAAGTTTCAACATTTTGCAATAAAACTGGCACCCCATTGATGCCGGTAATTGAAGGTGACGGAGGTTTAAGACGCGGCTGAGTTTTCTTTCCCTCAATACTATTAAGTAACGAACCAGTTTCCCCTCCTATGTAACTAGGTTTTTCCAGGAAAAGATTAATTAAATAGCCGTAGTCCAAACACTTTTTAAATAAAGGATCTAACTTTTCTTTTAACTTTTCATAATAATCACGATTAAGGTATAAACATCCTTCTTTAGTTTCTAAAAAATCCATGGCCAGAATCATGCCTTGAAAGACTTTTTCTGGGAAATTAAATAAAATGTGCCAGTCTTTTTTAACATCTGGCTCTCCCTCACTACCATTACAAACCACATATTTCTTTTCTGACTGATGTTCTTTCATTCGCTGCCACTTGTCAGCTACAGGAAAACCAGCTCCACCACGACCAATAAGTTTAGCTTCAGCGATTTGATGAAGTAAGTTAAATTCTGACATGTTTTTTGATTGCAATAGCTAAACAACCACCAATTGCTGCCGTCCACAGCTGTGGCCAAGTCATCATATTTATTAAATTATCGGCTATAACTGGCGATAATAAATTAAGCATGATTGTTTTAACAACAATACTCAAAAACACACTTTTCAAAAGAGCTGCTGTTAAAACCGCAATAATACTTGAATTTTTTTCATCTATAAAGGCAAAAGTCTTCAAGTAAATAACATTGGATAAAATAATAAAAGGAACCATGGGCGCCATTGGTAAGGGCAATAAGCCACTACTTAAAGCTACCGTACTTGGCAATATCGCCAAGATTAAAGCCTGACTCTGACCCAAAAAAATAAGACTTAAAATTAAACTAGCATTAACAATTGGTCCAACAATAGCTTGTTCAGCAACTAATGCTGGTACAAAAAACAAAATACTTATTAAAAATATGCTCAATAAATAATTTTTTCTTTGAACAAGAGTTAAAATTTTTGACATATTTACTCCAAAGGAATTTTTTCACTTAACCAAAGAGATGCTTTTTCATAAGTTGTAGGTTTAGGTTTTTCTTTTAGTAAAACCTCAGACAAGACTGATTCTAAATCTTCCTTACTTGGAGTTTCACCCTTTATTAAAACCAAACCCAAACGATTAGGAAAACGACCCAACTCAATCTGTAAGGTATCAAAACCCTGTTTCTTTTCGAACCAAAAACGACCCATTTCATACCAAGCAAAAGCTTCTTTATCAATATAAAAACCATAATTGGTCAACTTAACAGATATATTATGAGGAGGAATCATTGCTGTCACATAAACCAAAAATACTACCGAGATCACCAAGGCTACAGGCAACACTTGTCCAGCAAAAAATAAAATTAAGGCAATCAAAACTGCAATTATAAAAACTGTGCTAAAAAACTGTTTATTTCTTTTTTTGAATGGTCGAGCTGGCGCCTGCCATGTCGCCAAAGTCTCCTCTGGAATTGGCCGATAATATCCAGGAGCAATTTTTGATTTCTCTAATTCTGCTGATTTGGGTAAGTTAACCACATGTTCCGAAGCTTTTTGTTTTTCCTTGGCTTCAGTTGAACCAGCTTTACTTGGGGCAGTTTTGCTTTGTTCGGGCATCAATAAAAGTATAGCATTTTTTCTGTACAATGGGGAGAGTTAAGCCTTTTCAATAAAATCTTGGTATAATTGGAAAGGCTAAAATACTTATAAAAATTATTTAACAATCGGAGGTGTCGCATAGTGGTCAATTGCACTGGTCTTGAAAACCAGAGCTTTACAGCTTCACAGGTTCGAATCCTGTCACCTCCGCATAGAAATAAACACGCTCCGAAGCTGAATCAAACTCGATATTTTGTTTGATAAATACTGCTAAAAGTGCTACCTTATATTTATGAAAAAACGACTTGCAACTACATCATTGATTATTCTATTAGGATTGTTTGCCGTAGGATATTTTTTTAGATTAGGTTTAATAATATACAAAAATGGCGGAACGAAAATCAATTCGTGGACATGTAACGGGATTGAAGTAAAATTATTTTGTAGATCATTCTTACCTGCTAAAATGCCCACACTTTGCACTTATTTATGTTTAGGAAAGGCGACGCATAAAACTGAGAATGAAGTATTAAATGAGCTTGACTTTTATCAAGAAGGAAATGGATTTCTAGACTTATAATTAGTTTACCCTCATACAAGAGTTTCAGACCCAGCTACTCCACTAGGCACTAGCCTGGCGAATGGCTTCCAAGCCGCTTCCAAATCACCATAAAATCAAGTCATCACTCATACTCATTTTGATCTTAACAAACTTCAATTAAAAATATGTTATGCTGATCTAATTAAGAACGTTTAGAACATAAAATTACTTATAAACACTGTGGTAGTTTTATTCATGTTTGTAATATGCTTAGATCAACTCTATTTATTAAGTGTCTTAAGACCATCACAACCTTCTTCCTTGGTATAATTTTTACCCTCATTTCTTTTGAAATATGTTTATTCACTTTTAGCAAAACAGAACAGATTTTTCATAACACAGAAGATGATTTTTCCAAAAAAGATGAATTTGTAATTTTGGCTTTGGGTGAATCAACTACTGCTCCAATGCATGATTTAAATATGAAAGACTATTCTTGGCCAGCAGTTTTAGAAAAACTCTTAAATGCAAAAGATCTAAATAAAGAAATCAAGATAATAAACAAGGGTGAAATTGCTATCAACTCTGACAGAATATTAAATGATCTTGAAAAAAATATAGAAAAATATGAACCAGACTTAGTCATATCGATGTTAGGCATCAATGATTCACTAGAAGGTATAGTTTATGAGGAAGTAGCTGATATTGAAGCTGGTACCCCTCAATCTAAATCTAGAGTTTATAAATTGATTAAATTTTTGATTGCTAACATTAAGGAAAAAAGAGAGTTAAAAGCCAAAGAAAAACTTGATTGTGATAGCGAAGATTCATGCCTTGATCTAGCAGCTCAACAAAATACTAATAATTTCAATGAAACAAAGTTGGCTATTAAATTCTTAGAAAAAGCACTCAATTATAATCCAGATAACGTAGATGTCATGATTGAGTTGGGATATCGATATATGTCTCCCTATAATTACAATAGAAACGACAATAGTGATAAAGAGAGAACCACCCAGTTATTTAAAAAGGCACTCAGTTACAATCCACAAAATGTTAATGTTTATAACGGCTTAGTGCAATCTTTAATAAATACTGCTAGTTATGAGGAAAAATGGCTTAAGCATATTGAAACAGACATGAACGTAATTCAAGAAAACATAGAAAAACATAAAATAAGAGATGCTGGTCTTTTTTTAACCTTAGCAACTTGTGAATTGTGTTATGACAAAGAATATTTTAAAAATGAGAGTAGATTGTTTTATTTAAATAAAGCTCTAGAAACCGATTCGCAAAGCCCATATGTCCAACTAGAACTTGCTAGATACCATGCTCAAAATGAAAATTTTAGAGAAGCAGAAAAGTTTTATTTCGAAAGTTTAAAGAATAATGACAATGCTGAACAAAAAATGATGACCTTGATTGAACTAGCCAACCTTTACATAAAAGTAAACGAACAATTGTTAGCTGATGAGACTTTTAGAAAGGCAGTGGATATTGGCGGTAAATACACAAAAAACTATCAAGAAGTCTATAAAATTTTAAAAAATAAAAAAATTAACCTACTAGCTGTCGGATACCCAATCCGTAGCATTGAACCTTTAGAATTAATTTTTAAAAATAATAGTGACGTAATACTGGTTGATAACGAAC
>CAYOIJ010000007.1:16833-44642 GCA_964404025.1 uncultured Pseudomonadales bacterium
TGTCTAAATCTAGCACTCATACAAAATCCAGAAGACTATCTTGAAACAAAATTAGCTATTAAATTTTTAGAAAAAGCACTGAAATACGAACCCAATAGTATCGACGTAATGATTGAATTAGGACAAAAATACATCTTCGTTTATGATTTGGATAAAAATGAAAAACTAATAATTAAAGCAATTCAATATTTTGAAAAGGCACTAGAGCATGAACCCAAGAACTCCAAGGTCTACCTTGGTTTAATACAGTCCTTGATGAAACTAGAGACTCACTATTTGTTTTCTGATAATGAAATTAAAGATGATTCGATTTATAAAATAGAATGGGCTGATAAAATTAAAAAAAGCATGGACGATGTTCAAAAAAATATAGAAGAATACGATATAAAAGATGTAGACCTCTTTTTAACTTTAGCAAATCTTGAAGAATGCCAAAACGATGCTTGTTGTGAAATTAAACAATTGGAAAATAAAAACCAAATTTCTTACCTACAACAAGCTCTAGAAATAGATCCAAATAATCCATACGTGCTTTTTGACCTTGCTAGACATCATGCTCAATGTGGAAATATCGATGAAACAGAGAGCTTTTATCTTAAAATTTTAGAAAACAATCTGGGCGATGAAATTCACATTACAACTTTGATTGAATTAGCCAATATATATTTAGATACAAACCGAAAAAAAATGGCAAACGAAATCTTTAAACAAGCTGTGGATATTGGTGGAATGTATACAACAAATTACCAAAAACTCTACACATTACTTAACAAAAAAGATATTCAACTTATTGCAGTTCAATATCCAATGCGTAGTATTGAACCTTTAGAATTAATTTTTAAAAATAATAATGACGTAATACTGGTTGATAACGAACTCCTTTTTAAAAATTTAGTAAGAGAAGAGGGTTATGAGGAAATTTTTTTAGATAGAGCTGCCGGAAATTTTGGACATTGCTCAGAAAAGGGCAACTTACTTTTGGCAGAGAATATTAAATCAGTTATACTGGAAAACTGGGAAGAACTAAGTAAACATTATTGATAGAAAGATTTTTAATGAAAAAAATAAAATTTATTTTTAAAGAAATGTGGATGTTAATTAAAAAAAGAAAATTACTTTTTCTAAGCCCATTATTATTAAGTTTAGCAATTTTAGCAATTTTAGTTTATCAGATAGGACCAGCTATTATTATCTCTTTTTTATATGCGGGGGTGTAATGTATATTTTGGGAATTTCTTGTTTTTATCATGATAGTTCAGCTACTCTCGTTTCTGATGGAAAAGTGGTAGCTGCAGCTCAAGAAGAACGCTTTAATAGAACTAAGGCTTCTTCAGATTTTCCAATTCAAGCAATTAACTTTTGTCTCCAAAAAGCACAAATTACAATTAAAAATTTAGATTACATAGTTTTTTATGAAAAGCCTTATCTTAAATTTGAAAGAGTTATTAAAGATCATTTAAAAAGTTATCCTTTTTCATTACCTAATTTTTTAAATCTAATACCTTATTGGCTACAAGATCGCTTATCACTGCAAATGAAAATAGAAGAAGAATTGAGTTTTGATGGAAAAATATTGTATGCGCCTCATCACTATTCTCACGCAGCTAGTGCTTTTTTTTGCTCTCCATTTAAGGAGGCGGCAATCATTACCGCTGATGCGGTTGGCGAATTTGATACCACAACAATTGGAACCGGAAAAAACAATAAAATTAAATTAATTAAAAAATTAACTTACCCTCATTCTTTGGGACTTTTCTATACAACTATATCCACTTATTTGGGTTTTAAAGCGAACACCGGAGAGGGTAAGGTTATGGGTCTTGCGGCACTCGGTCAACCTAAATATTTAGATGTTTTTAAAAAATTAATTAATGTAAAAGATGATGGTAGTTTTCAATTAAATGAAAAATATTTTTCATTTAATAGTGGCTCAAGAATGTTTAATAAAAATTTAGAAAAACTTTTAGGACCAGCAAGAGAAATGGGCAAAACTCATGAAAAAAATATTGAACAAAGATATTTAGATATAGCCTCTACCCTACAAACCATGATTGAAGAAATTATCCTTAAAATTGCCAAGCACACTTACAAAGAAACTGGTTTAAAAAAACTCTGTTTGGCCGGAGGCGTATTTTTAAATTGCGTAGCTAATACTAGAATCTTAAAAGAAACACCTTTTAAAGAGGTTTTTATTCAACCAGCTGCTGGTGATGCAGGAGGATCTTTGGGCGCTGCCCTTTCTGTCTATTATCACTTTCTCAATAGACCAAGGTCAAGTTTTGTGATGGAAGATGCTTTTTTGGGACCCTCTTTTTCAGAAAAAGAAATAGTCCAAGTACTTAGAAAAAATGATGCTAATTATAAAAAACTAAGTGACAATCAACTTAAAAAACTTGTAACTCAAAAATTAAATAAAAACAAAATCATTGGTTGGTTTCAGGGAGAGATGGAATTTGGTCCTAGAGCCCTTGGTCATCGAACAATTTTGGCCAATGCTTGTAATAAAAACATGAAAGATCTGTTAAATCAAAAAATTAAACACAGAGAGTGGTTTAGACCCTATGGAATAATAATTCCGGAAAATGAAGTTGCTAATTATTTTCAAGAAAATATTAATAATCAATTTATGTTAATGATAGGAAATGTCAAAAAAACTAAAACTAAATTAATTCCTTCAGCCATGCATTATGACGGTACTTCTCGCCTACAAACAATTACAAAAAAAACCCATGGTTTGCTTTATGAGATCGTGACAGAATTTAAAAAATTATCTGGAGTGCCCATATTAATCAATACCTCGTTCAATGATAATAATGAACCAATTGTTTGTACTCCTCAAAATGCCTATGATTGTTTTATTAAAACAGAAATGGATTTTTTGGTCATGGGAAATTATTTGATAAAAAAATAAAATTAATTATTAAAGAAACTAAAATGAATAAATCAAAAAATAATAAAATCTGTAACAAATGTGTTTTGCCAGAAAATGGTCAAAATATATTTTTGGACAATCAAGGCATCTGTAGCATCTGTCACCAGCACAATGAAAAAAAAGACTCAAACCCAAAATATTTAGAGACAGATTTACTTAAATTATTAAAAAAACATAAAAGCAAAAGCGACTATGATTGTATGGTTATGTGTAGTGGAGGTAAAGATAGCACATTAGCCCTTTATTACATGGTTAAAAAATTTAATCTTAGAGTTTTAGCCTACACCTTTGATCACGGTTTTGAAAATAAACAAGCCCTTAAAAACATTGAAAACGCCACTGATAAACTAAGTGTTGATTGGTTGTATTTCAGAACTAATTTTATGAAAGATGCCTTCCGCGAAATTATAAAAAGTCAGTCTAAAACAACAATTTGTCATATTTGCGCTTTATGGTATACACAGCTTTGCTATAACACCGCAGCTAATTACAAAATTCCTGTTTTAATTGCTGGCTGGAGAAAAGAGCAGTCTAGTTCTGGCGAAAAATCATTTGATGAATATGAATATTTATCAATAGAAACTAAAAATTTTATAAAATATAAATTACGTAAAATAGAAAAATATAAAAATTTTCCCCTCAACTTTAAAGATGCTAAAAAAGGAGCCTTAAAAAAGCAAAAAATTATTGCCCTGTCTCCTCACTGGTTTCTCAATGATCTACCCGAAGATAAACTAGACTTATTAAAAAAAGAGTTAAATTGGCAACAGATTGATCAAAGCTATCCCCATGGCTCAACCAATTGTCAGTTAAATTTTCCTAGTGTTTTTCTTTCAATGGAAAACTTTGGTTTTTCTCACTATCACATAGAAACTAGTAAAAAAATTAGAAATGGTGAAATATCTAGAAAAGAGGCTTTACGTTCTTTAGAAATAGATTTTGATAAAGATTACGTTAACTCAATTTTAGAACAGATGGATTGTAAAATATGATAGACAAATTTAAAAAATTTACTCAAGCTTATGTTAGGTTTGTACAAAAAATTTTACTATTTGTTCTATTACTATTGCTATATTTATTCGGCTTTGGATTGACAAAAATATTTACAGTAATTTTCAGAATTAAGCTTTTTGATAGTAGAGCAAATTCAAGTAAAAGTTTTTGGCAAAAAGATAAAACAAGTTTTAATAAAGAATCATTTTTCTATCAATTATAGAAATGTATATTTCCAACGATTATGTTGAAAATAAGTAAAAAAATTACAAAAATTTTTATAACAATACTATTGGGAGCATTGTTTGCTTTAATTTTTATTGAAATTAGCTTATTTATTTTTGGAAAATTGGAAAAAGTTTCTAAAAAAATAAGAAACAGTTTATCTAAAGAAAAAGAATTTATAATTTTAACTATAGGTGAGTCAACTACTGCCTCTAAATATGATTTTAATATGCGAGATTATTCTTGGCCAATGGCTTTAGAGAGGTCTCTAAATGAGTCTAATCCAGAAAAAAATATCAAAATTATTAACGCAGGAATATCTGGTATTAATTCTAAAAGAATATTAAATGATTTAGAAAAAAATATAAAGGAATATAAACCAGATCTGGTTATTTCAATGATGGGGGGTTAATGACTTATTCGAAGGCATACTCTATGAAACAGAGGCTGGCATTGATAGTGATAGCCTTAAGTCTAAGTCTAGGGTTTACAAATTAATTAAATTTTTAATCACCAATATTAAAGAAAAAAAGGAATTAAAGGATAAAGAAAAAATTGATTGCGATAGTGAAAAATCATGTTTCGATTTAGCCATCAAACTGTCAAAAGACAGTTATGTTGAAACAGAGTTGGCTATTAAACTTTTAAAAAAAGCATTAGATTACAATCCAAAAAACACAGATGTTCTGTTGGAGTTAGGCTATCGATACATGTCTGACTACAACTTTTATAAAGAGAGAGATTCTATTAAGGCCATAAGCTTATTTGAAAAAGCTCTTGAGATTAACCCTAAAGACCCGAGGTTCTATTTTGCTTTAATAGATAGTATTAATCAGAGTGATGAAGGCATAGATAACACGCTCAATGCTATAGAATATGTAGAATTATCTACCATGCCATTTTCTAATCATGAAATAAAATGGTTAGAATACGGTAAAAATTACAGACAAAAATTAAAAGAAATAATTCGAGATAACTATAGGAAAATCGAAAATAAAATTGAAAACTACGAAATAAACGACAGAGATGTATTTTTAGCTATGGCAACGTTTGCCATGTATTATGAAGATGTTCTTGCTGAAGAAAAAACAGATCATTTTTTCTATTTACAAAAAGCCTTAGAAGTTGATCCAAACCACACTTACTCATTGTTTAATCTTGCTAGATACCACATTAAAAAAAATAATTTACAAGAAGCAGAAAAATTTTATCTTAAGGCTTTAGAGGGCAATCAAAAAGATGATGTTTACATTATGGCCCTAATTGAATTGGCAAACATTTATTTAGAAACAGACCGTAAAGAATTAGCAAAAAACATCTTTGAACAAGCTATAAATGCTGGTGGAATGTATATAAGAAATTATAAAAAACTTTATAAAACACTTAATGATAAAGATATTAAACTCATTGCGGTTCAATATCCAATGCGCAGTGTTAACATATTAGAACTTATTTTTGAAAACAACGATAATGTTTTATTAGTCGACAACGAACTTACTTTTAAAAATGCAGTAAGAGAAAAAGGTTATGAGGAAATTTTTGTTGATAGATTTGCCGGTGATTTTGGACACTGCTCAGAAGAAGGTAATTTACTTTTAGCTGAAAATATTGCATCAGTTATACTAAATAATTGGGAAGAAATTAGTGGTGAAAATTAAAAACCTATTTAACAACTTTTTCCCAACTAAATTCTGCCCTTCCAAAATGACCATATCTTGCTGTTCTAGCAAAAATTGGCTGACGAAGATCTAATTTCTCTATTATATTTTTAACTGACATATCAAGTAAATTAATGGCATATTTTTTAATCTTTTCTAAACCTATTTTATTGGTGCCAAAAGTTTCTATATCAAAAATCACCGGCTCCTTATAACCAATAGCATAACCCACTCTTACCTCACAACGATCTGCCAAACCATGAGCAACAATATTTTTAGCCAAAAAACGGGCTCCATAGGCACCACTCCGATCAACTTTTGTCGCATCTTTACCAGAAAAACAACCCCCACCATGTCGCACCAAACCACCATAAGTATCAACCATAATTTTACGACCTGTTAAACCAGTATCACTAGCTGGACCTCCCAAATGCCAAACCCCAGTTCCATTAACAATAAACTTTATCTCTTCTTTTTTAATTATTAGTTTTGGGAAATATTTTTTAATAGTTGGTAAAACTACCAGTTCCCACAAGTTTACTTCTAATTGAGAACGCTTAATAGCGGGTTGATGAGGAACAGCCAAAATAATAGTTGACACGCGAATCGGTTGATCGCCCTCATAATCTATTACCACTTGAGACTTACCATCAGGTCTTAAATAATCCAATATCTTTTTTTCTCTTATTTGATCCATTTTCTTAACTAATTCTTGAACCAACATGCTTGGCAAAGGCATTAATTCAGCTGTTTCTCTACAAGCAAAACCATACATCACACCCTGATCGCCAGCTCCATCAATATCAACACCAAGGGCTATTTCTGGAGACTGTTGATGAATATAGCATTCTAAAGGAGATTTGTTAGAGAACTGCCAATCTGGATTGTCATAGCCCAATTCTTTAATTGTTTGACGAGTAATTTTTTCATAATTAATTGAAGCCTGGCAAGTTATTTCCCCAGCTAGAACAATTTTATTTTTTGTCACTAAGGCATCAACAGCTACTCGACTAAAAGGATCTCTTTTAAGACAGGCATCAACAATTCTGTCAGCTATCTGATCAGCTATTTTATCTGGATGACCAGCAGCTACCGCTTCAGCAGTATATTGTTTTTTCATAAATTCCACCCTATCTGGATTAAAGCGATTAATAAAATTAGAGATAAAAAAACTCCCTTTCAGGGAGTGTTAATTTTCAATAAAGCCAATCTCCCTCTTTCGAGCTAGATTTAGCACCGTGGCCAAGGCTCGGTTGCTGAATGGGTCTTCGGGCTAGTTCCCTCACCATTTCTCTTGATTATGTTTTTAATCCAGCTTAATTTTACAAAAAAAAGTATTAATTAACAAGTTTCTTTAAAAATTAATAACTGGTTTTTAATTTTTTTTCTTTGTTAAATCTAGTTATTGCTAATTCTATTAATCGATCTATTAATTGAGTATAAGCTAGACCACTAGCTTCCCATAATTTTGGATACATGCTGATTTTTGTAAAACCAGGCAAAGTGTTTATTTCATTAACCAATAAATCCCCATTTCTTTTTAGAAAAAAATCAACTCTGCCCAATCCTTCGCAGAACAAAATCTCAAAAACTCTAACAGCTAAGGCTTGTATTTCTAAAACTTTTTCTTTAGAAATTTGTGCTGGTATTTCTAAAATAGCTCCATCTTCATCAATGTATTTTGCTTCATATGAATAAAATTCGTGTTGAGGTTTTATTTCACCCGGTATAGAAGCTGCTATTGATTCGAAACCCAAAACCGAACATTCAATTTCTCGTCCATCAATATATTCCTCAATTAAAACTTTTAAATCATACTGAAACGCTTTTTCTAGGCTTTCATAATATTGTTTTTCGTTCTCAACCTTACTCACCCCAACTGAGGAACCCATGTTAGCTGGTTTGACAAAAAAAGGAGAACCTAATTCTTCCGATACTTTTTTAAAACTTGGCTTCTCATCGGTAGAATTGACAACTAAAAACTTTGCAATGTTGATTTTTGCCTCATGTAGTAAGCGTTTCATAATAACTTTATCCATACCAACAGCGGAACCAAGTACGCCAGCACCGACAAAAGGTACTCCTGCTAATTTTAATAATCCCTGCACTGTGCCATCTTCACCAAAAGGACCATGTAATATGGGAAATACCACATCGATCTTCAGTTCCTTTTGTGGCCTAGTAATATTAAAAAGCCTTCCTCCACTACCAGGAATTAAAACCACTTTGTCTCCATTTTGATTAAGAGCAATGTTTTTTGAACTATTTGCATTCAATACAAACTGTTCATTATTTCCCAAATACCACTGTCCAGACTTGCTAATACCAATTAGCACTGGCTCATACTTGTTTTTATCAATTGCCTTATAAATATTTAGCGCTGACTGCAAGGACACTTCGTGCTCGGCCGATTTACCACCACATAGAATAGCCACTTTAATTTTATTCATATCGTTATTTTAAACTTCAAAGTATAAAAAATCTATTCAAACAACATATAAGCTCTCTAAATATCTGTGTTTTTCAAGCATTAACTTGCTACTGCAAAGCCAAGCTTTAAAGTATAATAAAACCATGTTAATTGAAAAGACCAATATTAAAATTGCTAGTTATTTTCAAAAAGAAAAACCAGACCCTATAGAGATTGAGAAGGCAGATCTTGTTGTTTTTAAATATCCAGTTGAGGGGGGAATTTATGCTCCGGAAAATATTAATTGGTTTGGTGATTTAACTAGTGTCGAAAAGGCTGAAGATTATATCCTCTCAAAGCGAGGTCGAAAATCTCTAAAAAAAGCTCAAGAATATTTCCAGAATGAAGGTTTTAATTTGGATGTTCGATTAATGGATGAGGCTCTGTTTGATGAGTTTAAAAAAATCTACCAAGATACTACCATGAGAAAAGAAAGAGCCATTATTTTTGACCTAGAAACCTCAATTCTGGGGCGTATTCGAGTTGGTAAAAAGTGCTATATTGCTGGTCTCTATAAAGACAATTGCTTACGCTCAGGACTAGTTTTTTCTATTAATGAAGCTAGCGCTGTAGTTTCTTTTGGCGCAAAAGAAAGATTTCCCAAAATTCGAGGCGGAGTTGGAGCAATTTTAGAATATCAACTGATTAAGTTTGCACTTGAGAAAAACTTAAAAAGTATTAGTCATGGCAGAGCTAGCAACCCTGCTGGTCTATTTAATACAGCCGGACTATTTGAGTTTAAGGCTCGCTATGGTTTTACTGCTTTCCCAACTGGACGCTGGCAAAGCTTATTCATCAAAAATGACAAAATTGCCTTAAGTGACTTAGTGATTGTCACTGCGCTGGACAAACACTTGGTTTACTTGGTGGTCAGCGATGATGAACTGGAAAATCTGGAAAAGAAATATCGAACTAGAGAAATTAAGCACATTGTTAAAATAAACAAAGACAAGTTTTACCAAGAGCAAAAAAACAATCTAGCTAAAATCATTCAAAATTTTGAATAATCTAATCAAACTTTCTTTGGAAAAAATTCACCAGCTGTTTTAACAGCCCTGTCGCCTTCTATCCACTTGTCAAACTCAGCTCGAGATCTAATTTTAACGCGGCGCTTTTTGCCCTCGTCAGTTTTAAAAACAAGAGTGTAGGTAGTCTGCCCACTCTCATAATCCTCATGACGACGTTTTTTAAACAATACACCATCCCAACTAGACTTTTTTTGTTTATGGGATTGATAGATAAAAATAGCACTAACTAGACCAACTACTACTATGGTAAGAATCAATTCGTTTGCTTGCATATATTGATATTTTATCACCCTTTGACAAAAAACAATATTAATGTTATTATGAATATATATTCATATAAAAGTATTAATTAAAGAAAGGAAATTATGCCAAATCGTGATCAAACAGGTCCCCTAGGAATGGGTCCTCGAACAGGTCGACGCGGTGCTAATCGACCCTTAGGCTCAAATGTTTGCACTTGTCCAAAATGCAAGTATCAAGAACCTCATCGTCGAGCTACACCTTGTACTAACTCCGTTTGTCCTAAGTGTGGAACTGCCATGCAAGGAACAAACTGTTATAATCCAGCCTAATATGCCAAGACCAAGAATTCGTCGCCGCTTGCGCTTTCAAGCTAGAGCTCATTATTTTAAACCTGCGGGTATCCCAATGAGAGAGCTTGAGGAGGTAGTGCTGGCTAAAGACGAGATAGAAGCTCTTAAACTCTATAATTTTGATCAAAAAGATCAAAAAACTGCTGCTAGTGAAATGGCCATTTCACAACCAACTTTTGCTCGCACTATCAATCATACTTATCAAAAAATTGCTGAGGCGCTGATTACTGGCAAGGCCATTCGCGTAGAAGAATAAAAATAATTTAGCGTTATAATCAATAATAATGACAATTGCTATTTTTGATTCTGGCGCTGGCGGTTTAACCGTCTTGAAGACTTTTCTCAAACTGAACTGTCAAGCAAACTTCATCTACTTCGCTGACACTAACCATGTGCCCTATGGAGAAAAATCTCCTGCTCTGGTCGCTCAATACGTTGTAGATAGCGTAAGTTTCTTAGCACAAAAAAAAATTGATGCACTGGTAATTGCTTGTAATACTGCAACTAGCCTAGCTATTGATGAGTTAAGAAATCAAAGTAGATTTAATTTTCCAATTTTTGGTATGGAACCAGCTGTTAAACTAGCCGTAGATTCATTAAAAAACAAAACTCCGGCCAAAATCCTAATCACCGCTAGTGCTATCACTGCTAATAGCCAGCAACTTAGCCAGCTCAAAGAGCGTTTTGCCAAACAAGCGCAGTTTGACACTTGCGTTTTAAGTGAATTAGTGACATTTGTAGAGAACAATCAATTTGCTGAAAAAAAAATTTATAATTATTTAGAAAAAAGCCTTGGGCAAAATAAAAACTTCAATGCAGTTGTCCTAGGTTGTACCCATTTTTCCTTTTTTAAAAAATATTTTGAGAAATTTTTTGGACCCAAAACTTTAATAGTTGATGGCAATTTAGGTACTACTCAGCATGTTGCTGAGAAATTAAAACTTAAACAGTGGACCAAAAATCAAGAAAAAAATAATAAAATAAGCTTTTACTTTTCAAAAAAAAATAACCCTCAACTAGAGAAAAAATATCAGGATTTTTTAAAAAAACTAGACTGAACTAAGCCACTCAGAGTTCCCAAGATTACCGCCATATCACTTGTGACCTGCAAAGGTGCTAAGTAAAAAAAAGATTTTTTACAATAAGATAAATTTTTGATAATTGCCCACAATAAATACAAAGTAAGCAAAGAAGAAATTAGATAAACATTATTAAAAAATATTAAAACCATTAAAAAAATTAGATAACGCAAAAAAATTAAATAAACCTTAAGACGCACTAAACCTGCCAAGACATCACTTTTAGCCATACCAAATATCTTCTGCCAAAATTGAAACAGGTTTTCTGGTGGCAACCAGTTAACAATCGCTTCTCTGGTAAAAACAATTTTTACTTTTTTCTTTTTCAACTTATTAGCTAATTGATAATCTTCACTATATTGTAAACGCTCATCCAAACCCCCGATTTCTTGCCAAAGAGATTTCTTAATTAGCATTGAGCGAGTGGCTGGTAGAAAACTATTTTCTCTCAAACGATTCGGCATAACTAAAAAATATGGAATAACTGCCTCTTGAAAAGCACTGCTAGCTAAACCTTGATAATAGCCAGCTACTACGCTGACTTGGCTTTGTTTTTGCTTTTGCCAAAGCTCTTTTAGCCAATTTCTATCTAAAATACAACCAGCATCAGTAATAGCTAAGTAATCTCCTCGAACTTTTTTAGCAGCAAAATTACGCCCCACACTGCGATTGCCCTTTTTAATAAATAAGCTACTTGGCACAGAACTTTCTTTAATAAATTTTTTTAATAATTCTTGAGTGCCATCATTTGAACCAGCATCGACAAAGATAATTTCTCCAGGCTGCAATACTTGTTGCTCAAGACTTGCTAAAAAATCTTTCAAAGTAGCTGCTTCGTTAAAAACCGTCACTATCAAGGAAGGCAAATTTTTTTTATAATCAAGCTTGGTCACCAGTCTATTATATGAAAGTCTTACAAATTAGCCAATACTTCGCTCCCCGGATTGGTGGAGTAGAAAAACATCTTGTTAAACTTAATCAAGAGCTAATTAAAGCTAGCTATCAGGTAACAGTTTTAACTGGCAATCAAGAGCGCAATCTAGAAAAAACAGAAGTGATCGATCAAGTTTTGGTTCATCGAATTGACAACCGTCCTAGCACTAACTATAAATTCAAAATTTGGAAACAAGTTTTAGCACACAGAAAATTATTTATAAATGCAGATATAATCCACGTTCATGATGTTTTTTGGTGGATTATCCCAATTTACCCACTAATTTTTAAAAAACTCTTTATAACTTTTCATGGCCATGAAAGAAGTGAAGCTCCAGATAAAAAAGCCATCTTTTGGCATCGTTTAGCTAACAGATTATCAAGAGGCAGTATCGTAGTTGGAGGTTTTCATCAAAAATATTATAAAGTTAAAGCTGACGAAATCATTTTTGGTGCTAGTGAAAAAGAAAATCTTTCAAACAATAAGCGCCCCCAAAACAGATTTATTTTTGTAGGACGCCTAATTACAGAAACCGGTATTCTTGCCTATCTAAAGGCTCTAAAAATCTTACAAGATAAAAAAATAAAATATCAGCTTGATGTTTTTGGTGACGGCCCTCTGATGAATAAGGCAAAAAGATACGTTAAAAAAATGAAGCTGGCAGTTAATTTTCACGGAACAGTACCAGATGCAGAAAGACTTTTCACGGATTATCCAGTTGCCTTCGTCTCCAGCTATTTAAGCATTACAGAGGCTTTGAAACAAGGTTGTCGAGTAATCGCCCATTATCATAATCAATTTATTAAAGACTATTTAGAACTATCAATCTTTAAAGATTATATTTTCACAGCCCAAACTCCTCAAGAAATTGCTCGGGCTATTCTCGAAGCTCCAACAAGAAACAAATTTGATCAAAAAACAAGTCAAATCTTAAGCTGGTCTAGAATTGCTAAAACTTATCAAAAATTATGGTTAAAAAAATAACTCGTATACTACTGGGGCTGACACTATTTATCCTACTAATAAATATTTATTCAATTTTTGCTTTGCAAAAAAATGTGAAAAACTACTTAAGTCTTAATTTAAGTAAAAGCGAAAACCAACAGTTAATAGAAAAAAGTGCAAAAAAAATTATAAAAAATTATAGAAATATTAACAAAAACCTAAAAAAAATAATTTTTAAAGATTTTACTAAAGATTTAGATATTATTTTATCGCATTTTTTGAGTGAAAAAATTAATTATTTAGTGCTTTTACAAAATAGTGATGAACTGCGAGCAACTGGAGGTTTCACGGGTTCCTACTTTTTTCTTGAGTTTTCACATGGAGTGTTTCGGCTTAATCCTGTTCAAGACATTTATACTGTAGCTGGTCAACAAAGTAATTTTCCTCAAAGCCCAACGGGGCAATTCGAATACCTGAGTGAAGGCAAAGGCTTATCAATTCAAGACGCCAATTGGTGGCCAGAGTTAGCTATTAGCGCTCAAAATATTATCAGTCTTTGGCAAGATATTGCGAATAACAGTTCCTATCTAGATAAAGATAAAAAAATTGACGGCATAATCTTTATTAATTTAAATTTTATCGAAAGCCTATTAGCTTGGATTGGACCTCTTCAACTTCCAGACTATAAAACCCCCATCAGTGCTGAAAACTTTGCCCAGGTAGCCAGGAGTGATCGGCTAAATTTTTTTGCGGGATCAAGAGAAAAAGCTAATTTCCTCAATCATAGTAAAGTAGCCATCGAAGACCAACTTAGCAAACTCAACAAACAAGAAAAAATAGATTTTGCTAATCTACTTTTAAATAATTTTAGAAACAAAAATATTCAAATTTATAGTGAAAATAATGAACTACAAGAGATCTGGAAAAAACAAGCTGTTGCTGGTCAATTAATAAGAAAAAACCCTAACGGTTTTTATTTTTACAGTATTGAAAGTAATGTTGGCATTAACAAAGCCAATGCTTTGATTGATAGAGAGCTCCATTTTTATCAAGTCGACAAGCAAGTTCAACAGATTGTCATTGAATTTATAAATCACAATCAGAAACCAACAACAATCAATACCAATCCAGAGCTCGACATGGCTGACCACCTGACTTACGTCAACTATCAGCGCATCTATTTAGCTCCTGAGGTAAAAATTAAACAAGTTCAAAGTTTAAATGAAAATAAAGAGCTAAAAAGTATAGAATTTAGCACTCAACCCTACTTTAACCAACTAGATCAAGAATTTTTAGAATTAAGCTTTTTGACTTCAGTGCCTGAACAAAATCGCTTAAAAATTTTAATTGATTTAGATCAAAATTTTATGCATCAAAATTTTGAAATACAAAAACAGTCTGGTATAGAAGAACTCCCTGTCTATTTTTATCTTGATCAATATCTAGAAGAAAACTGGACTCTGAGCAAGGATCAGTTAGAATAAGATCATGACTGATGAAGCAATCAAAGAACTAATTGAAAATTCCCAAAATTTGTTAGCAAATGTTGATTTGGCTGAACAAAAAAAAATTGTTGAACAGGTGCAACAGGCAACTATTGACCCAGATTTTTGGCAAAAAGAAAGTGCGCAGGGCGAAATTAAAAAACAAAAAAGAGCTCAAGCAATCATTGATGAGCAAAAAGAGCTCAAACAAAAGCTAGAAGACTTGCAAACTTTTCTTGAATTACAAACCGAAACTAAAGATGCTCAGTCAAGTGCAGAAATCAAACAAGATATTAAAAAAGCAAGTAGTGAACTAAATGAATTTTTTAAGAAACTGGAACTAAAACGCTATCTTAATAAAAAATTCGATCATTGTGCTGCTATTGTTTCCATTCACCCTGGCCAAGGAGGTACAGAGGCTATGGATTGGGCAGAAATGCTTGAGCGAATGTATCAGCGCTACTTCGAACGTAAAAATTGGAAATACAAATTGGTGAATGAAACCAGAGGTGAAGATGCAGGTATAAAGGAAGCAGTTTTCGAAGTCGAAGCAGATTATGCTTATGGCTATTTAAAAGGTGAGCAAGGCACTCATCGTCTGGTTAGACAAAGCCCATTTAACGCTGACAATTTACGACAAACCTCTTTTGCTCTGGTCGAAGTTTTACCCATTATTGAGAATGAGGAAGAGGTTGAACTAAACGACAAGGACCTCAGTTGGAATTTTACTCGAGCTGGTGGTGCTGGAGGCCAATCAGTTAACAAACTTAATACAGCTGTTGAACTAAGTCATGAGCCAACGGGCATCACGGTCAAGTGTCGAGAAGAACGCAGCCAAATCCAAAATAAAGAACGAGCCTTAAGAATTCTGAAAGCTAAATTAGCTAAAATTCAAGAAGAAAAATTAGAAGATACTTTAGCCAAAGAAAAAGGTGAACATCATCATGCTAGTTGGGGAACTCAAATTCGCAATTACGTACTGCACCCCTATCAGTTAGTCAAAGACACTCGTACTCAAGTAGAAACCAGTCAAACCTCAGATGTTTTAGATGGCGATCTAGATGAATTTATTTTAGCTTTAATTCGTCACTAAATTGTTTTACAATAAGGCTATAAAGGAAATATTTATGTCAGAAATTGATCAAACACATATTGACGAAACCGAAAAAATTGAAGAGAATCAAGATTCTCCAAACACAGTTATAGAAAATTTGGATGATGATTTAGTAATAGAAGAAAATAAACAAGGCAAAAACAAGATGACCAAAAAACAAAAAAAGAAATTTATTATTTTTACCCTGGTTGCCATTCTTGCCGGAACTCTTACTGGCTATGGTAGCGCTCAACTGAGAGGCAAGTCTAATTTAGATGAAGGAAATGTGTCTCAAGTTGCCAGTGATACTAAATCTATCCAAGCCGGTGACTTTTTTGGTGTTACAGATAAAGATACTTTTTCTGATAGTGCTCAAGGCTATCTAGAAAAAGGAGGAGTTAACGGTGAAGGATCTCATCGTCTACTTAGAGAAGGTGGCGATAGCCAAACAATTTCTTTAACTTCTTCAGTCACTGATTTAGACGATTTTGCGGGAATGGAAATCAAGGTTTGGGGTGAAACTAATAAGGCTCAAGTCTCCGGTTGGTTTATGGATGTTGGTCGCGTTGAAATTATTGATGTCGAGGCTGAGTCCCCCATCCAAACTCTAGACTAAACGCTTGCTTAATGCTTTAATGGAAACTGCCTATGATTATTTTTTCAGATGTCAGCAAGTTTTTTGGCACTCAAAAAACTGCAATCAACCATTTTTCTCTAGAAATTAAAGATGGTGACTTACTGGTGATTACTGGTCCATCTGGTGTTGGCAAAACAACTTTGATGAAATTACTAATTAAAGAATATGAGCCAAGTGAAGGTGAAATCGAGCTTGATGGAGAAAAATTCAGCGAACTTAAAAAATCAAAAATTCCTGAATTAAGGCGTAAAATTGGCGTAGTTTTTCAAGATTATAAATTAATTAAAGAAATGAATGTTTGGGAAAACATTGCTCTCCCCATTTATATCCAGGGTAAAAAAGATCAAGAAATTGAAGAAAGAGTGACAGACTTGCTCAATTTGGTTGGTTTGAACGACAAAGCTTTGTTGTTTCCCAGACAGCTCTCCGGAGGAGAAGCTCAGCGAGTGAGTATTGCTCGGGCCCTAGCTTGTGGACCTAAAATAATTTTTGCTGATGAACCAACTGGTAACTTAGATGCTGAAGCTAGCTTGAGTATTACTCGTCTACTAAAAAAGATTAATCAATTGGGTACAACTTTACTCTTTGCTACTCACGATAATTTAGTACTTCAAGAACTAGCTAAAGAAAAAACAGTTAGGTTAGAAAAAAAAGTTGAAGAAAAAGAGGAAAAGGATCAGGAACAGGAAGAAGAAAAAACAGAAAAGGCTGGGGTTGAAGAAGTTTTAAATAAAGACATAGAAGATGAAAAGTTAGAAAAAAAAGAACTAAGCGAGAAAAAGAATAAAAGCAAAAAAAAAGAGAAAAAGAAAAGCAAAAATAACAAAACAAAAAAAGAGGAAGATAAAAAATAAAAACTATGAAAAGCTTCAATTCTGCCCTAACAGCTATTCGTCGCTCACCTTATCAGAGTATTTTGAGCATCATAGTTTTAACTATTACTTTCTTTGTAGCTTTTAGCTTCTCAATTATGACCATCGGCAGTCAAAAAATACTTCAATACTTTGAAACCCAACCTCGAGTAATTGCCTTCTTTAGGCTAGAAGCTGATAATGCTATAGTTGATGCCCTAGCAGAGGATTTACGACAAAAAGATTATGTTAAAGAAGTTCTCGTGGTAGACAAAAACGAAGCCTTAGAAATTTATCGCCAAGAAAACCAAGATAATCCATTGTTGTTAGAGTTAGTCACTGAAGATATTTTGCCAGCTAGCATAGAGGTATCTGCCTATGATGCTCAAGATTTAGATAAAATTAGTCAAACACTCGGTGAAAATCAAGACGTAGAAGACGTTGACTTTCAACAAGATGTTATGCAAAGCTTAATCCGCTGGACCAATGCCCTGCGTTTATTTGGTTTGTTTTTCTTAATAATCTTAACCACTGTTTCCTTCTTGATGATTGTGGTAACTATTAGTTTAAAGGTTAGCGCGAAACGTAGCAGCATTAAGGTGATGAAATTTGTTGGAGCCAGTAATAATTTTATTAGTCGACCATATGTAATAGAGGGTCTCGTGCTGGCTTTAATAGCTAGCATTATTGCCTTCGCTTTTTACTATGCAATGATACTTTATGTGAGTCCCTGGCTAAATGACTTCCTACAAGATATTATTCACTTTCCAATTAGTTGGCAATTTTTTGTTTATCAGTTGCTTGGTGGATTAATTACTGCATCACTCTTGGGTACTTTTGCTAGCCTAACCGCTGTTAAGCGCATGTTAAGGAAATAGTTTAAAGATGAAAGTTAAAACATTCAGTAGCCGACTATTAATCTTTCTTTTACTAAACTTTTGTTTTTTTAAGCTCACAAACTCCAGTGTTCTAGCTCAGGACTGTGATCAAAAATATGATTGTGATCAATATAAAGAAGAAAAAATTGACGAATACAGTTCCTGTCTAAATAAACAAAGAAGTTGTTGGGAGAGCAAAATTAATCAAGCCAAAACTGAGGCCAATACTCTCCAATCAACCATTAATATTCTTAATGGTCAAATCCAGCTACAAACTCTAAAAATTCAACAGACTGTTAATGAAATTTATCAATTAGAAAAAGAAATTAATGAGCTTAGTCAACGTATAGAGGGCTTGAGTATTTCTTTAGATAAATTAAGCGGTATTTTAATTGAAAGAGTAAGAGCCAGTTACAAACAAAGTCGCACACAATTTAAAGCCAACTTTTTTGTTAGTGATTCTTTTAATCAATTTATTAGTCAATATCGCTATCTAAATCAAGCCCAAGAACAGACCTTAGAGGTAATGCGTCGAACTGAATTGCAACGCGCCACTTATGATCAACAAAAAAGCTTGAAAGAAGAAAAACAAGAAGAAGTTAATCTGAAAAAAAATGACTTAGAAAGACAAAAGGTTGAATTAGATGCGCAAAAAGGCAGTAAAGATAATTTGCTTCAACAGACTAAAAATAATGAAGCTGTCTATCAACAAAAATTAGCCGAGGCACTTAAAGAACTAAGTCAAATTTCCAGCGCTGCACAAACCGTTATTCGTCAGGGTAGTGGGGTTCAAGTTAAACGCGGAGAAATCGTTGGCACCATGGGTAATTCTGGTTTCTCTACTGGCCCACATCTTCACTTTAGTATTTATAGATACTCGGTAAGTGATTTTAATCGCTCCAGCGGTTGGGACTGGTACTATAAAAATGCTATTAATCCTTTAGATAAGTTGGCAAGTAAAAGCGTACTCTGGTCTACTGGCTGTGCTCATGACCCATCTGGACAAACAAGTTCGGGTAATGGTAGCTGGTCGTGGCCAATGGCAGAGGTTCGTATCACTCAAAACTATGGAAGCAACACTTGCTACAACTGGATGTATGGTGGCAGACCTCATCCTGCTTTAGATATAGTAGGTATTGGTGACATTAGTGTCCGCAGTGTGGAAAGTGGTGAAGCCTATTTTTGCCGCAATTGTTTGGGTGACGGTGGTAACGGAGTCTTTATCTTCCATGAAGGTAACTACATGTCCGTGTACTGGCACTTAAGATAAATTAAATCAACTCGCTATTGTCTTTTCTGGCTAACTTTTTTTGCTTACTAGCTAAAACATAAACATCCTGATGGTAGTCGTTTTCCCCTACTAGCTGAGCCTCACCTTTGAGTATCTGTTCCATTGGTCGACAAGCCCAACAACCATTTTCTCCATGAGGACATTTAAAATGTTCTAGTTTTCTCATTGTCTTAATCTTTTTAGCTATCGCCAGAACTTCCGCTTCTGCCCATGTTAAATCGGGTAGTTTTTGCTCTTGGGGATGATCACTAGATTCTAGGTACCAATAGCTGGCTTTTGCTACCTCTCGATGCTGACAATAATGTACCAAAAGGTGATAGATCGGTAGCTGTAAAGAATTGCTATCTTCTTCTGCCTTACCAGTTTTAAAATCAATAATATGCACGCTGTCTTGCTCTGGCAAATATTCTAACCAATCAATCTTACCGCACAAGATAATTTCTTCTTCCTCTGACAACCAGAACCAGGGCAAGTCTTCCTTAATTTTGACTGCTAAGCGACTTAATGGGCCCGGATTATTCATAACACGCCTCAACATCTCAGCACCTCGCTCTTTATAAGCCATTTCAGTTTTTTCATCAAAAAAACCACCCTTTATACCACTATACTTCTTCCACTCTTGATCAAATTTTTTGATTAAACTGACCGAAAAACGCTCATCAGTAGCTAGCACCGACAGAGACTCAATTACGCTATGTACTGCCGCTCCCAGAGCTAAAGGTGGTGAAATTAACTGAATTTTGTGCTTAGTTTTTGGATCTTTATATACATTTTTGAGGTAATAAGCTCGAGGACAATTTAAAAAATCACTGATAGAACTGTGTGAAACCCAAGTTGCTTTAAATTTATCGGCCATAATGAAGACATTATATCGAAACTCAAGTTTTTTGCTATAATGAACCCTATCTCTTATGTCAGAACCAACAAACGAAAATAAACCATCTCAGACGCTGTCCCATTATTTTGATGATTATATAAAACAATATCAAATGGACTGGGAATATCATCACCGACCAGTCGTTTCTGCTCTTGAAGTGGATGAATTGGCTTCCAAAATCGCTAAGGCTTACGAGAAAATTCGCGAAGTAGCTGATTGGAAAGAAGAAAATTTACTGCGCCGAGCCGCTATAGAACGAATCTTAAAGCGCCGACTAGTTTCTAAACTCTATGGTATTAGTATTATGCCAGACGTTAGAGCTGAGGAAATTGCCGAACCAATGGCACTGGAGTTGATGCGTAGTGGTTATTTTGATAATGGCCGAATTAGTCGTAGCCAAGTCAGAGAATTAGAAAACATTCTTAACAAATATATTAAAATTATGAGTGATAGCCGCTTGCCAAGAGCTAATGACGATATTTATGTTAAGAAAAAAATCAACTTCTATGCTTGGATAATAGAAATTGCCGCCTGTGAGATCGAAGAACTTTTATCTCCCAACTTCAAAGAAAATGCGCTCATGAACTTGATGACCAATGTTCTCTATAGCCGCACCAAGGTGATTCCTAGTAATAAAGTTGCTGATATGGAAAAATTTTTACAAATTTATATCAGTGTCCATCGCACTCTATATAATTTTGACAGCCCCATTATTGCTTTCAACCTCATTAAAATTAAATACCCTTTTTGGGTTAAAGAAGACCCTAAAAGCGTTAAACAAGTAACAGAGCAAGCAGTAAAAATTCGTCAAGAAATTGAAGAGGACTTGCAAGAACCATTGGGTAAAAAATTTCATCAAGTTGCTGCCAAATATGATGCAGCTTATAGACTAATTAATGACGTTACAGACGAAATTAATAACACTCCAGCTATAGTGAAAGCGACTTATGCTGATGAAAAAAAACTAGATGAATTAATTGATACCGTCTATCATAGAAGAAGAAAGAGTCTAAAAAAACGTCTTTTTCGCTCAGCCATTTATTCAACTCTCTCTATTTTTGTAGCTGGTGGAGCTAGTTTTATAATTTTCGAAGGACCAGTGGCTAGATGGGCAGGTGTACCTTTTAGTTTATTAACCCTGTTTATTGACTTGCTGATTCCTAGTTTAGTGATGTTTTTACTAGTGGTAGCAATTAGACCTCCTCATCCGAGCAACTTCCCAATAGTTAAACAAGAAATTAAAAAAATCGTTTACAAACAAGCTGAAGAAGATGTTTATGAATTAGCTCTGAATAAAAAGAAAAATAAAATTTTAAACGCCCTCTTTATCATATTTTCCACTCTGTGTGGCCTAGCGGGCCTCGGCTTTATATTCTGGATATTTAAGATCGCTCGCGTACCTTGGACATCCATGTATATAGACACCGTCTTTACAGCCATGGTCTTTTTTGCTGCGATGGCTATTAAAGCCACTTCCAAAGAAATTACTATTAAAGACAAGGGTAATTTTTTAGAATCTTTTATGGATTTATTTTCTATCCCCCTAGCTCAAATTGGCCAGTGGTTTAGCAATAAGTGGCGAGAATATAATATTGTATCGGCTCTTTTGACAGCCTTAGTAGACACACCTTTTTCTGCCATTATTCGCTTAATTGAAGATTGGCGAAACTTCCTTAAAGAAAAAAGCGCTGAGATTCATTAAATAAAATATCATTAATAAATTAAATAAAAAGCGGATCAAAAGACCCGCTTTTTTAAATTCTTTAATGAAAGCTACTCAGCTACAAAAAACAGCTCTAACATTTTAGTTAACATAGCTGTTAAATAAGCTGGTAAATAATAGTTGTTGCTTAGCCAAACCATAGTTTCATTTGTGAAACAATTAGCCAAACCAGTGCGCATAATTACTAAAGTAGAGGCTGCTGGTAAAGCTAAGAAAGCTAACAACTTCAACCAAGACTGTTTACTAAATTTAGCCAAAAGCAACATGGCTGCTGCTTGTATAGCTAAAAAGACCCAAAACAAGCTCTTGCTTAAGTTTGTACAAGTAATTGTCGCTCCTTTAACTTCACCTTGTTTAGCAATTTCTTCATTCATGGACGCCTGTTGTTCTTCACTGGCTTCTGTTGTTTCACCCTGAACTTCTCCTGCTTCGGCAAAACCTTCCGCCACTAAAGTGCCAGCGGGCGCTCCTACAAAATCTAGAATTGAGACTTCATTGGAATTGGCACTTTGATTGTCACTCTCATCTACTGCGCGAACTACAAAGTAGTAGTTACCAGCCGTTAAACCCGTCACTGTGTAGTCTGTGACATTGCCGACATCAGCGGCATAAAGATAAGTGCCAGCTTCCAGACCATAATAAATGATGTAGCGGCTTGCATCAGTAACTGTTTCCCAGGCTAAATCAATTTCTCCTTGGCGCTGGGCTAAGAGGCTCAACACTGGCGCTGCTGGTGCAGAACGATCAATTAACAAGTTGGTAGTAGCAGACTTATTGTGACCAGAGCCATCATAAGCAGCAACTGTTACTTTGTAAGAACCTTCCTCAAGCTCATCAATTTTAGTCTCAGTCACATCACCATTGACTTCTTTGGAGTGTTTGTCATCACCATCGCGTAAATCCCAAGTAATCTTGTATTTACTAATAGTGATATTGTCGGTGGCATGATCCCAAGAAATAGTCGAACTACTCTCAGCAGTAGGATTGGGATCAGCTTTGACATTGAGCGGACCCTCAGTTAATTCTGTTTGATCCCACTGGAGGGTTTTATTACCTTCTTCTGAAGTGTTGCTTGCCTTGTCAATCGCTCGATAATAGAGAGTGTTTGTTCCCTCTGATGGCGATTGTAGTGGCTTGGAATAAGTACTCCATGAACCAGTTTTACCCCAGCGATATTGAATATAATCAACTTCAAAGTTGTCATTAGCAGTCAAAGTAGCTTCTGGACGAGTGATGTACCAGTTACCAGAACCATCTGGATTGACTGGGTCGATAGTTAGATCGACCTCAGGGATGGTTTTGTCGTAAATGACATTTTTTACCACCGCAGTTTGCTCTAAATTACCAGCCACATCTAAACCCTGAGCTTTAACGCAATAATGACCCTCTGAGCCTGGAGTCCAATCATAAGTCCAATCATAACTTGTTAGGGCTGGGTCAATACTTAGAGTAGTAATTTCTGAATACTCTCCACAAGATTCACTTTCGTATGGAGCTGAAGATAGCTTCACAGAAATTACTCCATTTGAATCTGTAGTGTTGCCTTCAATTGTAATTGGACCACTGTGGAAAGTATCGCCATCGGGGTTAGTGATTGTTGAGGAGGGAGTAATAGTATCTATTGCAAACTTCAAACCCAAAACATCTCTAAATTGATTGATTGATGGAATATCTTTTCTAGTAGCTGAATCATAAATATGATGAGCTAAGTAGTAAACACCATCGTCTAAATCAGATTCGCAATTGGCAAAGTTAATTTGATCGGTTAATGAAAAATTAATTCCTGATAACTCCACTAAATTGGGCTTTTTTCTCCAAGAACAGTAAGCTTTTTTACCATTAGCAGAAAATCTAAACGAGCCATCATCCTGAGCTTCAAAAATAACATATGAATCCCAATAAAGACCAGAGGATGGAGTACTATCTGTGTATTCTGCTGTAAATGTTAGCTGACTAGTATCTTTTACATAGACTTCAGCGTCACCCGCCAAAACTAGACCATCCTTATAATAGGTGTGAGAAGCTCCAGGAGCCACAGTATCTACTGTTAGATCCTGAGTCTTAACAGTTTCATTGCCCACTAAATCCGTCAAAGTTAATGAAACTAAGTAATCTCCATCTATTAACGCTAATGGCAATGGTGACGATCGCCAAGTATTGTCAACCCCACAATTGATTATTTGAACTTGACCATCAACTTCCAAAGTTACTTTCTGCAAGCCATTGTTGTCAGAACAAGCACCTTCAAAAACTGGTTTGTTGTCGTTGGTAACAAAGTAATCTTTTGATTGATTAGAACCCGAATAATAAATAGAGTCAATTGACCCTTGGGGGGCGGTGTTATCAATTTTAATATCTTTCAAATCGTGCTTCCAGTTCCCTGCTTTATCTCTAACATCTAGTCTTACCCTATAAACTCCATCTCCAAAATTGCTTGTGGTTGAATCCCACAGATAAAGACTCTGGTTTGTAAAATTTTCATTTAATGGAACCCATCCCGAGTTATAAACACTTGGTTTAGTCCCATCGTTCTTCATATATCTTAAAAGAAATCTATATGATTCTGGGCTTGCTTCTATACTTGTCCCTCGAAAATCTACAGATCCCCTGTAAAATTCTCCAGCATTTACCGAAGTAATTTCAACTACTGGAGTAGTATTATCAAGAACCACTTTTTTTCTTATCGTGGAACCATTGATATACCCTCCACCATCCCAATATCTTTCCACCCAAAGCAAATACTCTCCATCAGGAATTTGAGTTCCTGGAGCATCATTACCAATCCAGTTTGTAGAAACCATTTCCCATGAAACATCTTCATTTACCATTATTCCATTAGCATCGTAATCAATCCATCCTATGTATCTTGGGTTTACTCTACTCTCTGTACCTGGATCATAAGTCCAAAACCCAGCTTTAATGATCTGTCCATATATTGGTGAATTACTCGTAACAGAGAAGTCTAGATCCTTATTTGTTTCCGATTGCATATAATAAACTCCATCAACTTCAGTTTCATTAACCTCCACACTTATTTCAAAAGTTTCACTCCCAATCCAATTTCTGTAGTCAACAGGACCTCGAACAGCGTTGCCAGAACCATTAGGATTTGTTTTTGGCTTACTACCATCATCCCAATTGTCATATGGACCAGAATTATCACCCCGCCAATTCATTGTCATATCTAGACTCACAACAGACCTGTTGTTTATTGCATAGTTTTCATTATCATAAAAATTATTGGAATTTATCGAATTAGACCCATCAAAAGTGGTTGAGGAAAAAACATACATACCATAACTATTATCATAAATGTTGTTATTTAAAATATCTGAGTTTGAAATTGAAACAGATGATAATTCTATCCCAAGATAATTATCAAAAATCACATTGTTTTCGATTAAGATGTTATCCAAAATAGCGTTATACATTTGTACACCCGCTCTAGAACTGTCTTGTAAAGCGTTATTTAAAATATTGATATCAGAAAGTTGGTTGGAATAACCCGATCTACCATCTAGTCTAATCGCCTTTCCTGCACCAATTATTGTATTATCTCGAACAGTTATCTCTTCAACCAAAACATTACTGTAATTGTATATACTAATACCAATGCCTGCATTTCCAGTATTTACAGTGTTGTCCTCCACCAAAACGTTTTTAGCATTAACCACCCCTATGCCTGAACTAGCCCAAGCGCTTGTTAGTGGAGCTCCAACAACATAGTTTCCTATAACCTGAGAACCTTCACCAGTAACCTGAATTCCGTTTCTTAAATAAGGAGTTGTATCATTATTTTCAGGAATTACTTTATTGTTTTTCACAATAAAGGCTGTACCTTCAGCTGCTGACATTCCTTGAATTATGCCATTTCTGAAGTTTTGAACAGTAAATCCATCAACTGTAACAACACCCATATTAGCTAAGACACCAATTCCTTGAGTTTCAGAACCAACATTTGGATTATCTATAAAAGTTTTGTCACGTCCTTCTATTGATTGAAGAGTGAGGTTGGGAACGTTAATGCTTACGGCTTCTGTATAAGTACCTTCGCCTACCATAATGGTGTCCCCATCACTAGCATTGTTTATAGCTATCTGAATACTTGAATAACACTCATCTCCACTCACTCCGCCAACTATACAGGCAGTGCCTTCGGTTACTCCAGCGGGTAGCGGACTCACCACCACAAACACCGTCATGTGATCCAAATTTGCCACCTTCACCTGTTCATCATCGACCGATATGTCACCTTCTACTAGTTGAGCTTCTTGTTCCAACTCAGCTAAATTTTCTGCAAATTTAACCACCACTTCCTCTTCCGTTTCACTTTTTGGCAAATATAAGTCATAGTTAAATTCACCATCTTCCATCTCCGTGCGCACATCATAAGCTACCGAGCTTAGCGCCCCCAAACTAGCTTGCAGGTCAGCACTTAGACTCACTTCTTCAATGGTTAGAGAACTGCTTTCACTGGGCAAATGATTGAAGCGAAGTTGTACTTGTTCATTGAGAGGAAAACGGTAAGTCACATCTTCACGAACAGCCCAAGTTGTAGTTGCTTCTTGTTCATTAATTTGCCAATCATTATATAAATAGTTTTTATCATCACTACTCAATTCTAAATCATCGCCTTGATAACTTTGATCAATCTCACCAGACAATAAATAGAAATTTGTGTTAATAGTTTTTAAAACTAGGCGCTCTGGCTGATGCTCTATTACATCTTCATCAGATACGCTAGCCAATAACAGTTCAAGATTGTCTTCACTACTTCCCTGATGAGCTACAATTTCCCCATCTACAACATAATAGACAGCAAAATCACCACTATAATTATCTAGCTTGAGCTGACTATCGACTTGAATAGGTTGTGGGTCTGCTTCTTGTGCACGAGCAGTAGGAATAAGGGTGCTTAGCGGAGCGAAGGAGAAGAATATTTGTAAAATTAATAAAAATACAGGCACTATTTTTTTTAGGCGGCGTGAGATGCGCATAAATTCCTTTGCTGGCAGGATTAACACTTGTTTTTTAAAATTCAATCTATTAATTTACAAATCGCAAAATTAAAAATAGATTAACTTGAGGCCAATTATACCACATAAATATATTTTTCTATTTAGCAAAATGTAAGATATCTTTGTTATAATGTTATTGGCTATTTTTTGTAAAATTTTAAATTTATTTTTAGAAATTTAAGAAAGGTTGAAGAATGTCTTGGTTTATTTTTGCTCTTTTATCAGCTGTTTTTGCCGCTTTAGTCTCGATCTTAGCCAAAATTGGTCTAAAAGATCTTAATTCAAATTTAGCAACAGCTATTCGCACCACTGTAGTCTTGGTTTTTACTTGGGGCATAGTGTTTGCTCAAGGTTTAAGTAAAGAAATTACAAATGTTACAAAATCGACTTGGATTTTTTTAATTTTGTCAGGTATTGCCACTGGCACGTCTTGGCTGTTTTACTTTCGAGCTATTCAAATTGGTGAAGTAAGCAAGGTAATGCCCATTGATAAAATGAGTATTGTAATTGGCATAATTTTTGCTGCTTTATTTTTAGGAGAAAAATTAAGTTGGTTAGGGGTTTTGGGGACTGTTTTAATCAGTATTGGAGCAATTTTGATCGCTTTTGCCAAATAATTACCAGAGAGAATTGCTGTTCAATTAAAAACATCTTTGTTATAATGTAGGAGTTTTTACTGGCCCTGTAAAACCTGCTATTTAATACGGAAGCGTCGCATAGTGGCCAATTGCACAGGTTTGCTAAACCTGAACCCTTTTGGGTTTCGTGGGTTCGAATCCCACCGCTTCCGCCAAGCGCTAGCCTGGCGGATGACCCCCGAACCACCGCAATGTGCATGGCTTGTTATCGTGAATAATAATTATTGATGTTAAAAAGAACTGAAAAAGAAATCTCCTATCAAGAATTTTTATCTAACTTAAACCTTTTAATAGGTCTTCCATTATGTCATGTAGATCCTTACTACCAAAAAGTGGATTTTCATTTTGGATCATTTGTTTCTGATGGAGAAGAAAGTTTTGCAGACTATGTTGTATATATAAGTGGTTTTTGGGAAATTTTGGATTCTGGAAAAGAAGTAATTATAGAATCTGATTCTGAAG
>CAYOIJ010000008.1:0-36274 GCA_964404025.1 uncultured Pseudomonadales bacterium
AATACATTGGCCCTAGTTTACTCATACCATAACGAACAACCATTGCTCGAGCAATTCTAGTAGCCTGAGCAATATCATTGGAGGCTCCTGCTGTTTGCTCATTAAAAACCAATATCTCTGCTGCTCGACCACCGAACATCACAACCATGTTTTCTAATAATTCAGATTTAAGAATCTGTAATTTATCTTTTTCTGGTGGTGTAAAAGTGTAGCCTAAAGCTTGACCACGAGACACAATTGAAATCCGATGTACTGGGTCAGTGTAGGGCAAAACATGAGTTAAAACCGCATGTCCAGCCTCATGATAAGCGGTCATTTTTTTCTCTAATTCATCTTGAAGGCGCTTTTTACTAGGTCCATATTTAACCTTCATCGAAGCTTCTTCAATATCTTCCATATTAATTTTTTGACGATTTTCTCTAGCTGAAGAAATAGCAGCTTCATTTAACATATTCTCTAAATCGGCTCCAGAGAATCCCACCGTACGCTTAGCTACTTTATCCCAAGAAACATCACTATTAAAAGTCTTATTTCGAGCGTGAATTTTTAAAATAAATTTTCTTTCTTTGAGGTCCGGTAAATTCACCTGCACGCGACGATCAAAACGTCCTGGTCGAACTAGAGCTGGATCTAACATGTCTCCACGGTTGGTGGCAGCCATAACAATTACATTATCGTTTTTGGTAAAGCCATCCATTTCTACTAAAATTTGATTAAGTGTTTGCTCTCTTTCATCATGAGAACTCATACTGTTTCGACCACGTGCCCTACCTATGGCATCAATTTCATCAATAAAAATAATTGCGGGAGCTAAGCGCTTAGCAGTTTCAAATAAATCTCTAACTCGAGAAGCACCTACTCCTACTAGCATTTCCATAAATTCACTACCAGCAATCGAGAGAAATTGTACATTAGCTTCTCCAGCCACTGCTCTCGCGAGTAAGGTTTTACCGGTTCCAGCTGGACCAATTAACAATACTCCCTTGGGAGTTCTCGCGCCAACCTTTTGATATTTTTTAGGATTTTTTAAAAAATCTACGATTTCCTCTAATTCTTGTTTAGCCTCATCCATACCTCCTACATCTTTAAAACTAATATCCTGTTTACCCTTGATAAAGACTTTGGCTTTGCTCTTCCCAATACCTAAAATCCCATCTTGGCCACCTTTTGCTTGTTTAAATATAAAAATGAAGAAAACAAACATTAAGATAATTGGTAGGAAATTAATCACCAGCTCCCAAAATAATTGACCAAAACTAGCATCCCGTACTTCTAAATCTAATTCTGCCAAATCAATGTCACTAGCAAAAAGAATTTCTAAAGCTTGTTGTCCCTCTTCTTTCTTGGTGACTTTTTGACTACCGTCTTCATAAGCCAATCTTAATTCTTGGCCTAAAACTTCAATCTCAGAAACTTCTCCTTCCCGAACATCTCTAACCATTTGGCTAACAGAAACTTGCTCCCTAGCTTGCCCCAAACCAAAAAGGCTTAGGATTGATGGTAAAAATAGAAATAAAATCACTAAATAAATAATGGATCGAGAAATTAAACGATTTAAATTTATTTTAATTACCTTTTTTTTACGACTTTTAACCATGGGCATCCTCAGTTGCACTTGCTTGACTCTGTCAGCCAATTCCTTAGCAGCTTTTTCCTTGATTTTCTGTTCTTCAGTTTTTTTCTTTGTTTGATTTTCAGTATTACTATTTTTCTTTTCAGAATTTAGCGCATCAGAGAAAGACTGCTGCTTGTTTTTTTTATTTTTCTTAAACATGAATCCTTAATCATTTAATAGGAGCATTATTGTATCATCAAACAATAGCGCTCAAACCCATTTTTTCCTTAACTTCTAAAACCGTCTTCTGTGCTTCATTTCTGGCTTTCTGATTGCCGTCTTCAACAACAGCTTTTACGTAGTCTAGTTTTTGAGCTAATTGTGCTCTTTTTTCTTGAATTGGTAACAGTTCATCAAAAATTAATTTAGCTAAATTCTTCTTAATTTCTGCATAACGCAAGCCTTGTTTTTGATAACCAACCTCATATTCTTTTCTCAATGCGGAACCGGCAAATAATTCAACTAGAATCATCAAGGTTTTCACTCCTTTAGATTCTTGACCATTAGCATCAAAATAAACCATGTCGCTATGGCTGTCACTTTCTGCTTCTAACTCTCTCACTTCTCCCTTACCAGAGTCAGTAGGAATTTTTGCCACTTTTTTCTTAATAGTCTCTAAATCGTCCCCTAAGTTAATATAACTGCCCTCAACTGATTTACTCATTTTTCCCTCACCGGTCAAAGAAGGTATGTATTCACCACTAATATTGAAAAAATTCGGTAAAGGAAATTTAGTTCCATAAAGACTATTACACTTACGAGCAATTTCTCTTGCTACCTCAACGTGAGGCTTTTGATCAACACCTACAGGGACCTTATTAGCTTGATAAAGTAAAATATCAGCCGTCATTAATACCGGGTAATTTAATAAAGCCATCGTCACGTTTTCTGGATGCTGTTTGACCTTATCTTTGAAAGTTGGCAGATGTTGCATTTTAGCTACTGACATTAGGCTCGAAAAATAAAAAGCTAATTCAAAGTGCTGGGGCACCGCGGACTGTAAAAATAAAACACTTTGCTCAGGATCTATGCCAACCGCCAAATAATCTAAAATAACTTCTAAACGGCTTGAGCGTAAGTTTTCTACTTGATAAGGTGTGGTTATTGAGTGGGCATCTGCCACCATATAAAAAGTTTCAAATTTAGGATCATCTTGCAGGGCCAACATGCCCTTAATAGCACCAAAATAATTACCTAAATGTAATTGGCCAGTAGCACGAATACCAGATAAAACTCTTTGTTTATTTTTTGACATAGCACCTCTAATCTTAACACAAGCCAAGAGCTAATTGGAATTAATTATTAAAACTAAAGTTCTTCAATTTTAACATTGGGTTGCATGTCTGGAGCTTCGATTAATTTGAGATATTTTTCAGTTGTAGTGATGCGCTTATGACCCACTAGCTGTGAAACATAAACTAAAGGAGTGCCTGCCTTCAACTGTTCTACTATAAATGTATGTCGTAGATCATTCACTTTAGCATCTTTAATGCCAGCTAAGCGAAAAAAGCGGTCAATAGCTGTTCTGATATTGCGCACTAAAAAGGGACGACAAGTTTTAGTTAAAAACAAGGTTTTTTCTTTAGCTCTAGGACGAACTTTTAAATAGTCTAAAATTGCGTTTTTAGCAGCACTGTTCATGGGTACACGTCGGGCATCACGAGAATTTTGAGCTTGAATATGTATCAACTCTCTCTCCATATCTAAATCGGTAACGGTTAAGGCAGCTAGTTCGCTAATACGCATTCCAGTCTGTAACAGTAATTCAACAATGGCATACATACGGGCATCACTGCGACAAGCATCTCTTAGTGCCCTATATTCTAAACGGGATAAAACTCGAGGTGGATTATTTTCAATTTTTGGATGACTAATCTCAGTAGTAGGATTTTTTTCTATTAAATCCTCACTCATTAAAAAACGAAAAAAAGCCTTAATTGAGTTAATTTTTCTCGAGATTGACTTGCTGGTATAACGTTGCCGATTCAATAAATCTTTAAATTCATTGATGTCTTCAGAAAGAATTTCATTAATGGTGGTCTTGCCCCTTTTGGAGGTGAAATCCAATAGCTGTTCTACATCTTTACTGTAGGCAACCACTGTTGCATCAGCCTTGCCACTAGCGTTAAGATGCTCGGTAAATTTAACTTGCGCATCACTTAGGTTTATGGGCATAATATCTCTGATCTAGGACAGTTCAATATAACTTTAATAATTAAAAATAATTTATATTAGAGTCTTATAGTAACATAAATCAGGATTTTTTTCAATCAAGATTAAAATAAAAAATGAGCAAAAATATCCAACAAATTTTAGAATTACCACTAATGGTAGTGCTCGTTAGTTTTTTGGCCATACTTTTAATTTTATCTCTGCAAGAAAACAAAAAAAAATCTTTAATTGATACAAAAAACCTTGAACAAAACCAAAAAAATATCGAGCTTTTAGAAACGCAGGTTAGAGAAAAAGAAGAATTTTTAAAACAAACTCAAAATGACCTATATAAAGAAAAGTTAATCAGAGATGAGTTGGTAAAAAGTAAAGATGGAGAAATAGTAGTACAAATTCCATCAACAGATCTTGATGGCACAAAAGAAAATAATCAACAAATACTAGACAAAACTGACTATAGAGTGCAAAATTGGAAGGCTTGGTGGAAATTACTTACTAAGCAGTAAGAGAAAGGTTTAAGTTATGCAATATTTTAACTTTCAAGGCAAAAAAGCCCTTGTGACTGGTGCCTCTAGTGGTCTGGGCAAGCGCTTTGCTCTAATTTTAGCCAAAGCTGGAGCTGATGTAGCAATTGCTGCCCGCCGAGAAGAGAAGCTCAAAGAAGTAGCAAAAGAAATTGAAGCCTTGGGTCAAAAGGCTTTAGTCTTAAAAATGGATGTCACTAAAGAAGAAGAAATCAAAGATGGCCTAGCAAAGATTAAAAAAGAGTGGCAAAAACTAGATATTCTAGTCAATAACGCTGGCACCTCGGCCATAGCTCCAGCTGAAGAAATGTCTCTTGAAGATTGGCAAAAGGTAGTTGATGTCAATTTAACTGGTGTCTTTTTAGTGGCTAAACATGCTGGTGCCTTAATGAAAGAAAATCAATTCGGCCGAGTTATTAATATTGCTTCAATGTACGGTCTAGTGGCCAATAGTGCTTTCACTGTCGCTAATTATCATGCCACTAAGGGAGCAGTGGTGAATTTAACTCGTGCTTTGGCTGCTGAATGGGCAAAATACAACATTACGGTCAACGCTATTGGCCCAGGATTTTTTGAATCTGAAATGACTGGTGAATTCATTGGTACCGATGATTTTAAACAATATGTGGCAATTAGTTGTCCTATGCAAAGAGTGGGTAAAAAGGGAGAGCTAGACACTACCTTGCTTTTCTTAGCAGCTGAAGCCAGTAGTTATATTACAGGTCAAACAATTGCAGTTGATGGCGGTTGGACAGCTATCTAATAGATGCGCTAAAATAGCGCTATATGAAAAAAATTAATTGGAAAAGGCTGATAATTGCCTTAGCACTACCTCAGTTAGCTGGTTTTTTTGGTTCTCTATTTACTACTCCTGCAATAACAGGTTGGTATGCCGAACTCAATCGACCTAGCTTTGCTCCGCCAAACTGGATTTTTGCCCCTGTTTGGACATTATTATTCTTGCTGATGGGCATCGCCTCCTATTTAGTTTGGCAAACTCCAGTAAAGAAAAAAAAGAAGTTGGTTAAAAAAGAAGCCATTCTTGCTTTTTTTACCCAGCTTTTATTTAACGTCTTATGGAGTATGCTTTTCTTTGCCCAACAGCAATTGTTTTTTGCTTTCTTAGAAATCTTAATTTTATGGAATTTAATTATAATTACCATTTTACGATTTGAAAAAATTAAACCATTAGCCGCTTATCTTATGATTCCTTATTTGTTTTGGGTCAGTTTTGCTGCTATTTTAAACCTAGGATTTTTATTACTAAATTAATAATTAAATAAAAAAACTATGTTGCTCTATTACCTAAAACTTTATTTATTAACTTTTATTGCTTTTTTAGCTATTGATGCAGTTTGGCTGGGATTAGTCGCTAAGGATTTTTACGCCAAACACTTAGGCTACATAATGCTAGAGCAACCCAAGCTTATCGCTGCTTTAATTTTTTATTTAATTTTTGTAGTAGCCATTTTAGTTTTAATTGTGGTTCCTACGCTCCAATCTCCACTTTGGAAAACTCTAGTAATGGCAGCTCTTTTTGGTTTTGCCAGTTACGCTACCTATGATTTAACTAATTTAGCTACCGTTAAAGACTGGCCTCTAATAGTTACTATTGTTGATTTAATCTGGGGAACTAGCATTGCTACCATTACTGCCTTTATTGCTCGACAAATTGCACAGCGTCTATGAAAAACAATCCTGTAATTGTTGAAGTTAATGATAAGTTTCAAAAAAATTACCATTATTTATTAATCGAAGAAGAAGGTAAAAACTTCGACGAAGAATTTCAGCCAGAACTAACTCCAGCAGAAATGCTAATGCTTGGAGTCTTTGGCGGTCGTTACTTAAATGACTGTCAAAACGAATTTCCTCAGTCTTGGTTTAAAGATGCTAAATTATCTCCTGATAAAAAAAGGGCTAAATTAAATTTTTTTAATGTCAATGCCAGTCAGTCTCTAGCTACTTGGCAAAAGAAGGGATGGATTTATCAGGAAGATCCACGAGGCTGGTTTCAGTGGTATTGTCGCTACTATATGGGTCGGCGCCTAGCAGAAGAAGACCAGCGACAAATTAAGCGCTGGAAGGCGATAAAACGCCACCTCGCTCAAGTTAAAAATAATTGTTTAAAGGGAGATTTAAGTTGCCGACCTAAGCAGCGCCAAGCCTTGCTACATTGGGCGTATGATTCAAGAAGGATTTAAAAAAAACGACTTAAGGTCGTTTTTGTTATTGAATGTTGCGGGACTAGGTCCTCCGCCCATGCTCCGGACATTCCCTCGCTAGAAGCTCGGTCAGATTCGAACTGGCTTTGCCAAACAACTCAAAGTTAATCACGATATTGAAACAAAAAATCGCCGTAAAGGCGATTATTTGTTTCAATGTTGCGGGACTAGGAGTCGAACCTAGCCTGTGGGATTATGAGCCCCACGTGCACCGTACACTATCCCGCGTTTTGACTGCTGGTTATTATAACAAGCCCTGCTTGTTTTTCAAGAGAAAAAATCTTAAAATATGCCTTGATCGGTAAATCGGCGAGGTAGCTCAGTTGGTTAGAGCATCGGATTCATAAACCGAAGGTCGTGAGTTCAAGTCTCACCCTCGCTACAATGACTAAAAAGGAGGCCTTGCAGCCTCCTTTTTTATCAGCGGTAACAAAAATGCTCTACATCATGCCCGGCATACCACCTCCAGCAGGCATGGCTGGCTCTTCCTTCTTAGGAATATCAGCTACTAAGCACTCGGTTGTTAAAATCATTGAGGCTACTCCAGCAGCATTAACCAAAGAAGCAATTGCTACCTTAGCTGGCTCAATTACTCCAGCAGCTAACAAATCTTCAAATTCATTAGTAAGAGCATTGAAGCCCCAATTAACCTTACCCTTGTCTTTGACTTTGCCTACTACCCAGCCAGCATCTTCTCCAGAGTTGGTGGCTAACATGCGTAGTGGCTCCTCCAAAACTTCGGCAATCAAATTAGCGCCAGTTTTTTCGTCCTCAGTTTTGAGCTTCTTTTCTAGTTCTACTAGAACCTTACCAGCCCTAATTAGGGTAACACCGCCACCAGCGATAATCCCCTCTTCAATAGCTGCCTTAGTTGCTTCCTTAGCATCTTTGACTCGCTCTTGCAGGTTTTTCATCTCCAGCTCAGTAGCAGCTCCAACTTGAATGACTGCAACACCGCCAGTTAATTTCGCACGACGCTCTTCTAGCTTCTCAATATCAAATTCAGAAGTAGAATTAGCAATTTCACGCTCAATCTGCGCTACTCTAGCATCAATATCGGCTTGCTTGCCTTTGCCACCAACAATTCTAGTGCTATCTTTACCCGAGCGAACACTATCTGCCTGGCCCAAATCTTCAATAGTGGTGTCTGCTAATTTACGACCAGTTTCCTCACTAATCAAATTAGCACCAGTCAAAATAGCAATATCTTGCAACATAGCTTTACGTCGATCACCAAATCCTGGAGCTTTAATTGGCAAACACTTAAAAGTGCCACGCAATTTATTAACAACCAGGGTAGTTAAAGCTTCACCCTCTAAATCATCAGCTATCATCACTAATTCACGACTAGAATTGACCACCGCTTCCAGTAAGGGCAAGATGTCTTTAATATTACTAATTTTTTGATCAGTGACCAAAATATATGGCTTGTCGCTAACTGCCTCCATGCTATCGCTATCGGTCACAAAATAAGGAGAAGCATAACCCTTGTCAAACTCCATACCTTCTTTATGCTCAATAGTAATCTCCATACTTTTACCTTCTTCGACTTCAACCACTCCATCCTTACCAACCAACTTTAGTGCTTCTGAAATCTTTTTACCAATAATTTCATCTTGAGCAGAAATAGTGGCCACTTTTTGCCAATCAGCTTCAGTTACTCCTTTAGATAAGCGACGAATTTCTTTAACTACTGCGGCAACCGCTTGATCAATGCCTCGCTTCATAATCATGGGATTAGCGCCAGCAGTTACATATTTCATACCTTTGTTAGCTATTGCTTGAGCCAACAATGTGGAGGTAGTGGTGCCATCACCAGCTACTTCATTAGTTTTATCAGCTGCCTCTTTAACTAATTGAGCTCCCATATTCTCAAATTTATCTTCTAGTTCGATTTCTTTAGCGACACTCACCCCATCGTGAATCACCTGAGGAGCACCCCAGCTACGATCTAAAGCTACATTTCGCCCCTTAGGTCCTAGAGTAGTGGTAACGGCCTCAGCTAATTTATTAATACCGATTAACATTTTTTGTCTGGCGTCTTCGCCAAATAGAAGTTGTTTTGCTGCCATAATTTTTCCTTTTTATATAAAAATTTACGTTTTTTAACTACTTAATAATTGCTAAAATATCTTCAAATTTTAAAAATTGATATTCTATTTCATCAATGGTGACGTCATTGCCACCCCATTTTTTATAAACGACTTTATCAGCAACTTTAGCTGGAGCTTTAATCTCCTTAACTCCACTTTCCCAAACTGAATCTCCAACTGCTAAAACTGTGCCATATTGGGGTTTTTCACTATCATCAACAGCCAAAATAATACCCGACGCTGTTTGTTTCTCTTTTTCAGCGGGCTTAACTAACACATAACCAGCGGTGGGTTTAAGTTTTTTAATATCTAACTTTGACATAAAAAAACCTTTCTATTTTTATTTATTCTTAAATTTAAGAATCTAATAAGTAAATGCTCAATGGAGCTTCTAAAAAATATCATAAAATTAAAAATTTAGCAACTGTTGAATTTGACTGCTAATTAGCCATCAATGATTCGTTCATCATAAAAAATCGCATTCATCAATGAAATTGCTTTTTTTAACTCCTTGGCTAAATTTAAAGAAAGTTGTGAATTATTGCTATCGCTCTGCAGAGCAATTAGGGATAAGTTAGAATTATGAATAATTAATTGAGTTAATTGAGTAAAAACTTGCTGATTACTAGCAAGCCATTTCGATCTTTCTTTTGCTGTTTTTAATGAAATATTTTCCAAAAAATCAGTTAATCTTTGTAATTCAAAAATTTTCAATTGGAGAGTAAATTCTAGCTGATTGTAATCGACAACATCCTCAGATTGGTAAGAAATTGACAATGGATTTGATTCACTATCAAAATATTCTTCATTTAGTTGATAACGTAACTTAATTTCATTTAACAAATCTTGTAAATTATCGTTTTTTGCCATATTTCAGGTTATAATATCCACCTTAAGAAGCATTATCATACAAGAGACAATGAAAATTTTAAAGCTTAATTTAGACCTAGCTAAAGATAAAAAAATTAATGACTGTGTTGATCTAGCCACTAATACTATTAAAGCTGGTGGATTGCTAATTTATCCAACTGAAACCACCTATGGTATTGGAGCTGATCCTGAAAATAAACAAGCTGTAGATAAACTATTACAATATAAAGGTCGCCGAGAAGGTAAACCCTTATCGGTTGCCGTTAGTGATCAAAAAATGGCTAAGCGCTATGTATCAATCAATCAACAAGCACAAAACTTTTATCAACGCTTTTTACCTGGACCCTATACTGTTATTTCTAAATTAAAAACTAATAGTCAAATTGACCGGCGTGTGGCTAGTGAATTTGGTACCCTGGGGGTTCGTATCCCCGATTACCCATTAGTCTTAAAAATTCTTAATCAACTTGATCGAGGAATAACAGCCACTAGTGCCAATGCTTCAGATAAAAAACGCCCTTACCAAATTAGTGACATTTTAGACAATCTCAGTGAAAAACAAAAAGGCTTAATTGATTTAATTATTGATGTTGGTGAGCTACCCAGAAATGAACCGTCTGTGGTAATTGATACAACTCTTTCAACACCAATTGCTCTGCGTGGTCAATTAAAAAAAACAACTAGTGCTATTGAATTTAACTCTCAGAGCGAAAACGAAACACAGGAATTAGCCAAACGTTTAATGTTAAAAAATTGGAAAAACTTAAAAAAACAGGGTCTAATTTTTGGCTTAAACGGCGAACTAGGTATGGGTAAAACTATTTTTGCTAAAGGTATTGCTCAATTCTTACAAATAAAAGAAGAAATTACTTCTCCAACCTACAGTTATTTAAATGAATATGTTTACAATCGACAGGGCTGCCAGGGATTTTTTTATCATCTAGACGCCTGGAAAATTGATCAAAAAGAAGAGTTCTCACTACTTGAAATTGATAAGTTGCTAAAAGCCCACAATGTATTAGTAGTCGAATGGTGGAATAAAATAGCTAACTTTTTAACAAAGGATGTGAGACAGCAAGCTATTATCTTAGAATTAAGTGGCCAAAATAATTGGCGCACAATCAAATTATGGGAAAAACAACAAAATTAATTTTAGCTGTTGATACTAGCTGTGATGATACCAGTGTGGCCGTAATTCAAGATACACAGGTCTTGGCCAATGTCGTGGCTTCACAAACAGCTATCCATCAACAGTATGGTGGAGTTTTTCCTACTCTAGCTAAACAAGCTCATCAAACGAATATCGAGGCTTGCGTGCAATTGGCACTAAAAAGAGCTGGCTTGATCAGAAAAGGAAAAATTTGTTACCAAAAACTATCAGCTCTAGCTGTCACTATTGGTCCAGGTTTAGCCCCAGCTCTGGAAGTTGGCATTAATCATGTTAAAAAATTAGCGAAATTATGGAATTTGCCAGTCATCGCTGTTAATCACATTGAAGCTCATGCTCTGTCCCCCTTACTGAGTCCAAAAGGAAATCAACAAACAAGAAAAATCGATTTTCCGGTTTTGGCCGTAGTTATTTCTGGAGGTCATAGTGAATTTATTTTAATCAAAGAAATAGGACAATATCAGCGCCTAGGCTGGACTGTTGATGATAGCGCCGGAGAGTGCTTGGATAAAATCGGTCGCATGCTTGACTTAGGTTATCCAGCTGGACCAATTTTAGAAAAACTAGCTAAGCAAGGAAATCCTGATCGCTGGCAACTGCCGCTCGCCATGACAACTGTTAGTAATTTTAATTTAAGTTTTTCCGGATTAAAAACAGCTACCAACCAATTAATTAAGCAACTTAATAAAAAGAATAAACTAAATGCACAAGCTATTTATGATTTAGCTGCTTCTGTGCAAAAACAAGTTTCTGCACAAATTAATTATAAATTAGAAAGAATTCTACTGAGTCCTAATTTAAAAGAAAAAAAATATCCTAGCGCTCAATTCTGTAAAAAAATCAAACAAGGCTTGGTTAGAGCACCCTTAACCCAAATTAATGAATTCTGGTTGGGGGGTGGAGTCAGTGCCAATATTGCTTTGCGCACTAGCATTAGAAAAACTTTAAAAAATTATCAAAAAGTATCTACTAAAAAAATTAAACTCTATTTGCCTTATCATAAAAAATTTTGCGCTGATAACGCGGCTATGATTGGCTTAACTGCAGGATTTTTACTTGATTCAAAAAAACCTCATAATTCAGCCCCATTAGATCGTCAACCAAATCTTAAAATCAGTGATTTTTGTCAGGCATGTTAGAATAGGCTTAGTGCAAGAACTTCTCTTGTCACCTCTACTTTCAAAATCTCAAGCCCACCATTTTGTGGCTTCTCTCAGCAATCGTCAGGAAAATTTAGTTATTGCTTATAGCCTGAGTGGACCAGATGCTCATTTCTTTGGTAAAGACTTGGAACTAAAAATGTCTAATTGGCAATTTACTAAGGCCCAAGAACTTCACCTAGCATTATTAGACCTTAATAAAGAATGTCGTTTAAGAAAATTACAATTAAATTTTGCCATGAGCCTAAAGATTGATAAACAATTAATTTTAAGTTGCCAGGGTGGTAGCATTTTACTTAAACGGGAGAAGCAAGTGAAAGAATTACTCAAGAGCCAAGCTGAAATTCTAATGTTGGTGGGTCAGTATTTAGAAGGAGACCAGCTCTTGTTGATTGCTGGAAATTTAGAATTAGGCCAAATAATTTTAGAAAAAAGTCGCAGTCAAACTTTAAAAACTATTCTTGAACAAAAATTAAATACTTACTTAAATAAAAATTTAGACACTGCACTAGTTTTATGGCATTTTCAAGAAAAAGAAAAAATAATTTGGAGAAAAAAAATAATCAATGTTAAAAATTATTTAACAAAAATTCAAAAATTATTCAAAAAAATTCCTTTTTGGTGGAAAAAAATTAAAAACCTTAGGCAAGAACAAAGAAAACACTATCAAAAATTATTTCTGACCTCATCTTTAATTGTTTTTTTAATAATTGCTCTTTTACTGTTTTGGCGACAACAGCAAGAAAAAACATTAGGTAGAGTTAGCAAAGAAGTTTCAGCTTTAGTTTTAAGTGATAAGGAATTAGAAACACTCAGCACCACCCAACCGGTCCTGGCTAGAGAAAAAATTAATCAAAGTAAAGAAGAATTAAATAAACTATTGGCTGACACTAGCTCACCTGCTGCTAAAAAATATATTGAGCAAGAAATAAATAGATTAAATCTGCAGTCAGAACAACTAGCTAGTGAAAATAGCCTAGATCGCTTAAGTATTTATAGTAACTGGTACACCAACTATCCGAATTTTCTGGGAACGAAGCTTCAGACTAGTGAACACGGCCTTTTACTGGCGAACGACCAAGAAAATCAGCTTTTATTGATTAGAGAAGAAAATGTTTTTGATATTTATGACATTAGTTATCAAGATTTTGCCATTGATCAAGGCAGTTCCGAGCAACTAAAAGTTTTTATAAAAGATGAGGGTATTAAATATTTAGATTGGCAAAATAAAAAAATCACCGAACTCAAATCTGAAGGTGACTCTGATAGAGCTGGACAACTACTAGAAAGTTATCAGAATTATCTTTATTTATTAAATCCAGAAAAACGCAACATCTATCGCTATACCTTGAGAAATGAAGAGCTTAGTGAGGCAATCGGTTGGTTAGTCGAAAAGCAAGGCATAAGTTTTAGTAATATCAGTGACATGAGCATTGATGGTAATTTATGGCTAAACTTTAAGGATGGCAGTATTCTAAAATTTGACCGTGGCTATCAAGAAGAATTTAGCTTGACTGGATTAAATCAAGTTCCAAATAACACTTTACTTATGGCAAGTAGAGAAAATTCAGAGAAATTAGTCTTTTTAGATAAAAGCAATAAACGTCTCATCATTAGCACCAAAGAAGGACAATTAATTAGTGAAATCAAAAGCAATGAATTGGCTGGCGTAAGCGATATTACTTTAGCAATTGATGGTCAAAGCTGTTTCGCTTTAAGTGGATCAGTCATTTATCAAATCCAACTTTAAAACTGTTACAATAACAACATGTTGTTATTGAAGAACAAAAAAGCTTATTATGATTTCCAGCTTGATCAAAAATATCAAGCAGGTGTTGTTTTGACTGGAGCTGAGGTGAAAAGTTTGAGACTAAAACATGCGAGTTTAGCTGGAAGTTATATCAAAGCCATGTCTGGCAAAAGTGGAAAGCCAGAATTATTTTTAATTAACGCTCAAATTAATGCTTATCGTTTTGCTGCAGTAAACGAGAGTTATGATCCTAAAAGAAGTCGTAAGTTGCTCCTCAAACGTAAAGAAATTGAACAACTAGTAACAGCGAGTGAACAAAAATCGTACAGTATCGTGCCCTTAGCTTTTTTATTAGAGCACAATAAAATAAAGCTGGAACTAGCTCTAGGTAGAGGTAAAAAAAGTTTCGAAAAAAGAGAGCTTATTAAAAAAAGAGATTTAAAGAGGGAATTAAACAAAAAACTTAAACAGAGTCAAATTAAAATTTAAAATCCGCTCTTGCTTAGCAAACAAATTTGCTTTTTAATAGAATATAACAATTTAATAAAGGAGTTTATGCCTAAAAAAATTTTCTGGCCAGCTACTTTGGTCATTATGGGTTTAATTTTTATGGCCTCAAATATGGGGCTTTTACCTCTAGCCTTTTGGAATCTTTGGCCTTTAATTTTGGTCATTGTGGGTTTGGGAGGTTTAATTACTGCAGACCAAGATGAATGGATAGTTAACAGTAAAAAGAAAAAAACGACAAAGCATAAAAAAAAGAAAACTGCCCGTAAAAAATAATGTTTAATGTTGTTTATTTAGAAAGCTCTTTATGAGTCAGTCTTCTGATTTTTTTCAAATCGCTATTGATGGTCCAGTTGCAGCCGGTAAAGGCACCGCTTCTCGCTTATTAGCCGAAAAATTAAATTTTTTATATGTTGACACTGGCGCGATGTATCGTGCAGCTGCACTACTTGCAATACAGAACAACTTAGATTTTGACCAAGAAGATGAAATTGTTTCTCTCATAGCCAAAAGCGAACTAAAAATGCGTAATCCGCAAGGAGATAAAGAAAGTGATGGTCGCTTAACCACTCTCATTCTTAATGGTAAAGATGTGTCTTGGGCCATTCGTACCACTAAATGTAGTGATGGTGCTTCAAAGGTGGCTGTTCTAGCTAAAGTTAGAAAAATATTAGTTGAAAAACAAAAAAAGATTGCTCAAACTCAGAATGTGGTGATGGAGGGACGTGATATTACTTTCAAGGTTTTACCAGAAGCAGATTTAAAGATATTTTTGACTGCAGACTTGGCAATTCGTGCAAAAAGACGTCACCTACAATATCTAACCAAAGGTGTTAATAAAAGCCTAGAAGAAGTTAGGGCTGAAGTTAAAGAAAGAGATGATAGGGATATGGGCCGCCAAATTGACCCCCTACACCCAACTCCAGACTCTTGGGTACTAGACTCCAGTCAACTGAACATTAGAGAAGTGGTGTCTTTAATTGCAGATAAAGTCCGATTGATGATGAAGAAAAAAACAACTGATTTATGAAAAAATATCAAACTGATACACAACTGATTCTGGATTTAAAAAAGGATACGCAAAAAATTGAAAAAGCTTATCAAAAAAAACGTCGTAATCAAAAACAAGCAAAAAAAGCTAGAGAAGATTTGTCCCAACAGTGGTTAGCCCCATTTTTATTATTAGTAACTCTGATCATAGGCTACTTAATCTATCTAATCTATTAAGTTAAAAAACTTGACCTCCTTGATGAGCAGCCGCTTCCATAGCCTGCATCTTCTGTTTTTCTGCTAAATCAATAAAATATTGATTGTTGCAGGCAGTACTTGGTTCTGTACCAGCAACAAAAATCTCTTCCACTATCTTTGGACAGGCGCTACAGGGCAGCGTACCAGTTGTGGCACAAATTTTAAGTTTAACTAAATTGCTTGGAATTGGAAAACGATGAGGTTCAAGATCATCCAAAAGTAGTAAAAATATCTTATTCCAAATTGGTGAAGCACCCGTAATGCCTGAGGCTACATAACTCATGGGTGTATTGTCGTTATTACCAACCCAAGTAGCAACCAAACGGTCTGTTGTATAGCCAATCGTCCAATTATCCTTCATGCTGTTGGTCGTACCGGTTTTAACCGCTATCTGTTGATTAGGAATATTTAATACTGAATAACTGCCAAAAGTATTCATTCGAGCTCGGTTATCCGACAAAATATCAGAAATAATGTAAGCAACCCTGGGACTTAATTTGAGTGAAGTGTAGCAATTGCCCCCGTCTATAGCACAATGATTTCGATATAAAATTTGACCCTTAGAGTTTTTTATTTCTAAAAAGGCATTAGCCTGAACTGGATAACCCAGATTAGCAAAAGCACTAAAAACCTCAGCCATATCTAGCATTAAAACTTCGCCTGCACCGAGCGTAAGAGACAAGCCAAAACGACTACGATCAGTCCAGGTACTAATACCCAGTTCCTGACCCTTATCAATTAAGTTTTGTACACCAAGCTCTGCTAATAATTTAACTGCGGGTATATTATAAGAAGAAGCTAGTGCTTCTCTCAAAGTAACCATTCCATGAAAACGACCATCATAATTACGGGGAGTATAAGGCCGGCTGCCTGCTATTTGATAAGTAATACTGCTGTCTTCAATTAAATCACTGGGTTTTTTACCTTGTTCAAAAGCTAGAGCATAAGTTAGTGGTTTAATTGAAGAGCCTGGTTGGCGAGGTCTAACTACTACATTAACTTGACCATCATGAGTAAAATCAAAATAATTAGCCCCACCTACCATTGCCAAAATTTCTCCAGTTTTAGGATTACTCACTAAGACCGCACCATTAGTTATTTTTAAATTCTTTAAACGACTAATTTCATCACTAACAATTTTTTGAGCTTCTTCTTGTAAATTTAAATCTAAACTGGTTTTTACCTCCAATCCGCCTTTGGCTACCAAATCTTCTCCGTACATTTCTGCTAATAGTTTTTTAACGTACATCACAAAGTGAGGAGCTTTAATATCAACCACATCCTCTCTAAAAATTAGTTTTTCTGCTCTAGCCTCATCAGCCTGTATTTGACTGATATACCCATCTTCTACCATCCTCCTAAGAACATCGGCCTGGCGTGATCTAGCTATTTCTGGATTAGCTCCAAATGGCGAATAGAGGCTTGGTGCTTGAGGTAAGCCAGCTAATAAAGCACTTTCAGCCAGGGTTAGATCCCTGGCTTTTTTATTAAAATAGCGCCAAGCTGCTTCTTCAATGCCATAAGTAGAGCCACCATAGGGAACCGTGTTCAAATACATCTCTAAAATCTCATTTTTTTCGTAAGCACCTTCCACAACTAAAGCCAGTAACACTTCTCTTAATTTTCTTTGCAGGGTTCTCTCACTGCTAAGTAAACGACTCTTAACCAGTTGTTGGGTAATGGTAGAACCACCCTGGGTTTTCTCACTAGCCACATTACTCATAAAAGCCCGCAGTATTCCTAAAACAGAAAAGCCAAAATGCTGATAGAAGTTTTGATCCTCAATAGCAATAGTGGCATTTATCAAATCCTTGGAAACTGCTTCAAGTGGGATCAAGGTTCTATTCTCATCTTCATAGATACGATATAAAAGCTGACCATTGCGGTCTAGAATTCGCGTAGTCAGATTTTGTTCTTTATTACTCAAATCAGTAGCTGATGGTAAATCTTTGAAAACAAAGTCATAAACACCATAACTAATTAACAAAAAAATTAAAGAAAAAACGATGGATGTAAAAAGAGAAAATTGTAAGCGCCAACGTTTAGTTTTTTTGAACTTAAGCTGAACATAGGCAAGTTCTTTTTTTTGAAAAAAAAGCTTTTTTAAATTAGAAAATTCTATTGCTTTAAATTGAGAGAAAAGATTTTTCTTTTTCTTAGGACGACCAACTTTTTTATTAAGATGAAAAAATTTTAGAAAAGCTTGCCAAAATAGCCTTGTATTTTTTAAAAAATTTTTTTTGAATTTTAATTTATTTTTTTGATATTTTTGATAATATCGTTGAACTCGAATGTTAATCGCTAGCTTAGGTCGGCCACGACCCTTTTTTAAACCAAGGAATTTGGCTAAAAGCAAAAATTTCTTTTTTATTTTTTTTTGCTTTTTTTTAATTTTCTTTTTATTTCGCTTAATTTTATCTAGAAGAAACCTCTGCCATCTAATATAAAATGGCAGTTTCGGTCGACCACGTTTAGATTTTTTTTCTGTTTTTTGAGATTTTTTTTTGTTTTTAGAATAATTTTTCTCGACTGCCATGCTAAAAAACATTTTAGCACACTAGTAGAAAAATTCTTAGTTTAAATGGGACACGCACCCGACTCACATTTTAAATGCTCCATGCTGATATCTTCCAACAAATCAGCTTCGTCTTCCTGGCTAATTTCGTTAATCACCTTCATGAACTGACTAGCAGTAACAGCTTCTTCTGGCTGATACTCATAGGCAGTGATATCAATTTTTGGCATCACGCTACAAGTTTTGATTTGAGGTTGATACTTACGAATCATGTTAGCAAACTTACGATAAGAAACTTGTTCTGGATCGTATTTAAGCGTATAAGAAATCTGATTACCCTTATCTTCAGCTAAAGGTTTACCTTCTTCAGTCATACCTCGAATCCAATACTTTTCCAGCAACATCAACCACTGGTATTGCTCTTCGGGTTTGGCTTCACTGGCAGTAATTAATTTTCCATTCATTCCCAAACGACAAATCTCAGGTCGAGTTGGAAAACCAACTGCAATTGTACCCTGATAGCTCTTTAACTCTTTAGTTGGATAACCCAATTTTTTATATTTTTTGACTAAAGGATCGTCATCTCTAAATTGCACCCAGCGAATATACTCACGCATCGCTGGTAGGTGAGCACCCTCAGATAAAGCAAATAACTTAGAAGTAGTGCCTGCTGGTTTAATCGTAGTATTAGTATGAGGAACAACAACATCCAAAGTTTTTGAATATTTTTCTGCCTCATCCTCAACCGCACGTTTAAAACGAGCCAGTGTTAACCAAAAATCTTTGCTTTTTTCTTCATCAATCAAATCATGAAAGGCATAACCAAAAGCATTCCAAGCATATTCATGAATACCTGTCATGCCCACGCCAATTCTATTGGTTCTTTTAACTTCTCTACTATATAAACTATCCATGTAAGTGTTAACTCTAATTAATGCTCTTGTTGCCACTCTAAAAGCCTCTTCAGCATTATCAGCATCCGGAGCAAAATAAGGGACAACATCGGCAATCACACAATAACCACCAAGCATATTTAAAGTAATTTCACCACAAGGATTAGGAATCTGGGTGTAATACTTGGCACTAGCATACTTAGCTACTTCAGCTAACATTTTAGTAGTGCGCTTCATTGGTTTAAATTTTTGGCTAGTAGCAAACTTACCGTCTAAATAACCATCAAAGCCCTCATCGTTTTGTACTAACTTATGTTGATTTACAAAACCAGGTTCTCCAGTTCGATCAAAGTATGAAGAGCGCATGACTCCATCCAAAACTTTCTGAGCATGCTTGCTATTTTGTTTCCAAAATTTATCATCAACTGCCACACTATTATTAGCTGACCACAAAAAACCACCTTTTTTGATACTAATAAATTCAAAAACATCTGGATCAGTCCAGGTTTTAACAGCGATACGCGCCGCACGTCTGGCCCCACCAACTAAAACACATTCAGACAAATAATGATCAACATACATTGACTGTTTCCAAGGTTTAAGCCCAGCACCCTTAACTGTTGCTAATCTCTGAATTGCCTTAATTAAAGGGCGAGGACCTGAAGCTGGTCGTCCCTGCATCCCACCGATTGGAGATCCCTTAGGTCTTACTTTAGTAAAATCTAAAATTAATAGATCATCTTTATATTTTCTCTCAAAAGTCATCACCTCAATTTTTTCTACAGCTTGAGCCCAACCTTCACGAGTGTCAGGCACCTCAAACCAATGAGCCTTACGATATTTGTGACGAGCTTCCCTCACGCTTTCATCTTCTCCCCAAGCAAAATCTGCGTGCTTGTCATCCAACACACACCTAATCAGTGGCATATAATCCCAATCGACTACCATCAAAGCATCATCATAAGCACGTCCTACCCCAGAACCATTAAGCAACAAATAAAACAATAAAAAGCTAGAAGAAGCAGTACTGCAGTTAGTAAAAACTTCCATATTTCGTTTTGGCTGATCAGCATCTCCATGCTGCAAATGCCGACCACTCAATAACAAAGAAGCATTTGAAAGATGTTTTTTTAGCAATTGATAATCTTCTTTGCGATGCTTTGCCCATTTTTTGCTGCTGGGCAGTAAAGATGAGTTGCCCAAGGCCACTCTTTTTGCCACGTCTTGCCAATCTTCTAATTTACCATTAGCTTTTGTTCTGAGAATAGTTCGCTTAGCTACCGCTTCACCCAAGCCCTTGGCTAGTTGGCGATTTTGAAATTTCATTTTTTTGCGATAAGCGGTCATATTGTTCCTTTTTATTCTTTAATCTTGGCAATTTCTTGCTCAAAATCAGAAAGATCACCAAAATCTCGGTAAACACTAGCAAATAATAAATAAGAGAGAGGATCTAATTTTTTAAGACGGTTGAGAACTAAGTTGCCAATTTCCCAGCTCTTTACTTCCTGAGCGTCTTTTTGACGCAACCTAGACTCAACTTCTTCAATTAATAATTCAATCTGTAACATGGTCACCGGTCTCTTCCAAGTAGACTTTAATAAACCGCGTTTGATTTTATCTCTATCAAAGTTTTCTTTTGAGCCATCTTTTTTTATGACTTTTAGATCCACGCCTTCAACTCTTTCATAAGTAGTGAATCTTTTATCACAATCCTCACAAATTCGTCTTCTTCTTACTACCTCACCATTTTCAGTTTCTCTTGAATCGATTACGGCAGTATTTTTGCTTTTACAAAATGGACAATACATATTTAAATTTAAATCTCGCTGTATCACGCTAATTTTTAATCATTCCACAATCAGTTGTGGTTTTTTAGCAAAAAACCACAAAATGTTGTAGCTTTTAAATAGCAGGAATAAAAATATCTCACAGAAATCACTACGGTGTCAACTAGCAATTATTGATCCAAACACCCTCTCAATAAAAGTGTCTCCTCATTTAGGCTTTTAAGCTCTGATTGGTTTTTTTCTGTAAAAAAATCTAGGTTTTTTTCTAAAACTTCTTGATGATGCTCTGCTTCTTCTAAGATAAAGAAGATTAATTGATCATAAGTCTGATTGTGAGTGTTTTCTTCTCGCAAGAGCCTAGCTTCAAGTAGGGCTTGATTTAAATACTTTTGAGATTTACTAAAAGTAGTTAAGGCCAGGGCTTCTTCACCTTTATTAATAAGCCTAGTGGCATAAAACAAACGACGATTAGCATAAGCTGTTAAAAGATATAGTCTTCGTTCACGATCTGCCATTGATAGGCGAAGCCGATCAAACACCATTAGCAAAGGGTAAAGAGAATGATCTGGTAAAATTTCTTTTTTCACATAAAATTTACGACTCTTTAAATTGCCTGTATCTAACATTTTGGACTGTGAGGATATATTAAAAGAAGTAAACAATATAAAAATCGACAAAATAATGGCAACGCTTATTAAAAGGTATTTAAAAAATTTAAACATAAGTAATTAAAGCATTAAAAATCCGCTACTCAAAAATGTATAAGCAATACCATTCCCCAAATTGCTTGAGTCATCAACAAAGTATAGGCATTTCGCTGAGCATGAAATAATAAAGCCTGCCCAATGGCAAAAATAAAAAGCAATACTATGTTTAAATAAACTGCCTCCCATGTAAAGCGCAAAAACAAATTTGGCAGATGAAATATTAAAAAAACCAATGCCACTACAATGATTTTTTTAAATAAAGACCATTTCTTATAACGATCTTCAATTACTAGCATAACAAAGCTAAAAAAGAATAAAGTTTCAAAAAAGCTAGTTAAAATAGCCAAAAACATCTCCCACCAGAAATTATCTGCTAAATAGTAAGCCATTGGTTGAATTTGGCTTGACTGGAATAAAGCTTTAGTAATAAGAACAACAAATCCCAATAAACCTCCTATAGCTAATCCCAATAACAAGCCTTTTTTTAACTTTTTAAAAGCCAGAGTTTCCATAGTCAAAGAAAATCCAGTAATTGTTAAATAAATCAAAACAGGAAAAGCAAAAAAAACGGCCTTACCCACTAATTCATCAAAAAATACTGAAAAAGAAAATAGCACTCGATAAATTAGCCAAAAAACAAAAACTAAAATCAATAGGGGCCAAAACAATTGGTGTTGTTGTTTTTTGCTTTGTCTACGTTTAGTTTTATTTCTTTTTTTTGATGGCATTCAGCACAAGCTTTAATGTTTCTTGTTGATTATGAGAATAAGTATCAATGACTAAATCGTATATGTCTGGAGACCAAAAATCAAGCTCTGCATCTGCTGCCACTTTACCAGTCTTGACCAACCACTCATTCCATTCTTTCTTGTACATCCGTTGCCATTTAGATAAATTTTGTTGATAACGAGTTAAAGCATTATCTTTAGCTTCTTCAACACTAATTTCATCACGATTAACAATTCGATCAATACGTACTGAGTCATCACTACAAATCATTAAAATTTTGAAAGTACCTGGTATATTTTGTGCCATAAAACCAGATAACCACGACTCTATAATCCAGCCTTCTTCGGTACTAAGTTTTTCACGAATACCCATATCAACTTGCCGATCAAAATCATCACTATAAGCCAAAGCACTATGATGAGCTTTAGATTTACCATTAAATAGGCCTTTTTCTGTAGCATAAGCCCTCATAAATTCGCCACCGGAAAAACCCATAAATCTAGCGTATTTGAGTGCTTCTCGCAACATTGCTAACAAGGTAGTAGAACCACAACCTGGTAAACCAGAAATAGTAATATTTTTGTAAAGAATATCATTCATAGTCAGATCAACTTTCAATTGTTTTTTTACTTTCATTGCGCTCTTTCATTAAATTAACCACGGTTAGCATCACTAATTGCATTTTTTTTAAACAAGCTATCGCTTCATCTAGACTAAGTTCTTTTTCACCGTTTGGGAAAAAATGAAAAACATGATTACGACACTGCAACCAAGCTTGCCAAATATCTCTAGCTAACTCTTCATTAAATATGCGACACAGATCATCATAGAGCCACCATTTGTCACGCTGTCCCGGTTTAACATCTGGGTTAAGAGCTCGTCCTATACGAAACCGACGACCATAATAAACTTTATGAGAAATCAATTGCAAATCAAGTAAAATCTTTTTTAAAAAACCCTCATAAGCTTTAGCCATCGGAAAAACTACAAAAGAGAAATCACTAATGTCATTTTTATCCGCAAAATAATCCTTTAGATAAAAACTAGTTTTAATCAAATCTTGTTGAAAAGCATCCAAGTATTTAAACCAGGATGACTGTTGGTCGAGTTGTATAGACATAAATAAGTATTACAGAAAACTATATATCGATTATAATTGAAAGACTAGAAAAAATCCAAGACTTAAGTTTTCTAAAAAAATAAATAATAAAGTAATAATAACAAATGTGGACAGCAAAAAATAAACGGCATCGATCAAAAAAGAAAAAATTCTGGCGCAAAAAATCTTGGCGAATTGGTATCGCTGTAATTTTTCTTTTAAGTTTTTTTGGAACCATCTACTTGATTCAAGAACTGCCCTCACCCAAAACTCTAACTTCCCCAGAAAATTATGCAGTTAGTACCCAGATCTTTGATCGTCATGGCCAGTTACTCTATGAAGTGTATAGTGATGAAAATCGCATTCCAATCGACATTGAACAAATGCCAGAACATTTGTTGCAAGCTACTATCGCTATTGAGGATCAAAACTTCTATCACCATCATGGCTTAGATATACGAGGTTTAATCAGAGCGGTTTTTAACAATCTCACTGGAGGCTCAACACAGGGAGGATCAACCATCACCCAACAATTAGTTAAAAATGCCTTGCTAAGCAATGAAAAAACTCTCAGTCGCAAAGTTAAAGAAGCTCTTTTATCAATATTAACAGAAGTGATTTACAGTAAAGAAGAAATTTTAGAAATGTATCTCAATTATATTTCTTATGGTGGAACTGCTGTTGGTATTGAAGCTGCCGCCAATCGCTTCTTTGCTAAATCAGCCAGTGATTTGAATTTAGCTGAGAGTGCGCTATTGGCTGGATTGCCACAAGCACCTAGCTCATACTCACCCTTTGGCGCCTACCCAGAAAAAAGTAAATTAAGGCAAAAAGAAGTTTTACGCCGTATGATGGAAGACGGATATATAGATGAAAATAAAATTAATGAAGTAGAAAATGAAGCATTAAACTTCGCCCTAAAAAAAACCGATATTAAGGCTCCTCATTTTGTTTTTTATGTAACAGACTTGCTCTATAAACAGTATGGAGAAGAGTTCGTTAAAACTGCTGGTTTACGTGTTACTACTACTTTGGATTTAGATTTACAAGAAAGTGCTCAAGCATCTTTATCAGCAGAAATTAATCAACTGAGTAATTTAAAAGTCAGTAATGGTGCGGCTTTAATTACCAAACCTAATACTGGTGAAATTTTGGCAATGATTGGTAGCAAAGATTATTTTGATAATGAAAATGATGGTCAGGTTAATGTTACTCTTGCTCTTCGTCAACCCGGCTCATCTATTAAACCAATTATGTATGCCACTACTTTTCAAGAAAAAACACTCAATCCGGGAACTATGCTCTTAGACATACCTACCTGTTTTAGAGTACCAGGACAAAAAGATTATTGTCCAAAAAACTATACAGGTGGTTTTGCAGGACCAGTAACAGTCAGACAATCACTGGGCAATTCTTTCAATATCCCTGCTGTAAAAGCTCTCAGCACTGTTGGTGTAGAAAAATTTATGAGACAAGCCAACAAAATGGGTATTAGCAATTGGACAGACCCCAGTAAATATGGTTTATCTCTAACTCTTGGTGGAGGTGAAGTCCAAATGACAGAAATGGCTACGGCTTTTGCTGTTTTAGCTAATCAGGGAGTTAAGGTGCCTTTGGCCTCTATTTTAGAAATAAAAGATTACAGGGGTGAGATCTTAGATACTTTTAATGTTGAAGAACGCACTGAAGCTTTAAGTGCCATGACTGAAAATGAAACTATTAAACAAGAAGCGCAATTGGAAAGAGTCATGCGTCGCGCCCCTGCCTACCTAACTACCCACATTATGCAAGACAATAATGCTAGGTTAATGGCTTTCGGCAGCAATAATCAGCTTGTGATCAAAGACAAGGTAGTTAGCGCTAAAACTGGAACTACTAATGATTTAAAAGATAACTGGACAGTTGGTTTTACTCCAGAGCTTATGACCATTGTGTGGGTGGGTAATAATGATAACACCTCAATGAGTTACCTGGCTTCTGGAATAACCGGTGCTGCTCCTATCTGGAATGATATTATGTCTTTCCTTCTCAAAGATAGAGAAGTGATATGGCCAGAACGCCCTAGTGACGTAAAAATGGCTAGTGTTTGTTTAACTGGCACACCAGTTGACCGCGGACTAGGAAATAATCGCAATGATTTAGAAAACATTAATACTAAAGATCTGACTGTAAAGTTGACTGATCAAGATCAAAGCTATCTGGCAGATACTGATCCAGCTCAAACTTGCCAATCAGTAGCCCAAGAATTGTATTGGGAAGAATCTTTACCTAGCTATTCTGGCAGCTTTCAAAAAGAGTTTTGGATTCGTAGCGCTACTGGTTTACCCCCCGCCATAGGTGAAGAAGCCGATGATTTAGTCTTAGAGCTTCACCAGTTTTATTATGACCCAGTTACTCCTCTTTACTGTGCTGACTGCAATAGACCCGTTGATGAAGAAAGTGGAAAAGTAATTTATGAAAGACACTACGTTGATTAATCGATAGTTCTTTGAAGCTTGTGATCAAAAAACATAAAATATTATTTGTAAGCCTCTTAATTTTGACTTTGTTATTTTCAAGTTATTTGAGTCTTAGAGTTTGGCAAAATACATTATTATCACCAATTGGTAAAAATTCACAATTTACTTACTTGAATAAATGGCTCTGGCCAGAGAAAACTACAGAAAAATTTATTGTCTATGGCTTTTTACCCTACTGGAATATAAAAAAAGTAAATTTGCAGCCAGAACTCACCCATCTTAGTTATTTTGCTTTAGAAGTTGATGTTGATGGGCAAATTGTCACTCAAAAGCGAGCTGGTGAAACTGAACCAGGATACAGAGAATTGAATAGTGAAAACTTTTTTCGTTTAATCAATGACAATAATATAAATATTGAATTGGTGCTGAGCCAATTTAACTCACAAAAAATAGAACAATTGCTAAATAATCCAAAAGCTTGGTTAACCCTTTTAGAACAAATAGACTCTCTGCTACTCGCTTATCCATTTAGCGGGCTTAATCTTGATTTTGAATATCAGGGGGAAGCAAATGAGCAATTAAGACAACAATTTGTAAACTTTGTTATTAGTATTCAGCAACACCTAGCTCAAAGAGAAGAAAAAATTAATCTAAGCATCGATGTTTATGCTAACGCTGGTAATAGCGAGAAAAAATTACTCTGGAACTTAGTAGCTCTTGAACCATATTTAGACCACCTTGTAGTAATGGCTTACGACTTTCATCGACAAAGCTCGGCTCAGGCTGGCCCCGGAGCTCCTTTGTTCGGTGGGCGAGATTTATGGAACAGCGACATTAATCATTTGATGAAAGGGTTTTTTGACCAACTTCCTAGACAAAAAATTCTACTGGGCATTCCTTTTTATGGATATGGCTGGCAAACTGACAGTCTAACACCTCAAGCTAACACTTATCCAAACACTGGCTTTATGCTTAGTTATCAAGAATCACTAGACTTGAAAAATTTAAGCGACCGTTGGCAAGATTGTTCAAATTTAGAAATTTATTGGCAAGATGAGGCACTATCTCCTTTTGCCACTTTAACTTGCCCAAGTGACGATCAAGAAAAGAATAAGGAGGAAATTGAACTACTCAATTATCTAGTATATTTCGAAAATATCCAGTCAATTCAATATAAAATTGAGTACGCCAAGCAATTAGAACTAGCTGGAATTGCTATTTGGGCCTTGGGCTATGAAGGTGAAAATAGAGATTTGTGGAATGTCTTTGAAAATTAAAAAAATAATGTCTTAATAAAAATATAAATTTAGAAATCTTTTTCATTAAATTGCTGGGCTAAAAGAAACGACCAAACACCAGTAGCCAAAAAGAATAATCCAAGCACCAACAAACCAAAAGTACTCATTGTTGACCCAGCATTGTAAGTCCCACTCTCAGTAGAAATTACAGTTTCTCTAGCACTTGTCGTTGCCTCCTCAGTGGGTGTAATAATAGGAGGTGTCGGAGTTGGCTCTGTTTCTGGCAAATAGGGATCACCACTCCCATAAGGCACAGTTCGAGTGCTTTCAGCGCTAGCTATGGTTCTAGTTGAATCTGCTCCTCGACCATAATCGGTAGCTTCTGGAGAAACTGTAAAGTTATAGCTTCGAGTAACTTCTTCCCCAGTATTAGGATCAATATAAGTATAATTTATTGTGTGTTCGCCGGGCTCAAGACTACTTTCTAAGCTAGCTAAATCGATTATTACGTTTCCTTCATTGTCAGTTTCAACAATCGTTTCTACACTGGTTTCAGAATTTACTACAACTTTGATACTTGTATTGGGTGGCAAAGTAGCTTGAATAATTGGTTGAGTTGTATTAATTATAATATTAGCTGCTGCACTTGATTCTTGGGCTTCATTTAAATTTAAAGTTCGTTCAGCGTCACTCAAAACCCCATCTTCGTTTAAAACCACATCTTCGCCCACTAAGCTACTCGCGCTGTCTGTAGAGTCTAGGATAGATTCTCCCATCCCTAGATTGTCAGGTAATTCTCCTTCTTGGGTCGCCTCAGTAGTTTCTTCAAATTCACCAATATCATCAGCTAACAACTCTTCTCTGGTCGCCGATACATTTTCATCGACAACGCTAGCTTCTTGACCCATAATAATTTCTGGCACCGGTTGAGCATTGCCAACGCTAATCGTTCTGTTCGTAACCAAACTCGGCTCTGTTCCCTGTACTTTAATTGTCAACATACTATTCTCATTAACTTCCGGATAAGAATTAAGATTTATATTAAAAGCATTACTAAGAGAAACCGCCCAACTACCAGATGATTTTACCAGAGTTGATAATGCTCCAGCTCCCTCCAGAGTTACAAAAACAATCGCTCCTTCTCCAGCTTGGCCATTTGGCTGACTAACTGTTCCATAAATAGTTTGGTTATTAGGAGAAGCGCTGCTTTGAGCAGTGGCTGTTCTAACCTTATATGGACTGCCTGCACTATCAAAAGTAGCATTATTGCCTGTACCTAATAAATAATGATACTCAGTGTTTGGCTCCAAGCCTCGTACTGTTACCTGATGTAAACGATATGGCTTTATTATTCCTGACAGTTGATCTCTATCATCACTCGCCTGTTCTTTGATGTCATTAGCACTGGTGCCATATTTAATAAAACCAGCTATTTGCTCATCGGTATAAAAAGTTACTGTAAAAGACTTATCTGTAACATTACTAACAACAATATTCTTTGGAGTAGTCTCAGGTGTTGCTCTAGGCGCAAATAAACCCGTGCCACCACCGAATAGAAAAACACCTGCCACTAGGGAAATAATCAAGATTAGTAGTCCCAAAATAGTAGGGATCTTCTTTTGCCCAGTTTTTTTAGCATTTTTCTTAGCTTTTTTACCAAGTTTTTCAACTTGAATTGCTTCTGTAGGTGTTGATTGGGCCGTTGCTGCTGAAACTTGAGAAATATCCTCTTTAGTAGGCAAAGTATTTTGACTGGTTTTGCTTGATGCTGGCTGATTTGCGGAGCTTAGCGTCACTTGAGTTTGAACAGAGGGTGGTGGCTTAATCTCTTGCTTTTGCCCAACAAGCTCTTTCTTTTCAATAACCGGAAGACTTGTCTTTGTTGGAGTATTAGTTTTAGCTGTCAAAGATTGTGGCGGGGTAGGTTTGGGTAAGTTAAGCCCAACTTGAGAATTTGCTGATAAATTTTGATTTAAAACTTGCATATCAAGACTAAGACTTACAAAATGTCCTATTTTTACTCTATATGAATTGAATTTAGATCACAAGGCGAAGAAAAACCAAATATAAGATTACTCATTTGTCTGATTGACCTCTTCTTGATCGGTGTTTTCATTTACGACTAACTCTTCATTTTCAGCAAATTCTTCTTCTAAAGAAAATTCTCCATTTTCTTCGTCATTTTCTTGAATATTGCTTGACATATTAGTAATATCAGTAGAAACTCCTTCTTGGTTAAGTTCTGATGTTAAATATACGAAAATAGGAAAGTCACTTAGTTCTTCATCACTGAGCACTCGTTTTTCCTCTATCATTGAAAACACTGCGGCATCTAAACGTGGCACCAATGGTTTCGCTAAATCAGCTAAGTGCTGATCAATTTTAACCTTCTTTTGTGAAGTAAAAATACTAACACTAGTCCAAAATAATATTGCTACTAAAAATAAAATTCCTGCCCACAAAATATTTTTTTGTCGGCGCAATCGATTAAGCTCTTGTTTTAATTTTATCTTTTCTTTACTCATTCTTTGTCCACAGTTGAAGATAATAAATAATAAGGTAAGCTAATTTTTAATTGGGCAGATAAGTTGCTAGATTCCGTCCTTCTATCTATGACAACCTGATCAACTATTATCACTTGACGTAAATCCATTATTTTTTCAACAAATTCTCTAATCTGCAAATAATAACCAACCACCTCTATATTGATTGGTAAAAAATCACGCTCATAATCCTCAAAATTATTGTTGAGTAACTCTTCTGCAATTGAGTCTGGCACTTCTGCTAATGAAATCTGATTGATAACTAGCTCCCCTTCCCCAGCTATTTTTTCAAATTTCTTCAACGATTTAACTACATCAAACTGTCTGGGTATGGCTTCATCTAGTAGGTAAAATTTTGCCTGATACTGTTCATATTGCTCCTGAGCAGTATATAAACTAGCTAACTTTAAATCCATCTGCTGATCAAGCTCCTTTTTATCAGCTATTTCTTTAATTAAATCAGCCATAGTAATCAGGGTGGGGCGAATAGCAAAAATAGCAAAGAAAACCACCACTATAATAGATAGTATTAATTCTATTGATACCCTAGCAACTGGTTTCTGATAGAAATCAATTAGAATTTTAGCTAGTTGTTCCTGTTTTGTTTTAGACATCACTCTTTAATAAATTTATCTACTTCGACAACCTTGGCTTTTATATCGAAAGTTAAGCCAGGAGAGTTTTCTCCTCTAGATTCAATTTTCCCTATGCTGACATTGTCAAAATAAGGAGATAACTTAACATTATTAACCAAAATGTTTAATGAAGTCTGAGATAAAGCCGTACCAGCAAAAACAACCTCATTTCGCCTAATAGTCAAGTCATCTAAAATGATATTGCTGGGAATTGTTTCATTTAACAGAGGAAAAATTTCCATTAAATTAGACTCTTGTTGTAATTGTTTAATATCAGTGATTTGTTGTTGAATAAAAAGAAATTGTTTTTCTAAATCTTCATAAGATTCAATTGCCATTTTTTTTTGATTAATTGAGGTATTTAGATCAGTTACCTGACGATCTAAAACAAAACGAGTTGCAAAACTAAGTACTACCACTAGTTGAGTAAAAATTACCACATAACGACCAACAGATAAAGTCCAGCTTAAAACACGACCCACCATTGTTTCAAAAAAGGGATCCTTGGGCATCAGGTTGATGTCAAGCGAAACAGGAGTCTGTTTTTTCTTTTTATTTTTAACTCTGGGCATTATGCCTATTGTAGATGAATTTAAGAGAGAGTAAAAGATCTTATTTAGACAACTCGCCTTCAATAGAGCTATCCAACAAAACTTCTTGAGAATCCTTTAGAACCGGCCTCCATTTACCAAATTTAGCAATGAGACTATTAAAATAATTAAGTTCTTTAATATCGAACAAAATTGAGAAATAAAGATAAACTAAAATAGCTATTGTGCTGGTAGAAATAGTTAGAGCCAGCAAGTCAATAGTCCTAGTTGTATCAAAAATGACTTCATCTAAAATTTTAAATGGTAAGTATAGAAAAATAGCCATAAAAAAACTAGCTAATAACATTTTAAATTGAGGAAAAAAGAAATCTTTAAAAGTAAAACACTTCAATTTTTTTTGCAGTAAAACCAACATGAAAAATAGTTCCGTAAAAGCAGATATTAAAATCGCTATGCCCAAACTATAAACTCCCCATTTAAAAACATAAATTCCCAGGGCATTGCTGATTAAATAAACAATAACCGTAATAGTAGTAACCATAAACGGTGACCTGGTGTCTTTGAGTGCATAAAAACTGCGAATTAATAGCTGCACCATTGCTTGTGCAGTAATTGAAATAGCTATGATGGATACTAACCTACCAGTCATCAGTGTAGTTTGCCAAGGAAAGTTGGCGGTACCAAAAACTAAACGCACAGCAGGAACACGCAAAATTAGCAGAAGAATTGAGGCTGGCATGGCTAAAAAAGAAATTTGATTAAGTGATTGCAAAAGAAGCTGATTAAATTTTTTACGATTAAGCTCAGCAGATTCTTCAGATAAAAACGGAAAAGAAGCTTGGCTTATAGGGATTCCAAAAAAACGAATAGGTAGAGTCATTAAACGACGAGCCAAATTAACTATGACAAAACTCAGGTCACCAATACTAGTAGCAAAAAACCCCATCGCTAAATTTTGTAATTCAGTCAAGCCCACTGTCATTAAACGCGGCGGCATCATTTTAAATAATTTTCTAACTCCCGCAAAACGCCAATTAAAGACAGGGCGCCAACGAAAACCAGTTTTCTTAATTAGAGGAAGCTGAATAAGCATGTGGAAGGCAGCTCCTACCACCACACCTAAACCAGCAGCATAGATACCAAAATACTTAGCCAAAAATATTGAGGTTAACATAATACCCAAGTTATAAATCAGGGGCGCTAGAGCTGGAATAATAAAGCGCTGATAAGCCTGCAAAATGCCAGTTAAAAAATTAGAAATAGCAAAGAAAAATTGAGCAAACAGCATAACTCTTGTTAAATTTACTGCTATTGCAACTTGTTCTGGAGTAAATTCGGCTCCAGTACGAGCCAAGGTAATTGGTTTAGCAAAAATGAAAGCAATAATGGAAAAAAAAGTAAAAATTAATAAAACCAAATTCATTACTATTGAAGTAAACTCAAATGCCTTTTTTGAACTTTTTTTCTTTAATTCAGTAAATAGTGGAATAAAAGCTGCTGAAAGTGCCCCAAGAACAATTAACTGAAAAAGCATGTCGGGAATCTGAAAAGCTACTTGAAATGCCTCATAAGCCTGCTGACTAGCTAGGGTATTAAAGAAAAGCTTAATTAACACTCTTTCTCTTAACAAACCCAATAGAGAAGAAAAAATATTGGCTGCTGTAATAATAAAAGCTGCCGATAAAATAGAGTTTTGTTTTTTTGCCAACCACTGAGAGTTGACCTTAAAAATTTTATTAAAAGAAATCATAAGACTTCTTTTGATTATAAAGAATATGGATGAAAAAACAAAACAAGGTTTTAGCAATATGTAGCTTTTTGATATGAAGACTTTAGACAACTTGTATCTTGATATTTTTTCTTGTATAATCACCTCTTGTTAAATTCAAAAGGAAAGCTTAATGCCAATTTTAAAAAGTGCCAAAAAAGCCCTGAGGGTCAGTAAAAAAAAGAACATCATTAATCAAAAGCTGAAATCTCAAGTTAAAACGGCCATAGATCAAGTCAAAAAAACTCCTAACTCAGAGAACCTGTCTCGTGCTAGTAGTAAAATTGATCGTGCTGTTAAAAAAAATCTCATTCATAAAAATAAGGCAGCACGACTCAAATCTAGACTTGCTAAACTTAAGCCACAAGCAAAGTAATGGCAAATTTATCAAGAATTAGAAATTTTTCTATTATTGCTCATGTCGATCATGGTAAAACTACCTTGACCGATGTCTTTTTGCGTTTAACTAAAACTGTATCTGACAATAAATTTCATGAACGAATGATGGACTCCAATCCTATAGAGCAAGAAAAGGGGGTCACTATTAAGTTAGCTCCAGTACGAATGAATTACAAGGGTTATGTACTTAATTTAATTGATACTCCAGGACATGTCGATTTCGCTTACGAGGTTAGTCGTTCTTTAGCAGCTTGTGAAGGAGCGGTATTACTGGTTGATGCTACTCAAGGAGTGCAAGCTCAAACCCTAGCCAATTACCAAAAAGCTAAAGATCTTGGATTAAGCATCATTCCTGTAATCAACAAGATTGATTTACCTTCAGCCAATATCGAACAAAGTTTGTTAGAAATGATGGAAATTTTTAATTTTACCGAAGAAGAGATTTTACAAGTTAGTGCTAAAACTCAATTGGGCGTAGAAAAGATCTTGGAAGCAATTATTGAGCGCATCCCAGCTCCACAACTAAAACTTACTCAAGAACAAAAAGAAGACACTCAACTGAAAACTATAAATAATGAAACAATAAACACCCAGGCATTGATTATTACTTCTAAATTTGACAACCACCAAGGAGTAATTGCTTACATTAGGGTGGTAAGGGGCCAAATTAATAAAGAGATTCTGCATTTAATATCAAGTAATATTGATTTTAACCCTATTGAAATTGGGGTATTTGTTCCCCATCCAATCAAAAAAGAATTTTTAACAGCTGGAGAAGTAGGCTACATAGCCACCGGATTAAAAGAAACTAGTCAGTTAAAAATTGGTGACACTGTCACCTCTGCTAAAGAAAAAAAACAGGCTGCACCTCTTCCAGGCTATCAAGAGCCTCAGGCTATGGTCTTTATGGAACTTTATCCAATTGATAGTAAAAATTTCACTGAACTAAAAGAGGCCATGTCGAAATTAACCTTACACGATAGTGCTTTACAGTATCAAGCTACTAATTCTGCTGCACTAGGCAATGGCTTGCGAGTTGGCTTCTTAGGCATTTTTCATGCTGAAATCGTTAGAGAAAGATTATCAAGAGAATTCAATTTAGAACTAATTAGCACCGCTCCTTCAATCACTTATCAAATCACCTTAACCAATCAAGAAGAAATTTTAATTCATAGCCCCACTGAACTGCCCGATTCTAGTCAAATTAAAGAAATTAAAGAACCAATTTGCCAATTAAATATTTTTTCTCCTGAAGAATATTTATCTGCTATTATGAAATTTTGTCAAGAAAGAAGAGCGCATTTAAAAGATAGTATGCGAGCCGGTAATCGCAACCAATTAAAATATGAAATTCCCTTAGCTGAATTGGTCAGTGATTTTCACGATCAACTGAAATCTATTACTTCTGGCTTTGCTTCGATGGATTATCGTTTTAGTCATTACAAAGCAGTCGAAGCCGTCAAAGTCGATATTTTAATTAACTTAACTAAAATTGAAGCTCTCAGTTTTATCATGATAAAAGATAATGCTGAAAAAAAAGCTAGAGCTATAGTGAAAAAACTCAAAGAAGTTGTCCCTAGACAAATGTTTGAGGTGCCAATTCAAGCTGCTATCGGTGGTAAAATTATTGCTCGAGAAACTATTAAAGCTTTTCGTAAAGATGTAACTGCCAAGCTTTACGGAGGAGACCGCACACGACGCATGAAATTGCTCAAAAAACAAAGTCAAGGCAAAAAAAGAATGAAACAGTTCGGCAAAGTTGAACTGAATCAAGAAGCCTTTTTAGCTGTTTTAGAAAATTAAAAAAGGTTGCTTGGCTCAAACTTGAAATAGCGAATCTTAGCTTCTTCACGAATTTTTTCTAACCATTCTTGCTGAGCTTCAGTCCTTTTCTCTTGAATTACTTGAGCCTCAATTTCTTCTTTCATTTCTTCAAAATCAAGATCTTCGCCTAAAAATTCCTTATTAGTTTCGAAATATTCTAAAACCTCTTCTTCACTAACCTGAATTTCGTCAGCTAATATTTGATCAACTTGTAGATTAAGACGGATGTCTTCTTCAACGTCTGCTCTGGTTAGGTTTTGCATAGCTAATAAATCATCTAAACTTTGACCTTGAGCACTCAAGCTCTCTTCAATCTCAGTCATTTGAGCAGCTACTGCTTCTTCACCAACTACAACATTAGCTTCTTTAACAGCTTGATCAACTAGTTCCCTAGTAATTAAAGATTCTAAGATTTGGCTGGCCCCTTGTTGCTCTAATTCTTTAATTACTTGAAAACGAGTAACAGGCTTACCATTAATAGTTGCTACAATTAATTGATCTTTTAAAAACCAAAGCGCTAAGACTATTATTAATATAATAATAGGCCACAATACCTTTTTAGTTTTTATGGTTTTACTAGCTTCTGTTTTCTTAGTAGCAGTTTGAGCTGTTTTTTTATTTGTTGCTGGAGTAGTTTTTTTAGTCTCAGATTTTTTCTTGACAGTTTTTTTCTTACTCATTTCTGACTGAGTCTTTTTAGTTTTTTTAGCTGGCATATCAACCTTTCTCTTAATTAAAAATCTGACTTAATCATCTTTTCAATACGAAAAAATCAGACTGTATCAAAGTTATCATCTTTTTCAAAAAATTACTAGGGGAAAAAGCTCAGCATTGGAGGTATAATAATTATTGGTATAATTAATTAGGCATCATGAAAAAAAGAAAAGTTGACGATTATTCTGAAATCATGAAACATGAGAGTGTTAGTAATAATCCTTTCAAATCTTATATCCCTAAACCAAATAAAATCGCTTTTGAACTACAAGACCGTGATGAAAAAATAATTTTAATTTTACGTCAACATCCTATTACCCAGATAAAAAACGCTTTGCTTTTAGCTTTTGGCTTTTTTATCGTACCCTGGTTATTGCAGTTATCTGGAATAATTGATTTTTTACCAAGTCAATTTCGCTTCGCTTTTTATTTATTTCTTGTTGTGATTTTTATTGGTATAGCTTTTCGTTGCTTTCTACTATGGTTTTTTAACGTTTACATTATTACTGATGAACGTATTATTGACGTTGATTTTTTATCAATGATTTATAAAAACATCTCTACTGCTAAAACTGAAAATATCCAAGATGTAACCAAAAAAAGCTCTGGCATAATGGCTACAATTTTTGATTATGGAACAATACTCATTCAAACTTCAGCCGCAAAAAATGAGTTTGAATTTGATCATGTACCACATCCGGGCCGAGTTGCTAAATTGCTGAATGAGCTAATTCTAGAAGAAGAAAGAGAAAAAATGGAAGGGAGAATAAACTAGTGTTAGACCCAACTATTAGTCAAGATTTGATATTAGCTTTACTTAAAATTGCCTTTGTCCTGGGTGCTTTTTTTTATTTTGTTTATTCTTTTATTGTAGCCAGACAAATTAGGATTATGAAAAAAACTTTAATAACCGGCTTTAGCAGTCTTGTTACTTTACTTGGCTATCTTAATTTAATGATAGCACTGCTTCTTTTGATTGCTTTTCTATTATTTCTCTAAAAATTGGTTTAAAAAAGAGCTATAGATACAAAAAAACCCTTTGTTCTGGCCTCGACCTATCTTCGCAAGGGGAAACCCCTAACTA
>CAYOIJ010000009.1:0-13559 GCA_964404025.1 uncultured Pseudomonadales bacterium
TAAGTCTTGGGTTTTAAGGCAGTCAAGAACCTAAACAGAATGGATTGTTGAGAACATTGTTACCGCTGATAGTTCACAAATAACAATGTAATCCTGTCGTTGTTGAAAAATATCAACAACTGATCGCTTATTAAGCTATCATTTTTTGTCACTTTTGACAATTCTAGCTTAAACGATAATAATATATCAATTAGTATCAAAGCCCTTTATAACTGCCAACACAAGAACTTTTTGTGGAATCTCGGTCGTTGGGCAGGCTACCGAGACTCCGCAGAAAGTTTTTTGTTTCTTCTTTAGTCTTGATTTTTTCTGATTTTTTTGTCATAATCTCCTTGGTTTTCAGTTTTTTATTAATAGTGATGCCCCTTTTTTCTTATCTATTTTTTTTCAAACAATGAAATTTATTATTTAGAAGGTAATTTTATGCAAAACAGCCAAGATGCTCCTGTAAGAACTAGTGATAAAAAAGTTGACACTAATAAACAGGCCGACAATCAAAGTAAATCAACTACCCGAGTAATTCGGCGTAGAGTTGGTCAAAATAACTCCTCAACAGACAATCGGGAAAAAACTCAAGCTAACAATGGTGCTAATGTCGCGAATGACAATAATCAGCAAAATCAAAACAAAAATCAAGAAACCGTCATTAGTGGTATTTTAGATAATTCGAAAGATGGACATGGTGTTTTGCGTCCAGAATTTTCCGAATCAGAGCACGATGCTTATATTGCTAGTTCACAAATTCGCCGTCTTCGACTGAGGCCTGGTGATTTAATTAGTGGACCAGCTCGGGAGCCTAAGGACAATGAACGCTATTGGGGTTTGCTGCGAGTAGACAGTATTAATGATCGACCGGTAGAGGAGTATCGCCAGTTAGATAGAAAAAAGTTTTTAAGTTTGACTCCTGTTTACCCTGATGAACATATTAAGTTAGAAATAGATGTTGAGCCATTATCTTTGCGCTTGATTGACTTAGTTGCTCCAATAGGTAAGGGTCAACGCAGTTTAATTGTTTCGCCACCAAAAGCAGGTAAAACTACTATTCTCAAAGACATTGCTCTAGGTGTGGCTAAGAATGATCCAAAAATTCATCTAATGGCAGTTTTAGTTGGTGAAAGGCCAGAGGAAGTAACGGACATTCGTCGTCATATCGCTAGAATCACTAATGGTAAGGGTGAAGTGGCGGCTAGTAACTTTGACGAATCAGCACAAAATCAATGCCGAGTAGCTGAATTAGCTTTAGAAAGAGCCAAGCGCTTAGTTGAAGAAGGTCGAGATGTTTTAGTTTTACTTGATTCGATTACTCGTTTAGCTAGAGCTTATAATTTAGCAATGCCAACCTCGGGAAGAACCCTGTCTGGTGGTTTTGATCCAGCAGCTCTCTTTCCCCCTAAAAAATTCTTTGGGGCAGCTCGTAATTTTGAAGTCCCAGGATCCTTGACTATTATTGGTACAGCCTTAGTAGACACTGGTTCCAGAATGGACGATCTAGTTTACGAAGAGTTTAAGGGAACAGGCAATCAAGAATTACATTTAGAGCGCTCGTTAGCTGAAAGACGAATTTATCCAGCCATAGATGTTCAGCGCTCTGGTACACGTCGCGATGACTTGTTAATTGATCCAGTCACTTATCAGTCTATAATTACTTTACATCGTATGTTAGATATGTTGGGCAAAGACGAGAGAACCAGCACTTTAATCGATAAACTAAAAAAGACTAAGTCTAATAAGGAGTTTTTAGCTTCTCTCAAAGGCGGTTAAGCCTTATGTTAAACAAGAAATTTAATCATCGAGCTCAAAAAAAATCTAGACCTTTTGTGACTGATTTACAAGATTTTATTGTTTTTTTGCGGGCTTACGTCAAAATTCGTCTTTATGTGCTTTTTGACTTTTTTGAGCGATTGAAAGATAGTTTAGTTGCTGTTTTACATCAAAAAAGAGGTAAATATACCAGGCCTTTTTTACATTTTGGGACAATTGCTCTAAGTTTTGTGATGGTTATTTTTGGTCCACGTATTTTAAGTGCTAGTGAAGATATGACTGATGGCCAGCTAGTTTTAGCTACACCTATTTTAGCAACTTCTACGGCTAGCGCTCCAGACTTTTATACTTATCAAGCAGAAGAAGTGCGCCAATACCGAGGAGGAGAAATTATTTCTCACCTTGTTGAGGAGGATGAAACAATTTCTAGTATTGCTGAAAGATATGGTCTGCGTAGCGAGACCATTTTATGGGCCAATAATTTAACAGAAAAAAGCACTATTAAACCTGGACAAACTCTCGAGATTTTACCAGTTGATGGAGTGAGGCATAAGGTGGTGCGAGGAGATACTATTTATTCAATTGGTAAGAAATATGGTTTAAGTGGTTCTCAAGTGCAGATGATTGTTGACTATCCTTTTAACGAATTCCTGAATGATGAAACCTTCGATTTAGTAGCTGGACAATTTTTAATGGTTCCAGAGGGAGAATTAAAACCAGTTGCAAGCATAGCAACTACTTCTCGCAGCACTTTTGGCACAATTACCCCAGATGCAGGCACCGTATCAGCAACTGGTACATTTATTTGGCCAGCTAGTGGTGGCATTAGTCAAGGTTACACTTTTTACCATAAGGCGATAGATATTTCTAATCGAGCTGGAGGGGCAATTTTAGCTGCCGATGCTGGAGTGGTGAGTGTTGCTGGATGGGTAGATGGTTATGGTTATGGTAATCGAGTAATGCTTGATCACGGCAACGGTTTTGTGACTCTTTATGCTCATCTGAGCGTAGTTCAGGTTCGAGTTGGTCAAAGAGTAGGACGTGGTGATGTACTTGGTCAAATGGGTAGTACTGGTCGAAGCACCGGCACCCACCTTCACTTTGAAATTCGTCAGGGCGGAGCATTACAAAATCCACTTAATTTTTTAAGATAAGGCTACTTCATGATTGATCTTGTTACTCTTAAATTAATAGCCGGCAATGGCGGTAAAGGAAAAATTTCTTTCCGTCGTGAAAAACATGTGCCAAAAGGTGGTCCTGATGGAGGAGATGGAGGAAATGGCGGCTCTATTGTTATTCGAGCCAGTAGTGCCATCTCAACTCTGCGCCAATATGCAGGTGTTAAAGAAATTGTTGCTAAGGATGGGCAAACTGGTGGCAAACGCAAACAACATGGTCAACAAGCCAAAGATGTACTGCTTGAGGTACCAGTGGGTACCAGTGTAAGTTTGTTGGCAGAAAATCAAACCAGTGCTTATCGACGTCAACGCTATGGTTTTCTGAATGAGGATGGTAGTCAAAGATTATTAAGGCCTGCAGACCTACAGCCAGAACAAACACCTGTTTCTAGTATTGCGCGTCAGCGCTATTTTATTGATTATGATGTGGCTGATGGCAATCTCAATTTAGAGCCAGACAAAATTCAAGCTTTACCAGAAGTAGAAGAAATTTGTCAATTAATGGAGCCTGGTCAAGAATTGGTGATTTGTCAGGGAGGTTTTGGTGGAAGAGGCAATACCCATTTTAAAAGTAGCCAGAAAACTACTCCTAGAGAAGCAGAACACGGTACTTTTGGCGAGCGCAAGTTAGTCAAATTAGAGTTGAAGTTGTTGGCGGACCTGGCTCTCGTGGGTTTTCCCAACGCTGGAAAGAGTACATTTTTATCAAAAGTGACTGCAGCTAATCCCAAAATTGCCAGTTACCCATTTACCACTTTGGAACCCAACTTAGGAATTATGCGTTTGAAAAAATTAACTCAAGAAGTGGTGGTGGCTGATGTTCCTGGTTTAATTGAAGGAGCTAGTCAGGGAAAGGGCTTGGGCCATGACTTTTTACGCCATATTGAAAACTGCCAGGCACTAATGTATTTGCTTTTTCTAGAAGAAGGCATCGTGTTCAATCAGAACTTGCCAATTAAAAATAAAAGTGAATTACTTTGGCAACAATATGAAAGTCTTAATTTAGAACTTAAGCAACACAGTGTTGATTTGTTGAAAAAACCAAGTGTAGTAACACTCAATAAGGCTGATTTATATAGTCCTGAAGAAATCAAAGCTTTTGAGGCTATTTTTGAAAAACAAAAACTCAAGTTGTTAGTTTTTAGCGCTATTACAGGCGATGGTTTGCCTGCCATAGTGAAAGCTATTGAAAAATTATTTTAATTAAGGGCTTCTTCTTCTGGGGTTAATCTATTTTCACGCAACAAATTGGATGTTTCTTGCTCATTAAGTAGATTGGTAAGACCAGAGTCTTCTTCTGTTTCTAGTAATGTTTCTGAGTCAAGATTTGAATCAGAGCTGACATCTGGCGCTAGATTATTTTCTTGGGCGGACTGCATTTCTGCTCGAGCTCGTAATTGATCAGCTTGTTCAGTAATTTTAGCCAATTCTGTTTCAACAATAGTGTAATCTTCTAGATCTGTTTCTGGATCAATTAGTATTAGCGCTTGTTGAAGAGCGTTTTCACTTTCCAAGATTTGTCCATTTTGGGTGTAGGCTTGAGCCAGATTGTAATAAGCAACAGCGAGATCTGGTTTTCGCTCAATTGCTTGAATAAAGAAATTGCTTGCTTGTTCCCATTGCTCCAGCTTCATGAGTAATAGTCCAAGATTCATTCTAATTAAGGGGTCGTTGGGGCTTGTTAAAACAGCTTGAGAGAGAGATTCGAAAGCTAGCTGACCAGCGTCTTCAGTTACTTCTAGGAGCTGTAGATATACGTTGGCTAGTGCCAACCAATTTTGATAAAACTTGGGTTGCAAGATAGTTGCTGCTCTCGCTTCAGTAATAGCCACATTAATTAATTCCAAGACCTGTTGTTGGTCCACAGGAGTAATGTCTGTTTTGTTCGATAATGCTATGGCTAGTTCGAGTGAGGTGGATGCATAATTACGTCGCCAGATTGCTGAACGACTAGCCAGATTGCGTGCTTGTTCTTGTTTAACAAAAGCTTGGTTAAAGTTTTCTTTAGTTGCCGCTACTGTGGCTTGGTAAGTAGCAGCTTGAGCTGCATAATTTAGGCCAAGTTGATAGCTTAAGAAGATTACTCCCGCCATCAACAAAGCTGAAATAGTGGCAAAAGTATAGCGATTAGCTTTATTGTTAGGCTGTAGACTAAAGGGATCAAAAAGATTGTTGAAGGAAAATTTTTTAATTTTAAAACTGTCTAAGTTAGCTGCTAGATAGAAACTACTTACTAAAGCTAACAAGCCCAGCATTAATATATTAAGGGGTAAAATTATTTGCCAAATTATTGCCATAATAATAAAGTATTTGAGAGCTTGAGCTGCTTGTTTATTTTTAATAGTTGCTAAACCTATAGTTCTAGACACAAGAAACAACCAACTTAAAAATGCTAATAAACCGCCACTTACAATGAGAGTGAGCGGAAAGCTACTGGCGTTTTCAAAACTAAACTGCCAAAGTTCAGAAGTATTGAGCCAGGCAGGTTTGAGTAGGTGAAAGGCTTGACCATAACTATTTGGACCAAAGCCAAATAGAGCAGTGCGACTAACTGCTAAACTATCTTTAGCAATAGCTATGCTGGCTGAAAGAGGTAGTAGTATTGGGCTAGTTTCTTGGCTAGGCAGAGCAGCATATATATTAATACCTAAGCCAATAACTAAGACAGCAATTATGACTTTTTGCAAAATACCTGTTCTTTGACTTTTAGCTAAAACATTAGTTACTATTAAGGCGGACAGCAGTTGAATATTTAGTAAAATTCCCCCAGTTAGACTAAAAGAAAGATCATGAGCAAATTCAAAAACACTCAGTTGATTAAAAATTTGACTGAAGCCAAGGCCAAATAATTGCAATATTGAACCAAAAGCGATGATTAAGCCAGCAACATTGAGAGCTTTTAATAATTGATGGCTATAATCTTTTTTAATTAAAGTTGGTGCAAAAATGACAATCACCACGAAACTCAAGAAGAAGCCACTCCAACCGACTAATTGATCAAAGGGGTATTGATGGGTAACTAAACTGCTTAATAAAATGCTTCCGCCAAAAAGAATTGATGGTAACACTAAAGGATTAGAGCTAATTAGCCATTTTTTTTCCTTGAAACTTTGAAATATATAGCTAACTACAGTGCCTATAGCCAAAAGAAACAATAACAAACCTTTGGTATTAAAAAAGGGATTATTGATAGAGGGGATTACTAAAATTGGCAAAAGAAAGGCTAAAACTAGAGCAAACATTGTATATAGGTTTATTTTCTTTTCTTTTAACATATTTTCCAGGCTAGTTAATTGTTTTTTTTACTAGTTTATACTACACTGAATATACAAACAATTTCTATGTTTAATATAGCGAAAAACTCCATTAAAGTGAAGTGGCAATTAGTTACAAAACCAGAGAAAAAAGCTCAAAAAGCTGTGACTCTTATAGAGCTGTTAGTGGTGGTGTCAATTCTTTTATTATTAATGTTGGCCCTTTATCGTACTATAGGTCGTGAAATAGATAAATCGAGAGACGCTAACCGCAAAAAAGACCTAAAAGAAATAAAAATCGCTTTTGAAAACTATTACAATGACAATAGCTGTTATCCACCAGACAATATATTAGATAATTGTGGGGGGAATGAGTTAATGCCTTATTTGCAAGAGATTCCTTGTGACCCCTTGGGTTTTCCTTATTTGTATTTACCCATATCTGATATTTTTGCTAATAATAACTGCGGAGGTTACAGAGTTTTGACCCGCTTAGGTATTATTGATGACCCAGATATAGAGGTGGTTGGTTGTCCAGAGGGTTGCGGGGGCATACCAGCGGGTATTTCATCACCAGATAGTTATAATTACGGTATTGCTGAAGGAATGACTCTTAATCAAACTCCGCCACCAGCAGAGACAATAGATCCTTCTTTATGCACTGTTGACGAGCATTGCTATTGCTGTCCTGGTCCGGGCAATCAATGCAACTCTTTCTGGCCCGCAGGAGGAGGAGTCTGTAATGTTGGGGGCCCGTACAGGACATTAGATGATTGCTATAACAGTACAGAGTGCACTCCATTTTTTTAGTTTATTTAATAAGAGTAAATTATGTCAAAAAAAACTTCTAAAAAGCAACGATTATCTTCAGCATTTACTTTATTGGAGTTGTTGGTGGTAATGATCATTTTAGCTTTATTAGCAGGTATAGGTTTAATTTCCTTTGGTACTGTGCAGCAAAAATCCAGAGATAGTTCTCGTAAGCAAGATTTAGCCAGCATTTCTAAAGCATTGGAGCTTTATCATAATGATTTTGGATTTTATCCAAACTCTAGTGCAATAGATGGGAAAATCTTGGCATGTGGAGTGGATGCACTAGAAGCATGTGAGTGGGGAGAGGTTTGGTTGAATAGTACTGATGATACTCTTTACATGAATATTCTGCCTAAAGATCCTTTAGCAAATTGGAAGTACTTTTATCTTCAAGAAAATAATGGCTATTATCTTTTTGCTCGCCTAGAGAATGAAGAAGATCCCTCAGTAGCAGTTAGTGGGGGTAATCCAGCTTTTTATGCAGACACTGACTGTGTAGGAGAATCTGATAGCTGCAATTATGTTATTAAGAGTACTAACCTAATTGAAGAGCCTACAATATTTTAAAAAACAGGAGGTGAAATTAAAAAAATGACAAAACAAAATCTATCGGGCCAGCAAAAAAAAGCTTTTACCCTCTTAGAACTACTAGTGGTGATTGCTGTTATAGGGGTGTTAATAGCAATTATCTTACCCAACTTAATTGGGATGCGTGAGCGAGCTAGAGATAGCAAAAGAAAAAATGACTTAGCCCAATTAAAAACTGCTTTAAGGATGTACTTTAATGATTATAATAGTTATCCTCAGTCTTCTATTGATGAAAAAATTTGTTGCAGTGCACCCAGCACTTGCACGGCGTGTATCGATAATATTTTTGAAGTAGCTGGCCAAACTTATACTAAGGATTTATCTGATAATTATACCTATATGCCTAGAGATGGCGGACAAGGGTTTTTATTGAGTACCACTCTAGAAAACGCTTCTGATAAAGATATAGCAGTTAGTGCCACTCGTTGTCAGGTTGGTTCTCCAGCACCCAATGTATTTTATATTTGTGAAGATTGAGTGGAAGATTGAGCGAATAAAATTAATGGCGATCAATTAATGAGAGTTTGTCTAATTAATTAGAATCTGTCTATTTATTAAAGATTTAATCCCTCTAGATTGATACCCTTAAGTTCTAAGCCACCATTCTCTCCCTCTTCTCCAATATTTAAAGCTGGAGTCAAACACCAGTCACCAGTTACTGAATTTTTAACAATAGCAACCTGATATTGATACTTATTGCCTGCAGTTGTTGAGTCATCAGTATATTCGCGGAGAGATGAGGAGACGTTGGTGTCTAAATCAGTAAATCCTGCATCATTAACATTGCGCTGGATAATAAATTTCTCTACACCAGATAGATTTGTTTCCCATAAAAGCAGTAGTTCTGTGTTTTCAGCATTTCTTTTTAAAAGGCAGCTTGTTGGACGCTCTGGACCAAGGTTGGCTGTAGTAAAAGAAGCGGAAGTGGACCAATTTCCCACACCACCTTGGTTGTCAGAAAATCTAATTCGCCAATAATAGCTAGTGCCGTTAAAAGATAAGGAGCTACCAGCATAAGTTATATTTGGTGATCTGGAGCCAATAGCCGTGTTAGTCATTGTTTGCAGGCCGCTGTCCCACATGCTTGTACCTGTAAAATTTGCTGAGGTGTTGACTTGAACCTGATAATAAGTGCCATAATCTCCTGTATTTGGATCCTGAAAAACTGCACTAAAGTAAGGGCTAGAAGTTTCTATGCCAGTTGGGTTTGTCAGTCCATTGGTTAATAAACTTGTGCCAGCAGTAGGGGGGATATTCATACTAAATGAGCCAATACTTGACCAGGCGCCTTCAGTATCTTCTCTATCATAAAATCTAATTCGCCAATAATAAGTACTGCCATCCAGAGACAAGGTGTCACCGGCATAAGTTATATTTGGTGATCTGGAGCCAATAGCCGTGTTAGTCATTGAGATTTTACCGCTATCCCACACACTGCCTGATAAATCAGCAGTCTCAAAAACTTGCAACTGATAGTGCATGCCGTAATCATCTACATCTGGATCCTGAAAAACAGCGCTGAATTCAGGTGAGGTATCAGTAATGCCGCTAGGATTAGTTTGACCTTCGCATAAGAGAGAGGTGGGGGCTGTAGGTGGAGTACCATATGAAGCGAGCACTGGTCGGCTGATGATAAGGAAGCTTGCGCTAACTATAATAGAGTAGAAAATTTTTAAGATTTTTCTATTTTTCTGTTTACTCATATCATCTTTTAATAAATTTTTGTTTTATTTCTTCTACTTTATCAATTACTTGTTTGTTTTTGCTTAGGATAATGACTCCCGCTGCAATTCCTGCAAGAGGAATAATTATGAGCAGATATGTAAGTAGTTGCTTGCCCTTAATGTTGTTAAGCCAATTGGTTTGAGTAGCAAATAGGGTGTTTGTTTCACCTTCTGATTCAATTTCTGCAAAATCTTCTCCTAATGACAAAGTACTTAGAGTTACTTCTTGTTCATCTTTGCCACCTTGAGTTTCTAAACTAGAAAAATTTTCACTTTTTTCTAATTTAGCCTGAATGTCATAAAAACCATCTTCTAAGTTTAAAACACTAAAAAGTACAAACCAGTTGCCATATTGATCAACAGTTGTCTCTAACTGCCTTTCTCCAAAAGTGATAGTAATTTTAGCTCCGGGTTGAGCTTGACCAGCTATCTTAATTGCATCACCTTCCTTGACTTGTACTTTATCTGATTGGGTTTTATCAACAACCTCATTATTAATCGCGACGTAATCTAGTATTGGTGCTGTGTTTTGGCCATTTTGACTAACGGATAGGGTATTGGCTTTGACTCTATGTGAAGAAAAAAACCCAAGTCCAAGAATAATGAGGGCGATAATGATTGGGAGATGTTTTTTTCTGCTGAAGTGAAATTTAGACATTTTTATAAATTAAACTAATACTATAATAATAACAGTTTATTGGAAATTTTACATTTTGAAAACAAGCAATTAATGCATGGGCTTTTTTTGTGATATTTATACATAATTGTATCTAGTTAATAATCCACCAATTAAATTGAACATCTTTGTTTAGGGCAAAATCGAAGCCAACAGTAAATTCTGCCTCATTTTCAGCAGTAAATTCACTATCTAGTAATTTATTTTTGACATAGATAACCTGATTGTTTGTCGAAGTGAGAGGAGTGATGTAAATCATGCTATTTTCGCTAAGCCGAGTGGTTTTAATTGTTAACTCTTTTTGACCAGCAACAATGATTGCTTGTCCAGCGCTGTTATTATTGATGTTCGCAGAAGTAGTGGCGTCAGCAGAGGCGCTGGCATTGGCAGGTGCTTGATCAACTTTGAGACCTCCGCGCAGAGTTAAATCTCCACTAGCTGACATTGTCGCTATTGGTTCTCCTTTTTCATCTATAAATTCAAAATTATTTTGTTTAATTTCTTCTTCGCCCAGTTCATTAGCAACTGCTTGAGCGAGTTGAATACGAATATTTTCATTTGGATTATTAGCTTTAATGAGGTTGGTCAGTAAAGTATCTTTCACTTTTAGTTCTTCATCGACTTCTAGAGTGCCGGCTACTTTTAGATCGCCGCCAATAGTGACCAGACCACTTTCGTTTAAAACTAACAAATCAGCCATTAGTGAGAGTCGACCCCTACCAGATGGTTGAATGGATAAATCATAATTATCCTCATTTTGAAAAGCTATATAGCCATCACCCATGGTCAGGCCTTCGCCTACTAAAAGGGTTTGTTTAACTGCGAGAGCTTCTTCAATCAAGGCACTACCATTAACTTCAAAATAACTATCGACATAGACAGTGTGCGCCATAATGGTGTCAGCTATGAAATTGCTTTGATCACTGTTTAAACTGGTATCATCATTAGTATTATTGCTCAAATCAATATTGTTATCTTGAGCCACTTGTTCTAAATACTCTTCAGTGCTGGGATCGTTATTAATCAATGAGGCAAGTAATGTGGAATCAGCTAGTTGTCTAGCAATTGCTGTTTCCAGTCTCTCTTGGAGGCCGTTAATTATGTTGACATCAACACTATTGGTGTAAAGACTATCAGTAGTGATGGATTGGGCACTAAGTTCTCCAGAAATAGAGGCGGTGTTCATCCGAGCATTCTTAATCTCAGCTTCCTGAGCTATTAATTGATTTAATTGGCTAGAGCCTTCAACTGTAAGATCACCAGCTAATTGTGCATTACCTTGATTATCAATACTAGCAACACTTTCACCTAAATCATTATTGATGATTAATTCAGCTAAAATAGTAGGTTGTTCTTCTGTAATGCCTGAGTTGTTGTTTGGTGCAGTCAATTCATTGTTGTTAAAAGCTAATTGAACTACATTTTTAATATATTGATCGAGAGTTTGACCACTAATTTCAATCTGTTTTGTCACAATTTTTTGAGCGCTAAGTAGATTGGTGTTGATAGCACTGGCAATCGAACTATTTAATTGACTGATTTTTTGATCTGTTTTTTCAACAAAATCTATATATTTGAGATTCAATTCTTGTATAGCTTTTGTTAATAGAGCTGTGAGATGAACATAGTTAACACTGATTAATTTGCCTTCCAAATAAGTGGCAAACATTGGATTAACCTGTTCAATTTCTTCTGCGATGAAACCCAAGTCTTTTCTGCCATCCTCTCTCCAAGTATATTCACGAGGCGTGAGTTTCATTAGCGTATTTAATCCATCTTCTAGATTTGAAATATCTTTTTTTAAGTTTCGTGTGGAACCACAGGGTCGAATAAATTGATATCCCGAATATGTAGAGCTAGCGCTATAACACAAGGTAGAACCTCCAGCTGTGGTGTAGTTGTAATATAAAGCATTGTCAGCCATTACATTTGTTGAAGAATGCACACCAGTGAGAGGGGAAGTTTTACCAACTCCTAAATTACCATCTTTATCTAGCCTCATTTTTTCAGTTGGCGAGTTTCCACTAGTAGTGGTGGTCCAGAATAATAAATTACCCTCATTTGTACTGGCAGTTTGTTTTCTGGCTGTGATATAAGCTAGTTCACCACCAACACTTGAGGCATCGGTGAATCTTATTTGTCCAATATCATTGCTTGTTGACGTAGTTCTTGACCCAAGCAGGCGTAGAATGGCATCTTGAGAATTAGTCGCAGTAGTTCTAATATAGAATTCAGGTGTACCACTAGATACTACATCCAAAGTACCTGAAGTACTGGTGTCGCCAATACTGACGCTACCGTCTGAAAGTATGCGTATAGCATCACTGCCACCGACTGAGAAGCCTAAAGAATCACTGGCAGGATTATACATACCCGTATTGCTATCTGCACTAAAACTATAAGTAGGAGCACTAGCGCTACCACTTGAGCCAAGTGCTTGGGCGAAATTGATTAGGCTACCACTATTTAAACTTACCTGATCGCTAGCGGCAGCAATAGTAATATCTCCAGAGCTGTTAGAAATTACAGAACTTGTGCCCCCAACAATTAAACCACCTCCACTGCCACTGCTCATAGGAAACTCTACTGTTCCGTCATCTTTCAGGGTCATGACTACAGCGTCAGCGGTTTCGGTCCAAGAACCGGTTGATTTTAAAACAATATCTAGTTGTGTGCCTGGGCCAGAACCGCTAGTACTGTGAGAAAACACATTAAAATCAACTACTGCAGGATAAAGTCCCGAAGTTACGCCTTTTCTGGCTAAGCGCAGCAATGTTTCTGAGGTAGTGCTATTATCATTGGTTCCGATTAATCTTGCTGTAGGTGTATTACCAATTAACTGACTGGCATGAGGAGCACCAATTTGCAACAATGCCTCTGGAGCAGTAGTGCCAATACCTAAATTACCACCCATTACTGCTAAGCGAGCAGTACCCGGAGTGTGAGAGCCAATTGCGGCACTGCCAGCAGTGGTTAATGAAGCTCCAGAGGAAGCTGGATCCAAGAAGTAAGCATTGTTGGTATAATCCATTACTTTTTCAACAATAGCTGAGCCATCAACAACTAATTTCTCAGTAGGATTGGTAACGCCGATACCGACTCTACCTTCTGATGTGATTCTGACTTTTTCTGTGGGGGCTGCGTTATTAGTAGAGGTGAGGAAGGCGAGTGCCCCCTTGTATGAAGTGCTGCCGATATCTGTAATTAAGCCCCTAATCTGAGCTACTTCGGTTATCCCTCCTGCAGATCTATTTAAAGCGAAACCAAGTTGAGCAATATTGCCAGTATTAGCAGCACTTAAATTAGTTATTCTTTGAGCTGTTGTAGCAGAACCAAAATTACCAGCTACATCTAATGTTGTTGCTGGAGTAATTGTACCAATACCGACATTACCTCCAGCAACGTAGAGTGCTTCGGTACCATTGTTAGTAATTCTAAATTTACCACTAGTAAAGTTCCAAGTAGTGTCATGAGTAGTCATAGCCAGTGTTTGACTGGCTTCTGGGTCGACAATACTATCCCATCTGACTGCTAAATCACCTTGACTAGTCCAAGTTGGAGCACC
>CAYOIJ010000009.1:13659-28676 GCA_964404025.1 uncultured Pseudomonadales bacterium
CTATGTAGTAGGCGCTACCAGAACTTAAGTTAGTGTTACCCGCCACATCTAGTTTGTGGGAGGGTGAATCGTTGCTGATTCCCACATTGCCAGTGATTGTATTTATATAAAATTGGTTTTCATCTGCTCCATCACCTAAAGAGACAAAGTCGTTCCCTAGGTTGAGGATGCCATAAGTTAAGTAAGAATTTAATACATCAACAGATCTAATCCAACCTCTCCCAGTTGTAGCACCAATTTGAAAGCCAATATTACTATTACTGTCTCTTAGTGTTATTAAAGAATTAGCAGTAGAAGGACTGCCGCTTGATCCATCAACATGGAGCAAACTTCCCGGAGCCGTTGTCCCAATCCCCACTTTTCCACTTGTATCGATAGTCATTTGGGTGTTTCCACCAGTTTCAAACTGCAAATTATAAGCATCGTTAGTGCCTAAGATTCCTGTTGCTCCAAAACTATTACCCCCCTGAATCCAGGCGTAGTCATCAATTACGCCGCTTACATTTGACCAGACAGGATTACCACTACCTTGAGATAGTAGGATTTGACCAGTGGTGCCGCTAATTCCATTAGCTCTCAGAGCGCCGGTAAAATTAAGATCTCCTGCTACATCGAATAGATAGTTAGGATTCAATGTTCCAACTCCTACTCGACCAGTACCTGCTTTTACAGTCAATCTGGAAGCATTATTAGTTCTCAGCCATAAATCATGATTTGTCATTGACCCAGCAAAGGCGCCACCAGCACTGGAAGTACCCATAATGAATTCAATATCATTAGTGACATCTCTACCCAAAAAATAGGCTTTTCCATCTCCCTGAACGGCTACAGCAGCATTTTGTGATGAGCTAATGACAGCCGATGACTCCGGAGTAATACCACTTTGAGCAAATAGGCCGAGCCAGTTTGTGCCAACAGCTGATCCTCGAGTATCCAGGCTACCAATGGGTGTATTAGCACCAATTCCAACATTGCCAACTCCATCTGGCGCTAAAACTATATCCCCGTCACTACCACTCTGGGTTTGGATCATGATTGAATCGGCCTCAAGCATTAGGCTACTACCAGTAGCAGTTTTAATTTCAGGATTATCAGTGCCGAGCACCAATTGACCCTGATCATTAAGCATCAGCAAGGTACTGTGAGTAGCAATTAAACTAGGACGAATACCCTGGACGGTTTCAGAGTTAATAGCATAGGCTACAGTGCGAATTGGTTGACGTGGAGTTAGAGTTTCTGTGCTCGGTGCTGTACCGACTGTGACTTCTAGCCAAACATTACTATTGTTGGTAAAAACATCTTCGTCAATAGTTCCACCGCAGTCATGATCATCCGCTCCGCTACCACTGCCAGCTCCCAAATTAGTGCTAAAAATTCCGTCTTGATCTGGGGTAATAGCACAAGTATTTGATGACCAGAGTAAATTTCCAGCAGTAATGTCGTCGTAAAGTTCAAAAGTAACATCAGTTTCTGCAGAAATAGGAGTGCGGGCGGTGTTGGTCAAGCGTCCCTGGAAAGAGAGAATCCGATTAGGACTGGTAGGTAGGCTCGGATAAGCAAGTGACAGAACCGCTTGACCGAATTGTTGATAGGCTAGATAGCCTAATCCGCCAATAAAAAATAATAATGCAACAACATTGAGGGTGATAGTCAGCCTGTTAGGTTGATGACGAGCTTTCTTTTTAGTTTGATTACGTTTGCTAAACCACCTTCGCTTTTTCTTTGTTTTTTCTTCTTGAGTAAGTTTCGTTAAAGATTCGTCGTTATTGGCAAGCTCTTGAGCCTGTTGACTCTTTAAATATTCCGTTTTAGCTTGAGGACTGATAATTTCTCTTAGATCAATGCTTGTTGAATCTTGGTCACTTAGCACTTCAGTTTGTTTAAGAGAAAGAGGAATTTCAGATTTGAGCAAGCCCTCTTTTTTCAACCAGTTTTTAAACTGACCAACGCTGACAATTTTGCGCTTGATTGAGCTATCTTTTAAACCCTTTTCTCTCTGGTATTTGGCAAAAGCTAGGAGTTTGGGTTTGCTTCCCAAGCCATCTAGGTTTTTTTCACCTAAAAAATCTAAAAATTGCTTGATATCACTTTTGTAATTGCGAATGGTTGCAGTTGAGCAACCAGCATTTTTGACTGCTAAAAGGTAGTTATTTAGATTTTTTTCGATCTCTTTTGCTCTATTAACAGCATCCTTAGTAGTTTTTTCTTGTTTTTTACTTTGACTGTTAGTTTGATTTTGCAATAATTCTAAAAATCGCTGCTCACCACTTAGCTTTTCAAGCTTTTCAAGCTTTTCAGTCTTTTGATTAGTAGTTTTGTTTATTTTGGCAGGCATTAGTTTTTAGCTTTTTTTTGCCTGTCTAATCCAGATCAGTTAGACAGGTATTTAGCTTCGGCTTATTAAACTTTTTCCAGTCTAGAGAATTTATTGAGGCGAAACAAGTAGGATTTTTTATTCGGGTTTTGGTCGATTTGATGCTATATTTACACCAGAGGTAGGTACTATATATATTGCAGAGCAGTTTCACTTGTTTTCATGATTATCAAAGTTGTTGTAAAAATATCAAAAGTGATCACTAGTAGAAAAGTTATTCTTACTTTTCCGCAAAAGCATCCACAAAATTGCTAGTTGTGAATTAACTTAGAAATGATGTATTATGTGAAGTAATATTTAAAGATACGCTTTTTATCTGGGCTGGTTACTTGAGTAAAAATGATTCGAAACAAGTTTTTTTAGCCCAAGAACTAGGCTTCGGGTGCAATACGATGGGGAAAACTAAAAACTTGTTCTTTAAGGTTCAACTTATATTATTTAATTTATTGCAAGAATGAAAAAAAATACTCGAAAAATACTCTTATTTTTATATCCAACTGCAGATAGTGCTCAGGCTAAACCAGAGGAAAAACCACTATTGAGTTTTGAACAATTGCGTTTCTTATTGCCCAAGCTGTCTACAGCTGGATTTAAGTCTTTGTTATTTTATTTAGAGAAAAATGATTATTTGTTTAAACAAGAGTTGGATAAAGAAGTCTATTACAGCCTGACTAATTATGGCAGAGATGAGCTAGAACGGCAATTTCCGGCTCTTTCTATTGCAAGACGACAATGGCATGGTGAATGGACAGTGATCATCTTTTTGCAGGCAATCAAATCTGATCAAAATTTCCGATATTTAAGAACTTTCCTATTGAAACATGCTTGTATTGCTCTAACGCGGGGAGTCTTCCTTTTTCCCGGTCAATTAAATGACCTGGTCTTAGCCGAGTTGAACAATCGTTACAGACAGGGGGTAATGGTATATCAGTTGGGAAATCGCATCATTGGAGAAGAACGCATAATTATAGGACAAAAAATATCGCTAGCCGATGGTTTAAAAATTTACTCTAGTATTAGCAGAGAGTTGGACGAACTGATAGAGATTACAGCCCAAATAAAATCATTAAGAGATCAGCATAAATTGACTTTTTATTCGATTTTTGATCGGTTTGAGGCCTTTTTACAGGAAGACAGTGGTTTAATTCAACACTATTACCTTCAAGTAGAGGGGGCACTATCAATACTCAATAGGTTGCAAAAAGCACTCAAAATATAGGATTTTTGGGTTTAATTTGCAAAATTGATTTTTTTCTGTCTGGAATTTGCCTGGGGAAATTCAAAAAAAACAACTGTATAGCAGTCATTTCTAGTCTACTTTCGCTATATCTTTGGCATCAGATTTTATATTCTGGCGATTTTGGGTAACTTCTTTTTTTTCTTCACCCAAAACAGATTGATTGATTAGGATATACTTATAATACCGAAAAGGATGCTTGCGTTAATCTGGTTTTAAGATCATGCAATAATTATACGGTAATTATGCGTGAATAAGGTTTTGCTTCTTTATTATATTGCTTCGCTATAACTTAGTGTTTATTAGTCCTTTTTAAGCTTAGTTTTGGGTCATATTTTTACCTTTGTTCTATTATGATAAAAATCTTGCTTCGTTAATTATTCGTTTATATTATTTATAACTTTTCACTATTATTGCCAGCGATTATTCTGACAGTTATAGGATGTTTATCTAGCGCTCTTTTCAAAGCCTGCTTTTGAGTTAAAATAGGAGTATGGCAAAAACTGCATATAATCATCAGGAAGTGGAGCAGCGCTGGTTAAACTACTGGCATGAGCTGGCTCTTTTTCAAGATACTCAATTAGATTTGACCAAGGATGAGGTTAAGCAAAAGAGCTATTTACTTTTTGCTTTTGCTTATCCTAGTGGCTCTGGCTTGCATGTTGGTCATGTAGAATCAAAAACTGCTCTTGATATTTTAGCTCGTTACCAGAGAATGAAGGGGCAGGAGGTCTATTTTCCGGTTGGTTGGGACGCCTTTGGTTTACCTGCTGAAAATTATGCGATTAGCACTGGTATTCATCCTCGCCAAACAACTAAATCAGCTATTGATACCTTCAGGGAGCAAATTAAGCGTCTAGCAATTTCTTATGATTTTGCAAATGAGTTGGCAACCAATCACCCTGAATATTATCGCTGGACACAGTGGTTATTCTTGCAACTACATAAAAAAGGCTTGGCTTATCAGGAGCAGGGCAAGGTGAATTGGTGCACAAAATGTCAGACGGTTTTAGCTAATGAGCAAGTAGTTGAGGGTTTGTGTGAACGTTGTGAAAGCGAAGTGATACAGAAAGACTTAAAGCAGTGGTATTTTAAGATCAAAGATTATCAAGACGAGCTAATTAGTGGTTTAGAAGATCTTGATTGGCCTCAAGCTACCAAACAACAGCAATTAAATTGGATTGGTCGGCATGAAGGAGTCAATATTTCTTATCCAGTTTTTGCTTGTGGGGAGGGCGGTGAAGATGGTGATGCCGAAAGAAAGGCTGTTGTCGAGATAACTTGTTTCACTAGCCGGCCAGACACCAATTTTGGAGCAACTTTTGTAGTGTTAGCGCCCGAGCATAGTTTTGCCAAACAAGTGGCTGCTGAAAAATCAGAAGTAGCTGAGTATTTGACGAAGGCGGAGAAAAAAACAGAGCTCGAGCGTCAGCAGGAAGGTAGACAAAAAACTGGAGTTTTTACTGGTTACTACGCTCTTAATCGATTAACTGGGCGGCAGATGCCTATCTGGGTAGCTGATTTTGTTTTAGCTAACTTTGGAACAGGAGCGGTGGTCGGTGTACCTGCTCATGATAAGAGGGATTTCGAATTTGTAGAATTTGTTAATCATCAATATCCCAATCATAAACTAGAAGTGATACGTGTAGTGGCTGGTCCCGACGGCAAGCAAGAAAAGATTGAGCAATTAGATCAGGTTTATGATGGGGAAGGAGAAATTGTCAATTCTGATTTTCTTAATGCTTTGTCAGTCAAGGAGGCAATTAAAAAAATTGCAGATTACTTGGAGGACGAAGGTTATGGTCGGCGAGTAGTTAATTATAAGTTACGTGATTGGTTAATATCTCGGCAACGTTATTGGGGGACACCAATTCCTATTGTTTATGACCCAGAGGGGAGAGCACATCCAGTCAAGGAGGAACATTTACCCTGGGTGTTACCAGATGATGTTGATTTTAAGCCCACTGGTGAATCACCCCTTAAATCTTCAAAAGAACTCAAAGAGCGAGTAAAGCGCTTATATGGCCAGGGTTGGACTCCTGAGTACGATACGATGGATACTTTTGTTGACTCAAGTTGGTATTTTTTGCGCTATTGTGACAGTCGCAATCAAGAAGCTTTTGCTAGACCAGAGCGACTAAAAAAATGGCTACCAGTTGATCTTTATTTAATTGGTCCTGAGCATATAGTTTTACATCTTTTGTACTCACGCTTTTTTACTAAATTTTTAAGAGACCAAGGCTATGTAGATGTTAGTGAACCCTTTGCCAAAATGCGCCATCAGGGAATGATTTTAGGTCCAGATGGTAAAAAAATGAGTAAAAGCAAGGGTAATGTGATTAATCCAGACAGGATAGTGGAAAAATATGGAGCTGATACTTTACGGATATATGAAATGTTTATGGGGCCGCTAGAGGCTGATAAGCCTTGGGATGACCGAGCAGTAGCTGGGGTAGCACGCTTTTTACGTAAATTTTATCGTCTTTGTTTAGAGGAAATTGAAGTAGTGTCTCGGCTCAAGAGTGAAAGCTTAACTAAAGACCGATCAACTTTGCTACAAAAATTGCACCAGACCATTAAAAAATCAACTGAAGACATACCTAGACTTAAATTTAACACAACAATTGCCGCCCTAATGGAGCTAACTAATTTATGGGAGAAGGCTAGTTTAGGGAGGAAAAAGCTAGCAATTGAACAGCGAGGCTTACTGTTTACTGCTCAAGAGCTATTGCAGTTACTAGCTATTTTTGCTCCACTAGCTCCCTTTCTTGCTGAGGAGTTATATGGTCAGGCTAAGTATGATTGGCAAAATATTAGCGAACAAACTTTAGGTGAAGTTCAGTGCGAGACAAATGAGGCGCGAGCACGCCGTCAAGCGCTAGAAAACCTGGAGTTTGCTCAGTCAATTCATTTAACAAAGTGGCCAAGTTTCGACCCAGCGCTCGCGCAAAGCCAACAAATAACCCTAGCAGTTCAAGTTAATGGTAAGGTTCGAGCTGAGTTAACTCTAGACTATGACCTACTTGACGATGAAGCTGAGGTTCTATCCAAAGCTAAGGCCTTGCCAGCATTAAGCAAGTGGCTTGCTGATCGAGAAATTATTAAGGAAATATATATTCCCGGTAAAATTGTTAGTCTAGTTGTTTCTTAGCCGTTGTTTTTTAGCCAATCTCATCTCAGTCGGCTTCTTAATTGTCGCTTATTTGTCAATTTGATGTTTAATAATTTGTTTAATGAAACTCAAACATTTATCTAGACGTCTTTTTCTCCTCATTTTCCGTTTTTTGCCATTTTGTTTGATATTGATAGCCATTAGCTTGGCTTGGCCGGCTCTTGAATCCTTACGAGCTTCAGCAGACAGTTTGGAATGTTATTGTCCTAGTTGCCCTGAAAACTTATTGCCAGAGTCAGGTTTACAAAAACTCGGTCGACTTAAGGTTGAAATTGCTGGAGCTGTAAATAAGCCAGGGATATATGAGCTCGATTTGGGGCAAAGACGGGCTGACCTATTAGCGGCAGCTGGAGGTATAGATGCTGAGGCATCATTAGTGTTTATGGCCAAAACTTTTAATCTCAGTAGCACCTTGAGTGATGGAGAGAAGGTCTATATTCCTTATGCCTGGGAAGAAGAATGGCAGCTGGCGCCTCTTGCAAGCGTGGGGGTCTCACCGGACAAAACTGAGGCGCCAGGCAGTGATGCTTCTCTCTATAATGATAAAAGCAAATTGATTTCAATTAATTCAGCCAGCACTAAAGAATTGGAATCTTTACCAGGTATAGGCGAAAAACGAGCCAGTGATATTATTTCTAATCGTCCATATTCAAGTTTTAATGATTTAGTTAGCGGTGGAATAATTACTCAAAGTATTTTCGATTCAATCAAAGAATTAATTACTTTGTAAAAAGAAAGAAAGATGTTCACTTAACAAGAGCGTTGCACAAATTAGTTGAATTATTATAAGACTCTATCGCTAATAAATAATGACTGAGTGGCTAAGCAAAGACATTGAGCGTTTGCTAAAAATTGATTAATTTACAAACAAGCAAAAGCTAATTTGCCAAATAAAGAGATTTTTAAACAAAGTATTACTTTTCAGATCATTTAGATGTATGACTTATAAGAGAATTGGTAAAATAAAAAGATGGTTTTTGATACTTTTTACTATATTTATATTATTGCAAAATTTTAAACTTATATTTAATACCCGAAAGTGGCCATATTTACTGATTAGTACACGCAAACAAGAGCATTTTCTCTCAAATAAGTATAAAACCAAAGAAAGAGCGAAAATTGCTGTTTTTGACGTCAAGCTAGGACAGCAAAAGAGCTTTTTTTCTTGCCTTTTATCTCAAGTTGACAACTGTAACATAAACATACAGACTAGATCAGTTAGCAGACCCTATATCTGTTTGTTAAAGTTAATGCAAGGCTTAAAAAGACTGCTAAAAGCGACTAAAGAGTTTTTGGCCTCGATACTTTTTTCGTTAAAGTATCGGTTTTTTTACTTAGAAAATCAAGTGCTAATTGTGCGAGAAAAACTTATCTGGTTACTTGAGGAAAATTTTTCCACTCGAGAAGCTACTCTGGGTAAAGCTTTTGTCTTTGCAGAGCTATCTGGGGCTCCCGAGACGGTCTATCACTCTTTTAAAGTTATAGGGATATTACATTTGATTGCTGCTTCCAGTGCCAATATACATTTAATTTTCTTGTTTTTGAAGCCTTTCTTAGCTTTTCTCGAGGTTTGGAGAGGGCAAAAACTACTGTCTTTAATTAGTATACTGATCATCTCGATCTATTTCTGCTTGATAAATGGGCACTTTAGTCTTATTGATTCCAGTCCTTCAATCTTACGAGCTTCATTATCTTGTGCTCTAGCTATTTTGGCTAATAGTTTGTTTAATTTATCAGTAAAACGCCTTAATTTACTGGTTTTTATAGGAATATTATGCCTTTCTATCAATCCATTTTACTTTCAAGCTTTGGGATTTCAATTAAGCTTTTTGGCGACCTTTATCATTCTATTTTATTGGCCTTACATTAAAAAAAAGATTGCCAAATCAGGCTTAATGTTTAGTGCAACTATACATTTTTTTCTATGGCCTTTGCTTATTTTTTATTTTTCTAATGTTAATTTAATTGCTATACCAGCCAATATTTTACTGTCACCTCTGGTAGAATCATTAACTTTTATATATTTTATATTTATTAGTAGCAAAATGCTGAATTTTACTTTTTTAGCTAATATTTGTAGTGATTTGATATATTTTATTTGTAATATATTTTTTAAAATATTAGGTTTTCTAGAAACAATGCCTGCTAAATCTATTGATTTGTACCAAAATAAAAACCTGATAACAAGCTCTTTAATTATTATTCAGATTTTTGTTGTTTACTTGATTTTGCGAGAAAAAAAACTCTATTCTAAAAAAAACAAATATAGGGTATTTAGTAAATGGCTTAATTGGTCGAATAAAGCATGAAAAAACTATTAGCGCTTTTAACTTCAGCTTTTTTTCTTTGGCATCTAATGACAAAATTGCCTGATAAGTCAGTTAATTTAATAATGTGTGATGTCGGTCAGGGAGATGCTATTTTAATTCAACAGGGTTTTTTTCAAGTCCTAGTAGATACTGGTCCCGATGAGGCAATCTTGACCTGTCTTAATCGCTATTTGCCTTTTATGGATAAAAAGATTGATGTATTAGTCCTAACCCATTACGATAGTGATCACATTGGTGGTTTTGCTAGTTTGTCCAACAACTATCAGTTTGCTACAATTTTTGCTCCTCTAAGCGAAAGTAAAGATAGCGAACTTTTTCTCGAGTTAAATCGGGTTTTTTTTGACTTAATTGAACAAGGCACGAGCCTCAAACAGCCGATTTTAGGGCAACAAATGGCTTATCAGGATTTTAGCCTGGATAATCAAGCTGACCAAATGCTGTTTACCTTCTTAACTCCAAGCCACCTCGAGTTGGATTTTTTAGAGAGTTTTAATTTTTACCAGGCAGAATCCAGGCTACCCGAAACCATGTTATCGGCCTTTAGTCAAGAAAATTTTGCTAATTTTGAGCCTTTAGAAAGCACAAATGACCGATCTATAGCTCTTTTGTTTGATTATGGTCAGCTACAAGTTTTCCTATCTGGAGACCTTGAGGAAAGGGTAGAGCTTAGCATTGTTAACTCAGCTTTGATAGATCAGGTGGACATCTTAAAAGTAGCGCACCATGGGTCAAAAACCTCAAGTACACCAGCTTTTTTATCTCAAGTCTTACCCGAATTAGCCTTAATTTCTGTTGGCCGAAATAACAAGTTTGATCACCCTTCACCAGAGGTTTTGAGCAATTTGAGAGATTTTTCATCTCAAATTGTTCGTACCGATCAAAATGGGGACATCAGAATTGTATTGTTAACAGACAGCTACTATTTTTTAACAACTAAATAATTTTCTTGTAATGCAAAATTTTTGTCAATTGTTGCTATTTACAAAAAATAACAGTTGCAAGCAACTTAGCAATGTGGGCAGAATTGCCAAATTGTCACTATCAATTACTATGCAGTAAGTTGCAAAAAAATGCAAGTTTTTATGTTCAATCAATAATTTTTCTTAAAAAACCCAAGTAAAAATGTGCTCAATTTTTGTGTTTTTTTATTCATTTTTTGAAAATTTCTTTTAAGTTTTATTCAAAGCAAATGTAGCGCAAACTCTTTTTTCTTTTATTTTTTTTGCTTATTTTTTTTCATAAAATTTCTTTTTCAGCTGTCTCTTGACTAATAATGTTTATTTCCAGGCTAAATAAGGCATTTTTAAGGAGTTTTGAACAAAACCGAAGTCGGTCCGAAATATATTTATAGCCATTTTTGCTAAAAGCTAATAATTGAGTACAAAATTTTTCTCATAAAACACTGAAATCATTTGTTCACATCAAAAATAGAGAGAGTAATAAATATACTCAAATCTATTCGCCTTTTATTTGTAATCAGTGCCACAAAATATTTTTTAATTAGTGCTACAATAGCTACATGTTTGCTCATCAAATACACCAAATTCCCTTAACTAAATTTAAACAAAGTCTGCCACTTTTAACGATTAATTTACCTGCCGCTAAATCGGTAACAGTTATGTTTTTGGCTAATACTGGTTCTCGTTTTGAACCGGTGGGCAAAGAAGGAATTGCTCACTTTTTTGAGCACATGGTTTTTAAAGGTACAGTGAACTATCCAAACGCTAAGAGTTTGGCGCGAACCTTGGATAGTGTAGGTGCAGATTTTAATGCTTTTACCAGCAAAGAATACACTGGTTACTATGTCAAATCAGCAGTCGCCAATTTTGATTTAGCTCTAGATGTTTTATCTGACATGCTTTTTGCACCACTACTAAATCAAGAAGATATTGACCGAGAAAAAGGGGTGATTATCGAAGAATTGAACATGTATGTAGATACACCGCAATATCACATTAGCAATGTTTTTGAACAATTAATCTTTGCTGACTCGTCACTGGCTCACGACATCATTGGTTATAAAGACAGCATTCGATCTTTAACCAGCGCCGATTTTCAGAGTTTTCTTCAGCAATACTATGGTCCAGAAAATTTATTGCTGGTGGTCGCAGGTGGCTTGGATAAAATTAATCAGGATCAAAAAGTTTTAGCAGACAAAGTCGCCTTAGCTTTTAGCAAGTTGAAAAGCAAGCGTGGTCAAAACCACAAGCTAGCTGTGCCTAAGGCAAAACAGGGCAAGCACGGTCAGCCCGTAGAAATCAACAAAAACGCCTTTTCTAGGCGTCGTTTTAAACTGGTTAAGCGACGCAGTGAACAAGCCCATTTTGTAATGGCGTGGCCTTCGCTTGATCGTCATCATTCTGATCGTTTTACTTTATCAGTATTGTCTACAATTTTAGGTGGCAACATGAGCTCGCGCTTATTTACCGAAGTACGCGAAAAACGAGCCCTGTGTTATTACGTGCGCAGTAATTTAGAATACTATCACGACAGTGGTTACTTGGGGGCTAGTGCCGGAGTTGATCCGGGTCGTCTAAACGAAGCAATTCAAGCCACTAAAGATGTTTTTTATAATCTAGCCAATGCTCGTGGTAAAAAAGGGGAGAGTGGAGAAATTAGTGCTGCTGAGCTACTACGCGCCCAAAATTACCTTAAAGCTACGACTATACTCAATTTAGAAGAGAGCAATAACGTTGCCCAATTCTATGGATTTAAAGAGCTTCTAAATAATAAAGTTTTAACTCCCGATGAAGCTTTAGCTAAAATTGATGCGGTGAAGATTGAAGATTTGCAGCGATTGGCGAAGTTCATTTTTCAAAAGGAGCAATTGCGTTTTGCAATAATTGGTGATTTTAGCGATTCTAAAACAATTCGGCAGTGGGCTTTGGCCTAATCTCTTTCGATTTCTTGTTTTATATTTTGATATATTAAACCATGTTTAGACTGTGTTAAGTCAGACATTGGTTTTTTCCTTCTTTTTTCTGATTCATTAATTAATCTTTTGATACTTTATTTTATATATTGATATATAAGAATTTGCTGTATAAAACAAATAAAAATAGGTTTTTCAAAACTCCGCTTGGCTTTTACTGATTTTTTTAAGATAATCCCCAGTAAGAGAGATTAATTAAAAAAGGAGGCGTATTTATGAAAGTTACTCGTACTGCAGTTTTAGTTAAGCCTGACGGTTTGCAAAGGGGCTTGATTGGCGAAATTATTAGCCGCTTTGAGCGCAAAGGTTTAAAGTTAGTTGGGCTCAAAATGTTGAGAATGACTGATGAACAGTTGGATTCTTGGTATAGTGAACATCGCGAAAAAAGTTTTTTTAATGACCTCAAGTCTTTTATGGGTTCAATGCCAATTGTAGCTATGGTTTGGGAAGGGATAGATGCTGTACCAGTAGTCAGACTTCTAGTCGGCACTACTTTTGGACGAGAAGCTGAAGGTGGCTCAATTCGTGGTGATTTTGGAATGAGTCAACAGATGAATTTAATTCATGCTTCTTCAAACAATGAGGATGCTGAGCGAGAAATTGCCATTGTTTTTGCTGAAGACGAACTATTTCACTATCATGGAGTGACCGAAGCAGTGATTTATGCTGAAGGTGAAGCTGAATTCGACGAAAATGGAGACTAGTTTTACTCAAGTAGTTGATTTGACTTTTAGCATCACTATATGTTTTTCATTAGGACTAGCTTTCTTGACGAGAATTTCTTATTTTGCTCAACATTTGAGCTAAAAAATGTGCCATAATTATTTTTAATGAATAACCACCAGTTTTGGAGGTTTTTGTATGTTGATATTTATATTAGTTGAAAAATGAAAAAAACCAGGCTGCCCAAAATCATTTTTGTATTAATGATTTCCATCCTGATTTTTTTGGTCGCTGCTATCTCTTTTAAGTATTTTATTTCTCCCTCTCAGGCAGGTAATCTTACAATTACCCATCAAGTTGATTGGGAAGAAGGCACGCTACTTGGTGTTGAAGCTGATAGCAAGGAGGGGGAGATAAAGCTATCTCCTCTTGGTACTTGGGGAGTTCAGTCTTTGAAGAGTCCTGATAAGCCAATTTCTGTTGGTAGTGCTTTTGGTAGTGATGGTACTCATATTTATGTTGCCAGGGGTTATGGGGACATTACTTTTTGGCGCTATACACCAGCAACAGATAGCTGGACAGATTTAGCCAATTTACCTAGAGGTGCATATTATGGTATGGATCTTCAGTATCTTGATGGCTATCTTTACTCAATTTTTGGTGGTTATCAGCGCTCCTTTGCTCGTTACTCAATTGCTGATAATAGTTGGGAGATGTTGGCTGGTATTCCTGATTTAGTTCATCAAGGAGGCTCAATGACTACTGATGGAACTAATATTTATGCAATCAGAGGTAACAATACTCAAGATTTTTACAAATATAATGTAGATACAGATTCTTGGATGCCGCTGGCTGGTCCACCAGCAACTTTAAGAAATGGAGCTGACATTACATATATAGATGGCTATATTTATACACCTCGAGGCAGCAATCAGTTTAGTTTTTATCGTTATTCGGTGGCTAGCAATAATTGGGAAACTCTAACTGATGTGCCAGAAAGAATGTACGATGATATTGATGCCACTACTGATGGCACATACTATTACCTTGCACGTCAGTACAATAGCAGCAGTTTTTGGCGCTATGATCCCTCTACTAATGACTGGACAACTTTAGCAGAAGCTCCGCTGCCATCTCGATATGCTGGCCTTCAATATGTAGAGGCAGATGGACTAATTTACTTTTTTAGAGGCAATGGCGACTACCGTTTTTGGAAATACGATCCCAATATAGATGAATTTTTGGGGCCTAGTGAAGCGCCGAACACTCTAGCTACAGGTTCAGACATGGTTTATCATGATGAATATTTCTATGTGCCTAGGGGATACAACGGTCAGCTTTTTTATCGTTTTGATCCTAGTGCTAACAGTTGGACTGAATTAGAAAACACTCCAGAACGTTTTAATGACGATGTTAAAGGAGAAGCGGTTGGAGATTATCTTTATTTTTTTAGAGGTGCTAACACACCATCTTTCTATCGTTATTACCCAGACGGCAATACTTGGGAAATAAGAACTGACGCCCCTAGCAATGTCAGGTTTGGAGGGGCACTGGTTTATCCAGGGACTGGTGATTATTTATATGCTACTAGAGGTGCAGCAACAAGTGATTTTTGGCGCTACCATATTCCAAGCAACACTTGGCTAGATGATTTATCTGATGTTCCTGATGGTGTTATAGCCTCTTATGGTTCGAGGCTAATTTCTGATGGTACTGATGTCTTTTTTACAGCAGGCATTGGCATTAAGCGCATGTTTAAATATACGATAGGGTCAGACACTTGGACTGAATTAGCTCCATTGCCATATTCTCCCTACTATGGTTCTGATATCAGTTATGCTAACGGTAAAATTTTAGCTTTAGCTGGTTATTACACCCCAGATTTATATGAATATACTATTGCGTCCAACTCTTGGAAAAAACTTAAATCGCTGGATACCTATGGTCCCAATGATGTTGGAACTTATAATGGAGCCTCAATAGCATATGACCCCTTGGGGCTTAGCTATTATGTTACTAGAGGTTATGGTCAGTCTGAATTACTAATCTATACTCCTGGCACCAATACCTACCCAAGTACTGGTACTTGGATTTCTCCAACTTATGACCTTGAATATGTAGAAGCTTGGTCGGGAATCAATGTCGATCAGGTTAATCCTGGAGACACAATGCTGCTGTATCAATCTAGAAGTAGTAGTGATGGTCTGAATTGGTCGGACTGGCAAAATATTGTTGACAACAATATTGTTTCTCCAGCTAATAGATTTTTACAATTAAAAATAACTTTTTCCAGCTCTAGCGATTCTGAA
>CAYOIJ010000010.1:0-27851 GCA_964404025.1 uncultured Pseudomonadales bacterium
AGCTTAATTTCTTTAGCCAAAGATTTTGGCAGTGCAGTGAAAATTGCTTCTTTTAGTTCTTGCTCAATATACATAAGTCCAGTTTATTATAAGTGATAAGTTAATCTTTAGCTAAATAAATGCGAAAGCGCTCGCTACCATCGCTGCCATAAATAATATGGTCGGGCTCATAATGCAACATATCGTTTTCAAGGGTCGCCACTACAATTGTTTTTTTCCGATTTAAATCTTGAAAATCAACATTGTCACTAAATTCATAGCCCGCTAAAATTCCTCCGTGATAGGCGATCGGGTTAACTTTGTTAGCAAACAAAGTGTAGATATAGGCGTGTTGATAGTCGTTACTAAACAAAATTTTGTCTACTCCACTTTTGTCTAATTTTTTTAGATATTCAAATGTTGCTAGATAGCCGTCATTAAAAGCTGAGGCACTTTCTTTAGCAAAACTTTGGTAGTAATGGCGCTGATAAACTATTAAAAAGAGGGTGTAAGCCACAAGTACCGGAGCTTTCAAACCCCAACTGTGTTTTTTAAAGAAATAACTAAGTCGCTCAAAGGCCAAAACCTCCAGCAAAATCCAGCCAGGTAGCGCTAGAAGTGCTCGGTTACTGTGAAAAGGTTGATCACCAATGATGGCTGGCAAGTAACCAATCACAATCCAGATGAGAGCTAAGTTTAAAATTCGGCTACTAGATTTTTTAAAGGGAACTTTTTTAATAAACAGACTGAGCGCGTAGGCAATAATTAGAACTAAGGCTGGATAACTCAAAACACCAAAGTGCCCATCACCGTGACGCAAGTGACCTAAAACCTGACCCTTAGCTAAGAAATCCCAAGAGAAAAAAGATAGGGTATTGTTAAATAAAATATTTAACTTCTCTGACCAAGCTATATTTGCAAATAAAGCGCTAGAGCCAGCCCGAGTGAAACCATCTTCATAAACTGCGTTATAAAGCAGTGGGCTTAAAATGAAATTAGTCAGCAAAAATGTAATTAAGAGTTGAGGCCATTTAACTTTAGCTTGGCGTCGCTGAGTTAGCCAAATAATTAAAAAAAGCAGTGGGGTAGTCACCTTGGCACTATGATAAGTATAAAGAGTCATACTAGCTAAAAAAGCAGCTAGAATAATTTGCCAAAGTTTCTGCTGGTGCAAATAGCGATAAAAAAAGTAAACTCCCCAAATCAACAAACTTAGAGCAATCCCGGCTTCAAAACCAAGCCGACTATAATGAAGGTGCCAAGGAGAAAGAGCTAAAAAGAGAGTCGCCCAAAGCGCCAGTTGTTCATTAATTTTTGCTTGCTTGAGTAATTCTTTGGCGAGTAGGTAAATTCCCAAAACAGCCAAAATACTAAAAACCGTAAAGGGGAGTCTGACTGCCCATAAATTTAAGCCAAATAATGCTGTGCTTACAGCATTGAGATAAATGGCCAAAGGGGCTTTGTAATCACCATAAGAGCGAAATGAAATCGGTAAGAATTCCAACCACTCATCACGGCGTGCTTGCCAAATGGCAAAACCATTGTAGCCAATGGCTACTTCATCAACTGCCATCCCCTGGGGTACTCTCCCCAACTGATAAAATCGCAAAAGACTCGCTAGGAGTAAAATAGCGATTAAAATGAGGCAGTTTTTAAAGACTGGCCAGTGCCCAAAAAGTTTCATTTCTTGAATTAGCCAATAAGGTCGCCATAGAAAATAAGCGATTTTTTGCCAAAAGTCAGCGTTTTTTTTAGTAAATTTTTTAGCGTTTTTCCAACTCATGCGCTTAATTTTTTCCTGACCAAAAACCCCTTGATTGGTGGTTTCGTGATGGTGTTCAACCACTGCTTGAGACTCAAACAACACTTGCCAACCTTTTTTTCGAGCTTGAAAAGATAAATCAATATCCTCCCAATAAGCAGGCTTAAAACGTTTGTCAAAGCCACCAAGTTGCAAAAATTTATCACGATCTATCAGGCTGCTCCCACCACTCGCCCAGGCAGTGGGGCCAGTCTTAAAATCAGCAGCTTTATTGTGTTTAAATATGCCCTGTTCAAAGCGTAGTTGATTTTTGCCAGCCCAATCCTTTTTTTGTTTACCATTTTTTTCCAAACAAGTTACAGCAAACATCTTCTTATCGCTAAAGTGAGGGATTAAGTACTCTAAAACATTGCTATTTGGGGCTACATCATTGTTGATTAAGAAAACCAAGCGCTGTTTAGCTAATTTAAAACCAAGGTTAACTGTTTCACCAAAGCGTAGGTTTTTTTGGTTGATGGCCAATATGATTTCCATCCCCTGCCACTGACCCTTATATATTATTGCTGGCCAACGATTCTGATTTTCAATTTTTAGCTTAAACTTTTTAATTAAATAATTCTTGCTAGCCCCCTGGTCGGGACTAGCATCATCAACAATAATTAACTGATCACCGGGGCGCATAATTGCCATAACTTTCGCTAAATGCTTAAACAATAAGGCTTGCCCCATGTAACTGGGAATCAAAACGCTAACACCAGGTCGATTCTGTTTTTTTGACATTTTAATCAATCATCTCAAATAATAATTTATTAAATCGCTCAACATTAAAGTCTTCGGCTCGAACTCTGACTTGTCGAGCAATTCTCAAACGCTCATCACTATCCTTGACTAATTTTAGGGTTTTGGCCAAACACTGTTCATCGTTCTCCCATAAAAATTCACTTAGTTCCTTGCCCAAAACTTCTTTGTGCCCACCTTTAGCAATTAAAAGTGGCAGGCTATAGGCAGCCATTGCTTCAATTGGTGCAATACCAAAGTGCTCCATAGCACTAGGATGTTTTTCCTCATCTAAACCGTAACCGGTAGCTTGCCAATAAATACTAGAGCGCTGATAGAGTTTTACTAACTTTGGACGATCAAGTTCGTGATGAAACTTAATCGGCAAATTTTTGGCTCTATTTTTTATTTGATTAAAATAGTTTTCGTCTTCAACAGTACCAACTAAGTGCAAACTCCAGCCAGCCAAAGCCTGGGGCTCTTCTTTGACTAAGCGAGCAAATAATTCTACTAAAACATCTTGTCTCTTACTATGTAGTTGGCGAAAAAATCGACCCACATGTAAAATAATTTTTTCTTTTTTTGCTAAAGGGTCACTCTGGGTGGGAAACTCTTCGAGATCAACAAGAGGTTGGTGGACGTGATCTATTTTTACTGGCCATTTTTTCTCGATATAATTTTTAGTGAAATGAGAATTGGTATTTTTAACTTGATAGTTTTTTAACTTTAAGCGCTCAATTAATTTGCGTTTATTTATACTCAAGGGGACTTGAATGTGTAAAATATTTTTTTTAGCTAATGAAAAAAACAAAGAGCCATCGCTAAGATGATAAAGACAGTCAAATTTTTTTGTCCATTTCAGTTTTTGCCAGAAACTCGCATCAGTACCAAGTGGCGTAGCAACAATTTTTATCTTGGACAAATCATAGGCAGAAAAATTCTGGTATTGTTTGCGAATAATTGCTACCTGTTCTTGAGTCAGAAAATCTTTAGTGGGTAGAGCTAAATAGATTTCATCTCTACCCCGTTCTAAAAGAGCATGAATACAATCTAGAAGATATTTTTCGCCACCACCATAATGTTTAGGGAAATAGGGTGAATAAAAAACTATTTTCATGTTTAAGATTTGAGTGTTGAACCTTCTGTTTTCCAAAGTTTTTTAATTTTCATTTCTTCACTGTGATAGAGATCCTCTAAACTCGGTTTTTGTTGCAGCTCCCAAACCTGAATATAAACGAATACACGATTCATGGCTTGCATTAGTGCCTCAATTAAGCCAGGCATGCCATCTTTTCGGCCCTGATATTTAAAAGCCTGTCGATAAAACTCCATAATGCCTTTGCGCAAAATCGTAAAAAAGCCGATTTTTTTAGTTTTATCACTCTTTGCCAAAAGTGTGGCCTCCTTAATTGTCCAATTGGCGCTTTTGAGCAAATTTTCTTTAGTCGAGCGGTGAGTAAGATGGACTAGTTGGTGATTTAATTGACAAATATGACCACTAAAAACTGGGCTTTCATGAATTTCTCCTTGCCAACCCTTTAAACTATCTTTTTCAAAGACGCGTAACACCTGATCACCCTGCCAACTGCCAAAATTAAACTTCTTACCATAACAAATATTTTCGCGATTAATTTGCATCACTAAGCAGTCTCTATTTTCCAAGTGGACTAAAATCTCTTTGGCTAAGGCTGGAGTAACTCGCTCATCTGCATCTACATAAAATAAATAGTCTGTAGTGACGCTTTCTAGGGCCTTTTCACGAATTTTAGCAAAAGAGGGGTGATCAAAACCAATTACTCGGGCTCCATGCTTTTCAGCTATTGGCACAGTTTGGTCTGTTGAAGCGCAATCAATTAAGAGTAATTCGTCACACCAAGACAGGGTCTCTAAACAAGCCGCCAACATTTTTTCTTCATTTTTGGCAATGATAATTGCTGTAATTTTTGCCCTAGACATAAGCTTGCTTGCCCAAATTACTTTTTAATAAATCTAAAACAGCCTTTTTTTCTGTCTTTGAGCCTTTAAGTAATAACCTTAGTGCTAAATGAATCGTGGTTAATTTTTGTCTTCCCCAACCGTATTTAAAACTAAGTAATAAGCGGTTGCGAGTTTGATAGTATTGTTGTAATTGTGAACCCACACCACCAGTAGAAGCGCCAATTTTATGGTAAACAATACTGCTGGGACAATAGCAAACTTTTAGTCCAGCGCGCTTAACCCTAAGACTATAATCAACATCTTCACTATAGAGAAAATAGCGATTGTCCAGCAGTCCTACTCGCTCCACAACTTCCCGACTAATTAACATGCTACAACCAGTAGCAAAACCGGTTTCCCTAGCTTGTTCAAACTGGCCGCGATCAACTTCATCCACACCGATGTGAAAACTAACTAGATTAGACCAATCGACAACACCTCCAGCGTACCAAATCACCTTACCCAAATGCTCTTGCAAATAACTATTTGCATGGTACTCATAATTTTTTTCAAAATAAATTTTGGAAGAGATTAAGCCAATTTTTGAATCATTCTTAGCCATTAAATAGAGCTCTTTAAGAAAATTTGAATCAACTACAGTGTCACTATTGAGCAGTAAGAAATAGTCGCTATCATAGTGATTGGCAGCGTGTTTAATTCCTAAATTGTTGCCCCCAGTAAAACCCAGGTTGCTGGCACTAGTAATCAGTTCAACTTGAGGGTGATGACGCAAAAAATTAGCACTAAATGTCAGGGGTACTTTAGACCCATTATCAACTACAATAATTTGATAATCAAAACCCCAAGTTTCTAGATCTGCTAAAGAACGAACACAGTCTTTAGTATCTTTTGGAGTATTGTAGTTAACAATAATAATACTAATATGATTTTTCATCTTATTTTTAAAATTTTAACTTATATCTGATTTTTAAACAAAGTTTTTTTAGAAAACTAGCTTGGGAAATTTCTAAGTCTTGCAACCAAAAATTATAGTCCTTTTGCCCCTGTTTTAAAATTTTTAGCAACTGCTTGGTATCTAATTGTTCTTCGGGAAAACCCTGAGCCTGCCACTGCTTAAGCTTAATCAGTAATTCATAATTACTTTGTAAAAGCGCTAGCGCTAAACCATGCATTCCGTCTTGATGCCCTTGGTGAAGAAAGAAGCGCTGAAAAAATTCATTATTAAAAGCTTGCAATAAGTCTTGAGTATTAATTTTTTTATCGACTGATCTTTCTTTTGCTTGGAGCGTAGTATATTTCTGACTGCGATCAATAAAATCTTCAACATCAAGATAATTGTAATGAATAATTGCCCACTCATCTCTGGCTGGCAAATATTTAATTCGCCCTTTAATGTCTGGTTGACGATGAACGCCAACTTGCCAACTCACCATCCCTTTTTTAAATAAACGAGCTTGGTGATCTGGCCACCAGCCACTATGTTTAATAGGTTTTTGGAAAATAAGGTTGTTTCTTGCTAGGAAGTAAACATCACTGTCATCTAGTGTTATTAGGCTTTTAATTTTTTTAGCTAAAGTATTTGGAATTTCTTCATCAGCATCCAAAACTAATAACCACTGGCCACTTGCTTTACTCAGAGCCAAATTTCTAGCTGGATCAGCATAGCCAAAATCCTGGGGAGTAGTAAAGACTTTTTCAGTGAATTGTTTAGCAATTTTTTGAGTTTGATCAGTGCTTTGCATATCAAAAACAATGATTTCATCGACAAAATTAAGAGACTTTAGTGCTCTAGCTATATTTTTTTCTTCGTTTTTTACCACCAAGACTGCAGAGATTGACATGAGCTTATTATCGTCTATTATGGATATTGTGTCAAAAGTTAAAGCACTCGAGTCGCTGAGCGTTTTTTTTCCAGTTTATAATGAAGTGTCAAATATCCCTCTTTTGATTGATTCAGCAAATAAAATTATTCCTAAGTTCGCCAAAGACTATGAGTTGATTATTATTAATGATGGTAGCGATGATGGCAGCGATGTAGTGGCCAGTAGCTTAATCAAAGATCAAGCACATTGGCGCCTCGTTTCTCACCCCAAAAATTTAGGCTATGGAGAAGCTTTAAAAACGGGTATTCGCAGTGCTAAAAAAGATTGGATTTTTTTAAGCGATGGGGATTTGCAGTTCGACTTCAAAGAGTTGAGTAATTTTTTACCCTATACTGACAAATACCAAGTGATTATTGGTTACAGGCATAAGCGAGCTGAAGGTTGGTCACGAAGCCTAAATACTCGTCTATTTAAACTTTATATTGATATTCTATTTCGTCTACACGTTAAAGATATTGATTGTGCTTTTAAGCTAATTCGCACTGACTTATTAAAAAATCTAAAACTAAACTCTGGTAGTGCTTTTACTAGTAGTGAAATTCTCTACCGCCTCAAAAAACAAAACTTTAAATTTAAAGAGCTACCTGTCAGCCATTATCCAAGACGCTATGGAGAAGCCACGGGTGCTAACCTTAAAGTGATAAGCAAGGCTTGTTATGAAGCACTAGAGACATATTTAAAAATAAAATTAAATAAGTCAGAATTAAAATAAAATGTTTGTTTTTTTAAAAAAAATTATTGCCCATTATCTTGCCTTACCTTTTTTGATTTTAATTTTTTTAACTAGCAGCTACTATCTACTACAAAGTGGATTTTTTTATGTGCATGATTTTCCAATTGCAGCCAGAATAGCAGAAATGGCTGGAGCAATTAGTTCTGGACATTTCCCAGTTCGCTGGAGTGCTAATTTTGGCTATGGTTTTGGCATGCCTTTGTTTAATTTTTACGCACCCTTACCATATGTAGTTGGCGCATTTTTTTATTTTTTGAATATCAATATTATTGGCGTTATTAAAATTCTTTATTTATTAGTTAATTTTTTGACTCTCTGGGGAAGTTTTAAACTGGGCAAGCGCTTAGCTGGTGTTAGTGGTGGTTTAGCTTTAGCCTTACTTTTTACCCTTGCCCCCTATCGTGCTCTCTTGCTATTTGTGCGAGGAGCCCTTAGCGAGGCATTTGCTCTAGCTTTTTTTCCTTGGGCTATGTTAGCTGTTGTCAATTTGGTCAAAAATAAAGGACAGCTTGTTAAAAATCATCTGCTGCTATTTTTTAGTTTATTGGCGATCATTCTCTCCCACAATCTTAGTGCACTAATGTTTATTCCCTTGCTTCTAATTTTTGTTCTGTTTTTGAGCGGTAAAAAGTTTTGGTCAATTTTGTTAACCTTCATCTTGGCTGCTTTAAGTAGCAGTTTCTATGTTTTACCAGCTTATTTTGAAAAAGATTTAACTAGGGTGGGAGCTATCTTTACTGACTATTTCGACTATCGCTTGCATTTTGTCTATATTCGCCAGTTGTTTTGGGATAATTGGGGCTATGGAGGCTCTAGTTGGGGCGTTGAGGATCACATTTCCTTCTTTTTAGGCTATGGGCAATTTTTAGCCCTCCTCATTCTTGCTTTTTTACTTATCAAAAATTTTTATTTAGCTATTAAAAAACAAAAATTGAAAGAATTTTTAAATAATAAAAATTTAAAAACTACTTTGATCTTGGTCGGTATTTTCTCACTCAGCTTATTTTTGGTTTTGCAAAAAAGTCAATTTCTTTGGTCTCTTTTACCCGTCTTATCTTACCTACAATTTCCTTGGCGCTGGTTTGGGCCGGCAAGCTTTTTTTTGGCCCTGAGTTTTAGTGCTAGTTTATTTTTAATCAAAAAACCCATCGCTCGCTATATAATTATTTTAGTTATCGTGATCTTGGGTTTAGTTAATTTTAGGTATTTTAGAGCTGAGCAACTAATTGACAACCCTAGCGATTTTTATACTGATAATTCTGCCTTGATTGCTAGTGACATTAGCCAAACTCTACCTGACTATATTCCAGTCCAAATGGCTAAACAAGCGCTTTTGCAAGATTTTAATGAAACTTATCCAACAACAGTTGTTTGGCGAGAAAATGAAGAAGGTGAGGTAGAACTTATTGATGCTGAATTAATAAAAAAGCAAACTCACCGACAAATTTGGTCATTAGATTTAGAAGAAAATCAATTAGCCAACTTTAAATTAGCTAATTTTGCCGGCTGGCAAGCAAAGATTAATGGTCAAGCAACTGAAGTTGGCACTAATCCAAGCTTGGGCAATATTCAATTGGAATTATCTGCTGGTGAAAATAAAGTTGAGTTATGGTTTGGCGAAAGTCAGTTGCGCCTAATTGCTAATTATTTAAGTCTCTTTGGATTGGTAGTCTTTTCTATTTGGCTGTATCTTCTGCAGAAAAAAAGCGCCAGTCACTAAACTCCTGTTCTTGCCAATCAAGCTTTTTTATAAAGCTGGAAAAATTTTCATCAGCGCATAAAATATGGTCGATCTCTTCTTCTCTGATCAGTTTCTCTAAATTAGCCAAATCTTTTTTAAGAAATAATTCTTCAAAGTCTTCAAAGTCTTGCAAACTAAGATTGAGTAAGTTAACTTGCCCAGAATCAGCCAAATAAACCTCAGCTGGCGTCAGGGCGCTAACAATTGAATGACGATACCACCAACTACCATCAGGACATATCATTATTTTTTCATCAGCTGCTAAATTAGTGAGTAGCTGAACTTGATTTTCTGGGATTTTTTTAAAACTTTGCCAACGATTTATTGTGCTTTTTAAAAAGGTTGGAATACTTAAAATTATTAATAAAAATACAAATAAAATTTTTTGCCATTTCTTCCAATTTTTACTTAATTTTAAATAAACTAAAACTGCTAAAACGCTAGCAAAAATTAAACTATAATACCAAAATTGAATAGTGTTCCAAGCGGTTCCCACTTGTAAAAATAAAAGTGGAAAGGTTGAACTAATCAAAAATAAAATAAAAAGCAAGTCGGCAAGAGGCTGGTGTTTTTTCCAAGCTTTCCTTTTAATTAAGCGCCAAATGGGAAATAGCAAAAAAATAGCTCTTATTCCTAAATTACCTAGATAAAAAATTAAAATTTGTAAAAATCTTAATATAAATACTCTTAAATAATTTTTATTAATTAAATAGTTATCTAATAAAAGGCTCCATTTAGGATAGTTAAGTCTATCTATTGCCTCAAACATGCTATCAATAAACCATAGCGGTTCATAAAAAAAATTATTACTTTTAAATCCAGTCATTAAATAAATTAAGGGTAGCGCTAGAATTAAATAAATTAAACCATAAAAGATATAGCGAATTTTTTTCTCTTTAAAAAAATTAATTAGTAAATCTATTGCATATAACAGACTCATTAAAATCCAACCGTAACTTTTGAAACCGATACTAGGTAAGATTAAAGCAATCATTAGGTAGTGGCGCGCCGGTTTTTTATAAAAATCTTTTGTTAATAGAGTGAGTATTAAATAGAAGGTGACAAAAGAAAAAACTAACTGAGGATTAACCATCATCGAGAAGCTCTGAGCAACCCAAAAACTTGAATCTGACCAACTTTGATCGGGCAAAAAGAGTGGAATGAAATAAGCAAAATTTCCTACAAAGGCAGTAAAAAAGACTAAGAAAGCACTAGCTTTATTTGACTTAAATCGTCTTCCAAAAACAATGGCACTTAATACCAACAATATTGCCATTAATAATTGACCCACCTTATAATAAAGGTTTAAAGTCGGCAATTTGCTAAAAAAACCTAAGCTGGCTAAAAAAACGTCATAAAAATAGTGATAATTGTTTAAAAAAATTTTCGGATTTGACGGATGACGAGGCGGCAAATTTCTTAAACTTTCCTTAATTAAGCTCAGGTGCCAAGGACTATCATAGGTATCTTGAAGTAGCAAATAACCCTGGCGAACACTACCACTAAAAAAGAGTCCAGTACTTAAAGAAGTAATTGCCAATAAAATTAAAAAACTCAGCAAGGGCCGCTTTTTTAATTGTAGCCAAATTTGACTAAAAAGTCGGCGCTCCTGCCGCAGACTAAAAGCGCCAATTACTAAACAAGGTATTAATAAATAATAAGCTAGCGTACCAACTAAATAGCCCAACAAAACAAAGCCTAAACTTAGGAGAGAAATACTAAGTACCATGGCAAACAATAATTTTTCCAAAGGGCTGAATTTTAATTTAAAAAATTTCAATAAAAATAAACCAAAGCCTAAATAAGCAAACAAAAGTGTGAGTAAGACAATTAAATAAGAAAGCATAATTTTAATAAATAATTTCTAAAACTTTTTAAAATCAATTTTTTTAAATAAGAGATAAACAGCAAATATTGAGGCTAAAAAGGCAGAAATGCTGACTATTTGAGCAATTAGTCTAATTGTGCTAGACAGATAAACTAGTTCAAGCTCATATTCGCCCGGACTTAGTCTATAGGTAATCAGACCTCTATATTCAGGATCTTGAAATTGAATTATTAGAGCTTCTCCATTAGCCAAGACTTGCCAGCCAGGAAAATAAAAGGTGTAATCAAGAAGTCTCAAGTCAGTTTCTGCTAATACTCGATATTTTCTAGAAGCATTTTTTAATTCAATAATTTCCAAAGTCCCTCGACCCTCAATGATTTCTGCTTGCTTGGTCTTTACGGGATAAGATTCACTCTTAGCACTCCAAACTGTATTTAAATTTTGACTATGTAAATTGGACTGATTAAAATAGAATTTTTCCTCAGGCAAAAAGGCATAATTTTTTCCATATAATTGAGGAACTCTGTACATCAACATCAAAGCCACTATGAACAATAAAATAAATGGTTTTTGCAAAAATCTAATTTTTTTAACTAAATATAAAAATAACAGAGGCACAGAAAATTGAATCAAAACTAAAAAGCGCCAAGGATATTGCAAGCTAGCAAAGCCAGGAATTAGAGAATATAAGACTTCCGAAACACTAAGCATTAAAAATATTGCTATCAGTACTATTACTAGTTGGCTGAGAAAAAAATAGTTTTTACTAAAAAATATTTTCCATTTTTTTTCTTTTTTCTCTATTAATTTTTTGAATAAAAAAATTAAAGATAGAAAAACAATCAACACTTCCGGTAAACCAAATTTAATAAAATTACCTCTCGGCCCAGGGTGTGCATAAAAATAATACCAATCGCTACTGAAAAAATTAGTCAAATTTAAGAACTGCTCAGAATTAATTTGTGCTTTAACTGCGCCTTGATAAAAATACCTGATTTCTACATTTAGTGGAATCAAATAATAGGCTGCACTAAAAACTCCCAAAACAACAGCACTCAGAGCCAATAAAATTTTCTTTTGCCATTGTTTCTTCTCTAAAGTGGCTAAAAAATAAATTGTTGATGGGATGGCAAAAATCAACAACATCATTGGATGAGTAATAGCTAATAAAAAAACAGCTAAAGCGATCAACATCAAAGCAATTTTTTTCTTTTCTCTATTGAATTGATAAATACTCAATAAAATTAAGGGATAAAAAACACTGGCTAAAATTTCTGGCAATGCCCCTCTAATATAGATGTTAGCAATACGATAAGGGACAATATTCATTAATATAGTAGCAACTAGGGCAATATTAGCTTTGGCATATTTTCTAGCGAAAACATAAAAGAATAAACTACTGAGCAAAACAGCGAGAAACAAGGTTAAATTATAAGCACCAAGCACCGAAAAACCCAATAAAATAAATAGTGCTCCTAAATAAGCCGGTAACTGGTGAGCAAATATGGGTAGTGGCAGACCATAATTGGCAAAGTTGTTGGCCCAAGTCACCGGAAACTCACCGTCTTTAAGGGCGCTAGCAAATTGAGCCATGGTCGTCATGTGAACATGACCATCAAAAGTAATGTGTTTCCCCTGATGAAAGAACAAGTCAATTAGCATCAAAAATGATACAATAATTAAAACAATGAAAGAGAAAAAATCAGCAGAAAATAAAAACTTTTTCTTCACCTCTACAGTATACACTTTTCCTTTAATAATTTTATTATTAACTCTACTGAGCTTTATCTTTTTTCATCCAGGTATTAGACCTAAATGGGATCAAAACTATAGAAGCCAACTTTTCAATAATTTTATCGAAAAAACAATTGAACAAAATCAAATCGATCCCCAAGCATATTGGTTATTTAGAGAAAGATACAGCCCTGGCACTTTTGAGCCAAACCAGGAAGCAGTAGGTTTCCTTCAAACCTTTAAAATCACTAAGCTTGAAGAATCAAAAACCACAGACTTACTCTATTATAATTCTCCATTTTTAATGAGCACTGACAGCATTACTACAGATAAAGATATTTTAAACAAGATTAAAGAGGAAAATAGTGAAGAAGTTTTGCTAAGCAGCGAAAACCTCCTAATTACAGAGTCTAAAAATGAAAAAAATCCAGAGCTGAGAAACATTAAAATCTGGTTTTTGTTAGCTATTGAAGAAATGAAATTAGCTAATGGCTTTTTTGATTATACTGCTGATGAATTAAAACTACTTGAAAACAGTTTCTGGCTAAATTATTCAGAGATTGTTCTTTTTTAAAAAAAACAAGTAAGTGGCCATAATCATGCTTGACAAAATGGCCAACAAACTAATAGTTTCTGCCAATCTTCTCAGCTCTGTTTCTCCAGAAAATTCTAATAAAACCTGATGTTCTCCTGTCGGAATTTTGATTGCTAAAACTCCCCGATAATGAGTCACATCCTGCAAAATTTCTGTTTCTAGCCCATCGATTGTAGTTGACCAGCCAGGGAAATATAGTCTTTTGTGTATAGCGATTACTTCTTCTGGAGTATTGATCCAATAACTCATTCTTGTACCATTAATTTCTCTAATTTCTATTTCATAGTTTGTAAATGAATTGCTAAATTCTTTTAATTCTTCCACCTCCTCATCTTTAATTTCTGCCAAAAAACTCTCTTGGCTGGCCGGTAAAATTAAAATTTCTTCACCAAAAACATAGGGTTTGTTTGACCAAATTGGTCGATGTTCATCAAAACTAGTGCCAGTAGTTGGCATTTGTAGCCAATCATGATCAGACTTAACCTCCATCTGTCTGCGCTTAGAGTATGAAAATCCAGAAAAAATAATTAAAGATAAAGAAATTAAAAACAGTAAATACTGAAATTTTTTATTTGTTTTTTTAAATAAAATGGCTAATAAATAAAGACTAATAAAAGCATTGAGCCATAAAATTCTCCAAGGATATTGAATCATTTGTAAAATTTGTGAATTTTCCCAAAGGCTTTTACTGATGGGTTGAGTAAAAAACATCAAAATCAAAAACAGAATTAAGAATAAGGCTAACTCCTTATTTTCTTTTTTGTTTTTGAAAAATAAAGAGCAAGTTGCTAAAGCAAAGATGAAAAAAATTGCTAATCCAAGCTGAATCACCTCATCAAAACGAGCACTAGTCCAAATCTGCCTATTAAAACTTAGCAGTGAACCTAGCTTGATAAAGTTGTCTGAGTATTGGCTAAGCGATCGACCGCTGTCATAACTGATATAATTTTTTTCAAAAAAAGCTGGTATCCAATACCAAGCGCTTAAGAACATTGCTAAAAGATAAGAGCTCACTATCAATAAAATTATTTGTTTTTTATAAACCTTCTTTTTCTTGAAATTTTTAATAATCTTAAAAACGAGATATGGCCCCATCACTAAAGCTAAAAGCAAAATTGAAGGCACGTGACTTAAAATCATTGCCAATAAACTAAAAACTGACAAAAACCAAGCCAAATATTTTTCTTTTATTTTTTTAGCAGAAAAGATTAGGTTATTTCCTAAAAACAATAGCGGCACGAAAGCAATAAAGTAGACCTCTCCGATCGCTCCTCTCCAAAAAACATTGAGTAAAAAATAAGGGTTAAGGGTGTAAATTAAAGAACCCAAGAGCGCATATTTTTTGCTTTTAGTTAAATAATGCATTAAAAAAAATGCCGAACTTGCTGATAGTAAAACAGCAAACAGCATTGATAAATTAACACTGGATTGGATAGAAAAGCCTAAAATATGAAAAAAACTGCTAAACATATACGGCAGGTGATAGGTGTAATTAAATGAGGGATAACCAAAGCCATCATTTAAATTAGGCCCCCATCTCACCGGAAACTGACCTTGTTTAAGAGCTAAATAATAATTGGCAGTTCTAACAGCATGATGTTCATAATCGTCAGAATCAAAAAAAGCCTCACCAAGAAGTCCTTTATAAAAAAACAAAATAATACTTAAGGACAAAAATAAAAATAAAGTAAAAAATATTTTGCTCTTTTTTTTTAACATCTTATTTCGTTAAGGCTAATAAGTGATAAACTGCCAAGCCATCTGGATAACTAATGGTTTCAAGCACTTCTAATTCAGACCACTTGCTAACCTTATCTTTACAGCCACTTTCTGCAACATATAAAACTCCAGTTTTAATTTCTGGAAAGTAACAGGCTTGCCTATTGAATCGATATTTGGCAATTTGATAATCCTCCTGATTTCTAGCAAGAGCTTTAGCTTGTAGTTCTTCAGCGCTAATTAAACCTTCTAAGGCAAAATACGCATAGAGAGGTCTCAAGTCATTGGTTGTATAAACTAAATCATAGTCTGCCTCCAAGGCTTTAACCCGACTGGCAATCTCTGAGAAAGGGTTGTTTCGGTGCCAAGGCTGATAAACCTTTTGCTGCACCACAAATTGCATTTGAAAATGTGCTATTTGCCACAAGTAAAGTAGTGAAAAACAAAGAATAATAAGAGTTGATTTTAATTTTTTCTGAGAAAAAACAAATATTAGCCCTTCGGCAATAAAATAAATAAGAGCCAAAAGCATGGGGAAATTACGAATCATACTGGGAGTTTCTTGAGCTGTTAAAGCAGCCGGCAGAGGAGCTAATAGGCCAAGAAAAGCAAAGATAAAAAATGGGTTTAGATTTTTCTTGCGAATAGCACTATAAACTCCAATTAAGAAAAAAGGCATTTCAATTAAATAAAATAAGCCATGAAAGGGAACTAAATATCGTTTAGGCTCACCCCAAGATAAAAACAAATAGTCAAAACTAAAATACTGTAAATATTCTTTGGCAAATTCATAAAAGTAGGCAACCGGTTTGTTGTAAAAAGCTCTTAAAACGAACTGAGGTGCTCGCCCAGTAGCAGAAAAAATTTGTTCAAATATCCAAATTTGAGGCTCCTTAGCCCCTAAAATACCAATTGAACTAAAACGCATGGCGCTATCCTGGAAAACTACTGATAGTATGAGTGCGAATGAAAGCAATAAAAAAACTGTTAATGACTTTTTAAATGACAATTTCTTTTGAAAGAAATAAATTATTAAATAGATGACAACTAAAACTGGTAATAAAATTTTTGCTGAGTGGTAAAAATACATGGCTAAAAAAGAACTAATGAAGAAAACTATTAGTGATTTGATTTTTTCTAAATTAAAAAAATCTAGTAAACAACACAAACTTAACAAAAAAAAGAAAAAGGAGAGAATCACTTCTTGAGTTGCTCTGCTGACTACTATGTGCCAGGGAGAAATGGCTAAAAGGAGTGCCACAATTAGACCAATTTTCTCTTTAGCCATTTTTTTAAGTAAATAATAAGCTAAAAAAATCGAGGCAGTCCCAAATAAGGCTGCTGGCAAACGTGCTGCTAAGACAGATGACCCCAGTAAAGCGATAAAAGGTATCTGCAAATATGAATAAATAGCTGGTTTGGGATCAATCAAGGAGTGAAGAGTAAGGGGAAAAATCCGGCCATCTTCATCTTTGCTGGTTTCCAATATAGATTTTGCATTTAATAAAAAGGAGGCCTCGTCAGCATGTAAACCACTAGGAGTATTGTTTAAGTCAACTACGCGAATGACCAGAGCAAACAAAATAATAAAAATTAATAAAAGCTGCTTATATTTTGCTTTAAAAAACTTTTTGTTAAACATGATAGAAATAGTTTAACTAAAACAGCCCGATATCTCAAGCTAAGAAAAAACTAGTGCTTTTTTTTCTAGAAACAATCTCTTATGATTCACTTAATGATCAATTTCATTTGGCAAAATATTAAAAAAAACTATTTGTTTCTGTTTTTTTTATTTTTAGGAATAGCTTTTAGAGCTTATGACTGGCGCGCTTACCATCTGGGTTTTGACCAGGTGCAAATTTTAAGCAGTGCTGAAAAAATCCTATCTGGCAAACTAACTTTAATTGGGCCAAGAACTGGTCCAGCTGATACCTTTACCGGCCCTCTTATTTATTATTTGGCAGTGCCGCTGATAGCTGTTTTTGGTAGTATCAAGACAGCTATTTTGCTACCGATAGTTTTGAGTACTTTGACCGCCCTAACACTGTATTATTTAACAAATCGCTATATCAACAAAAAAGCGGCTTCAATTGTTACGGTTATTTGGTCCATTTCTCCATTATTAATTTACTTAGATCGGATTTTTTGGAATCCAAATTTAAGTCTAATATCCTTTTCTTTAGTTTTTTGGCCCTTATTTTTTGCTAAAAAAATTAAAGAGCATGATTTATACCTAATTACACTGGGATCATTTTTGTCTTACCAAGCTCATTTTTCTGCTTTTTTATTACCGGTTCTTATTTTCTTTGTTAGCTTAATTTATCAGCGACCTAAAAAAATCTTTTTAGCTGTTTTAGTCGGATTTTTAATTAGCCTACTACCAACCTTAGCTTTTGATCTAAGACACCAGTTTTTAAATAGCAAGGGAATTTGGAGTTTATTAAATGGTGAAGCTTCTAGCCTAACTATAAGTTCTTTTTTGCAAAACCTATATCAAAACCTTTTAAACACCTTTCAGCTCTACAGCAGATTACTCTACCACGGACAAAATTCCATTACTCGCAGTCTGATTGGATTAGCCCTCCTGCTTATTTCATTTATGATACAGAAAAATAAAAAACACTTTATTAAAATTTTAATTTGGCCACTATCAGTATTAATTCTTATGTCTTTATATAAAGGTAGTGTTCCAGAATATTATTTTTTAATTAGCTTGCCTGCCTTACTATATTTATTAGCAATTTCTCTGAAAAAAATCAATAAATATTTACTATCTACTCTGATAGTTGTTTTGATATTTAACAGCACCCAATTTCTTAAAATAAGTACCAAAAATCAAAATGAAGAATTAAGTCTTGGCAACTCTTTAGCTATTAAAAATAAGATTTTATCAATCACAGAAAAAACAGAAATTAAAGAAATAGTTTACTTGTTGCCCCATGCAAGTGATTTTGGTCTAAAATATCTGCTTGAACCTTTAGCCCTAAATGACACTGGTGCTACTATTAAAATTGTTTATCCTGCTAATGAAAACCCTGGAGTTGTGGCACAATATGGAAGAACAGGTCTAATTGTAGAAAATTAAATTTTATAAAAGTTAATTTTTCTTAATTAAAAATTTATTTCTTATTTTCGGATAAACTCTCAGATATTTAATTAAGAAAAATATAGTAATTCCCAAAATTAGCAATAATTCCATTGGCTCTTCCCAAAGTGCTTCTCCAACTCTTGGGTTTAAATAAAATCGGTCATAATTGTAAAAGAAAGCAGCAGCAAAATAGGGGGATAAGTACCAGTCTGGGATCAAATTGCTCAAGATTTTATTCATTTTTGGAGATAAATATTTTTTAATTAATTTAAAAAATATCCAAGCTGTGCTGCCCACAAGACCAATTAACATGTAGGCTCGATAAACATAGCCAAAAATAGAGCCTATATTGTGAATGGTTAATTCTTCTTGCATGTTGATTTCAGCTAATTGTTCTGGGGTTTCTAAATTCAGCAGGCGCTGACCCCAAGAGATCTCTTCTCCAGCAACAAAAAAAAGACCAAGAGCTAACAGCAAAAACAAAACTCCTAAAAAACGCTCTCTTGACCACCAAAATTTTCTCAAAGACAAAGAAATCAATGAAGAAAACAGTAATAAAAAAAATTGAGAATATTCAACAAGATGATCATCTTCAATTACTAATCTAAATAGCTGATTATTTCTAATATAAATAAAGAAAGCTAACAAAGTTAAAAACAAGGGCAGGGTAAAAATACTAATTTTAATAGCTTTTTTCGACAGATAAAAAGATTGAGCGTAAGTAGCAAAAATACTTGCTGCTAATGAAAGATAAAAAACTCTTGAATATGAGAGTGAAAAAGTGTTTTGTACATATTGAAATCCATAAAACCGCTCTAATAACATTAGGCTCAAAGAAAATCCCGCTAACAGTAATGCTCCAAAAAAAGCCAGATTGCTAAATTTTTTATTTAGTAATTTTATTTTCTTAATTCTCAATATAAACAAGAATAAAAACATTAAAAGCAAAAAAATTCTGCCATCTAAAAATCTCGGCAAAGGATACAAAAAACTATCTAAAGTTAAAATTAAAAATACTAATAAAATATAAATTTTTGAAAAAATTTTTATCATATTAATTATAGATTACTCCTAATATTTTTTATTTCTCTAATCAGTCTTTTACCAGATAAGAGATAAAAAGAAACTAAATAAGTTAAAGCACTCAAAATCAGGCCTAAAAAGAGCTTGGCTAAAGATTGGGTCCAAATTGGCATACCCAAAACTCCAACTAAAATCATAATCAAAGAAGCCACAAGCTGACTGTTCACGTTTACCCAAATATTAACTGCTACATATTTTTTAATTAAAACTATCGATAAAATTGAAGTGAAAGAAATTAATAAAGCGGCCAGTGCTACACCATTAAAACCAAAAAACCATAACAAGATTGGTGTTAAAACCCAGGTTAAAATTGTCCAAAACAGCATGAGTTTGAGTGTTTGATTGATTTTACCAATTGCATTGAGAGCATTAAGTAGTGGTGTTGAAATTGCAGCCCACAACACACTCAAAGTAAAGAAAATAAAACTTGGAACAGCCGGTTGCCATTTAGCGTAGCGCTCAAAAACCATCACCAAAGGTTGAATAAATAAGCTCATACCAATCAGTACCGGAAAAATAGCCAAACTAATAAAATAAATAGACTTTTCTATAGCTTTTTTTAATACCTCTGGATGAGCTTGCAAGCGTGAAAAAGTGGGAAATGTAATCGACATAACATTGGAAACTGTTAAATTATATGGATACATAGACCAATTTTTTGACCATTGTAAATAACCAAACTGATCAAGTGGCAAATAAGCACCAAGAACCAAGAAATAGAGTTGATCCTTGATTCTAGCTAAGAAGTCATTAAGTTGAAATTTCACTCCAAAATTAAGTAAACTCTTGAGTGAGCGCTTATGAATAGCCAAATAAGAAATCCAGGGTTGAATCAACTGCATCACCAAAACTCCGACTATGCTGCGAGCAATACTAGCATAAGCGTAAGACAAAACGCCAAAACCTCGCCAAGCTAAAACTATTAAAATAATATGAAAAAATAATTGTTCAAAAATCTGGGGTAAAATCAATTTATTAAAATCAAGTTTTCGAGTCAAAATGATTGAAGGAATGGTTTTTAAAGTAGCCAGGGGAAAAGAAATTGCCAGGGCTAATAGTACCCAGTTACCCTCCTGGCCAATTTTTTGTTCAAAGACACCCAAATAAATTATCAATAAAACCAAAAAACAAATAAGCCAAGAGAGGAGTTGTTGGATAGTAAAAGCTGTTCGATAATCTTCTTGAGTTGGCTCACCTTTTTTTTGGATTAATGAGGCAGCTAAACCAATATCAGAAAAGAATATCAAAAGGGCAATAATTTGAGTAACAATTCCATAAATCCCAAAATCTTCAGGACCCAAAAAAACACTTAGAATTAGAGCTGAGACTAAGCCAATGGCTTGTAATAAAATGGTCCGAATAAAGAAAGAAATTACTCCAGTTAGTGATTTTTTCTTAATTTGCTTTAGATCGGTTTCGGCTAAAACCTCATCGAAATGATTTGTGGCCACTGTAGCTTTTGCCTTTAACATAAGCTCTATTTTAAATCTTTTCTCAAGCTTTGAAAATGAGCTGTTTTCCAGTATACTGCTGATGTTGATATGAAAAGCAAAAAAATTGCTAAAAAAGAAGACATTACTGTCACGCTAGAATACAAAAAGCCAAGCTTATTTTGGAGAATTGTTTTAGCTGTATTATTGTTTTTTATCCTAAGCACTGCCATTATTAGTTTTGTTGTTTATCGCCAACTCAAAAACTATCGGGATCAGTTTTTAATTGGTGCTCAGATCAGTCAAGAACAATTTGATCAAACTGTCAAAACAATAGCTGAAGATTTTAGTGATTTTGCTGAAAATCCAAAAAAAGCTATAAATCAAAAAAACTTGTTGGTTTTGGGTGCCGACCAAGTTGCCGGTCGCAATGGAGGGGCACTATTAACTGACACAATTTTGCTTTTACAACTTGATTTAAAAAATAATCAAGTTAAAAGCTTGGCCTTGCCCAGAGATCTTTATCACCCAGACTATCAAACAAAAATTAATGCTCTCTACTACTACGGTTTAGAGCAAAATCCTGACGATCCTCTAGCCTTCCCTACCAAAGCTATAAATGACTTGACTCAATTAACTATAGACCACACCCTGCTTATTGAGATTGAAAGCTTAGAAAACTTAATTGATTTGGTCGGTGGAGTTGAAATTAATGTTAAGGAGGGTTTTAGTGATCCACTGTTTCCAGTAAAGGGTGTTGATGTAAGTCTTGAAAAAGATCCAGCAGTCTTATATGAAACAGTTGTTTTTGATGAGGGAACAGAGCTAATGAATGGCAACCGAGCATTGCAATTTATGCGCAGTCGCAATAGTGGTGATGAGCAAGGGACTGATTTGGCTCGTGGCCAAAGACAACAATTGGTCCTGCAAGCCCTCCTTGAACAGGTCATTGATCAAGATTTTATTCTTCAAGAGCCTGAGAAAATTGGTCATTTATATCGCTTTTATCTAGATCATTTTGCTGACTCATTATCAGTTAGGGAATTAGCTAGAGTAGCCATTAGCTGGTTAATCATTAATCAAAGCAATCAACAGGTTTTTGCAGCTCCAGAATTTATTTCCTTTAGCATTCCTGTTTATCCAGAAAACAATCGGGGTTTAATTTTTAATCCACCCCTTTGGCAAACCCAACAACAATGGATTTATCAAATTCGTGATTTAGCGCTTTTTAGGGAAACTCTTCAAGATTTTTTTGTAGAAAATAAGTTAAACTAATAACTAATGTCTAAACAACAAACCTTTAATCGTGCCTTATTCATTTTACTAGTCATTTTAGCTTTAGCAGTCGGCTACTTTCAAACTGCTTTAGAAAATAACGAGCGCAAATATAAACGACTTGAGGATCGCTTCGTACGACTAGAAATGATGATTGGCGCCAGTGAAAGCGCTCAACTAATTCAAGACTCTTATCAAATAATTGACAATCAAGGGCAAATAATTGGGGATTAATTTTATGGATAATAATCTTTTTTATCAAGCTAGTGAAAATCAAGAGCTAGCAAAAAATATTTTTGGCACCGCAATTGATGGTTTATATTATATAAAATATCCTAAATTCATTGATAAGCGAGGATTTTTTTCTCAGGTCTTAGAGCCAAAACGCATTTCACAACAGATCAATCCCAACTTTCAAATTAAACAGGTTAATCTATCTGTTTCTCAAACAAAAGTTGTGAGGGGCATGCATGCTGAGGGCTGGAATAAATTAATAACCGTCTTGTCTGGACATTCCCTATGTGTTTTAGCTGATATACGAAAAGATTCAAGTACTTATAAAAAAGTTGAATATTTTAATTTTCAAGCTAAAAATGATAATAAGTGGGGTGAAGCTTTGTATATTAGTGCCAAAATTGCGAATTCAATATGTGCTATCGAGGGCCCGGTTTATTATCTTTATGGGGTTGATCAGTTATACGAAGACAGAAATCCTGCAGACGATCAAGCCATTTCTATTTTTGATCCAGAATTAAATATCAAGTGGCCCTTTAACAAAGAAGAGCTAATTGTTTCTCAACGTGATCTCGATAGCATTACTTTAAAAGAATTAAATCAAAAGGATTAAGATGGCAAAAACACTTCTAGTTACTGGTGGAGCCGGTTTTATTGGTTCAAACTTTGTTCACTATTGGCTTAAAAACCATCCAGAAGATCAAATAATTAATCTTGATGTTTTAACTTATGCGGGCAACTTAGAAAACTTAAAAGAAGTAGAAAACTTAGCCAATTATCATTTTGTTCAAGCAAATATTTGCGACCGCCAAACGGTTGATGAGTTAATGAGCAAGGTGCAAGTCGTAGTTCATTTTGCTGCAGAATCACATGTAGATCGTTCCATTATTGATCCAGCTTTGTTTTTGCAAACTAATGTTATTGGCACTCAGGTTTTACTAGAAGCAGCCCTAAAACATAAAATCGAGCGCTTTCACCACATTTCTACTGACGAAGTGTTTGGTGCACTAAGTTTAGACAGTAGTGAAAAATTCGATAAAAATAGTGCTTATGATCCTCATAGTCCCTACAGTGCTAGTAAAGCTGCTGCAGATCACCTAGTTCGTGCTTATGGCGATACTTATGGCTTACCCTTTACCATTAGTAATTGCTCAAATAACTACGGTGAATACCAATTTCCTGAAAAAATGATTCCTCTAGCTATTACTAATTTAATTGATAACAAAAAGGTTCCAGTCTATGGAGATGGGCTGTATGTTAGAGACTGGCTCTATGTTCAAGATCACTGTCAAGGCATTGAGGCCGTCCTAACTAAAGGACAAATTGCTGAAACTTATTTATTTGGTGGCCTATACAAAGATGTCAGCAATCTTGAGTTAATTAAAACAATTATTCGACTGATGGACAAAAGTGAGGATTCTATTGAAATGGTTAAAGATCGACCAGGACATGATCGTCGCTATAGCGTAGATTTTTCTGAAAGCAAAAAAGCTCTTGATTGGCGTCCAAGTCTTGATTTAGAAGAAGGTCTACAAAAAACTATTAACTGGTATCAAGATAATCAAGATTGGTGGCGACCTCTTAAGGAGAACAATAGTGATTTTTTTATTAAACAATACGGGATTTAAAAATGACTAAAACTCAAATATTAGGCACCGGATTAAATGGCTTAGTTGGCTCTAAATTTGTCAAAGACTTTCAAGACAAATATGAATTTGATAATCTAGATTTACGCGATCCCAAGCGACCAGTTGATATTACTAATACAAGGCAGCTTGAAAGTATAATTGGCCAATCTAGTGCTAAATATCTTATTCATTTAGCGGCTTTTACCGATGTTAATGCTGCTTGGGAGCAGCGAAACGATAAAACTGCTAGTTGCTATCAAGTTAATGTCTTGGGCACAAAAAACATTGTTCAAGCCTGTCAAAAATTTAATAAACACTTGATTCACATTTCAACAGCCTATGTCTTTGACGGTAAAAAAGAGGGTTTTTATACTGAAACCGATCCCCTTTCACCGATTGAATGGTATGGTCAAACCAAGGCTTGGGCGGAGGAACTTGTTCAAGAAAGCAAAAATCTGTCTTGGACTATTCTTCGAATCGATCAGCCTTTTCGATCTGATTCTTTTCCCAAACTAGATATCGCTCATCGTCTAATTAAAGGTATGAAAACCGGAAAAATTTATCCACAGTTTAGCGACCATTTTTTTGGACCAACTTTTATTGATGATTTTGCCAAGGTGTTAGACGCAGTTATTAGACTCAATTTAAGTGGCTTATTTAACGCCAGTAGCGGAGAAAAATGGACAGACTACGATTTTGCTAAAACTATAAGTCAAAAACTTAATATCGATTATCAGGTTGAGGCTGGTAGTTTAAAAAAATATTTAAAAACAAGTCAGCGACCTTATCAAAAAAATACTGCTCTATCAACTAAAAAACTTGAAAAGCTTTTAGATTTTGAACAAACAAGTATTGAAGAGGCTATTAGCCAAGTTGAGGGCTAAGAACTTAATTTTTCACTAAGACTTTAGTCGTTTATTACTTTTCTAAACTGTTTTTTATAAGCTTTGATTTTTTTTGGATCACCGCTTAATAAAACTTCAGGAACATCCCAGTTTTTATATTTTGCTGGTCTAGTATATTGACTTTCACCAGCCAGACCAGGCTGACTATGTGATTCATCAAGATTGCTTTGATCATTACCAAGAACACCAGGTAATAACCTAACAACAGCGTCACTCATAACTGCTGCAGCCGGTTCCCCACCAGTTAGGACATAATTACCAATCCGAACCTCTTCGTCTACTAAATATTGAGCTACTCGCTCATCCACCCCTTCATAATGACCACAAATAATACTTAATTCTTCTAAATTGCCCCAATCTTTGGCCTTCTCTTGATCAAATAAAGTTCCTTTAGCTGAAGTTAAAATAATTTTTTTATTATCACTGCCTTTTTTTTGTTTTAAACTCTTTAGTGCTAAGTCAATTGGCTCAATCATCATTACCATCCCTGGACCACCACCAAAGGGCCTGTCATCGGTACTTTGATGTTTATCCTGAGCAAAGCTTCTTAGATTAATTACCCGATAATTGACAATTTTCTTTTCGCTAGCTCGCTTCAAGATAGAACTAGACAGAACACTTGTAAAATAATCAGGAAAAATAGTTAAAAAATTAATGATCATATTTTACTCTCACTAGTGTTATATTGGTCTTGTCATTATAATACAAATATAAAATTATTAAGAAAAAATAAAATTATGACAATTAGCATTATTGGCACTGGCTTTGTGGGGGTAGTTTCCGCTGCTGTTTACGCTTCACTTGGCAATCAAGTTATTGGCCTCGATATCGATCAAAAAAAAGTTGATTCCCTAAAAAAGGGTCATGTACCTTTTTTTGAACCGGATCTTGAAAAACTATTAATTGAGCAACAACAGTCAAAAAGACTCAGCTTTACCACATCTTATAAAGAAGCAATTAGTCAAAGTGAAATTATTATTATCGCTGTTGGTACTCCTTCTGCTCCAGATGAAACAGCTGACTTAAAATATGTGATGATGAGTGCTGAAAGTCTTGCTCCTTACCTTCAAGAAAATGCTATTGTGGTTATTAAATCAACAGTTCCCCCAGGGACTTTAGAGCAAGTCATTGGAAAAATTAAAGAAAAAACTCAGGTTAAATTTTATGGAGCGTCATTGCCAGAATTTCTAAGAGAAGGAAGTGCGGTTTATGACACTCTGCACCCCGATCGAATCGTCATTGGTGCTGACCAAAAATTTGTCTTTAATAAACTAAGCAAACTTCACCAAAAACTATCAGCCCCAATTGTCCACTGCAGCGTTGCTTCAGCACAAATGGCTAAGTATACTGCTAATGCTTATCTAGCAACTCGCATTACTTTCATTAATGAAATCGCTAATTTATGCCAAAAAAATGGAGCTGACATCGGAGAAGTGATCGAAGCCATTGGCCATGACCAAAGAATTGGCCGTCACTATTGGTATCCAGGTTTGGGCTATGGAGGCTCTTGTTTTCCTAAAGATGTCAAAGAGTTAGCAGCTTATTCCCGAACCATTGGTGAAGAGGGTAATCTACTCAATAAGGTTAATGAAATTAATAAACAGCGTATTTTTGATCTCTTAACAGATTTTGAAAAAAAGATGGACGGTTTTGCAAACAAAAAAATTGCTGTTCTAGGTTTGTCTTTCAAGCCCAATACCGATGATATGCGAGAAGCTCCCAGCACAAAAGTTATTCCTCACTTAATTACCAAAGGAGCTCAAGTAAAAAGCTACGATCCGCTAGCTAATTATAAAAAATTTATGGGCACTGCCTCAAAAAAACACCAACAAATGGCCAGTATTGAGTTAGCCATCCAGGGCGCAGATGCTATTTTTTTGTTGGTTGAATGGCCACAAATTATAGAATTCCCTTACAAAGACTATAAAGAAAAGAAACAACAAATTATTTTTGATTGTCGCAACCAACTTAATCCTAAAGAAATTAAACAAGCAGGCTATCAATATTTAGGAATTGGAAGAAGTTAAATGGCAAACAAAAGTCAATGTATTTTGATTACCGGTGGCACTGGCTTTGCTGGAGGTCATCTTACAGAAGCTTTAATAAAACAAGGCTATAGCAATATTCATCTTACTGCTTTTCGAGACAAGGGTGGTTTTTTAAAGAACTTGCTTGGGCCAGATCACATTCACTCACTAGATTTAACTAATCACGAAAAAACCAGTCAATTATTTAAAAAATTAAAACCTCAGCAGATTTATCATTTAGCTTCGCTAGCCAATGTTGGCAACAGCTTTAAACAGAGGCAGTTTATCTTAGAGACTCATCTAAAATTACAACTCAATGTCTTGGAAGCTATGAAGGAGCATGTGCCTCAGGCCCGTCTGCTAAGTATTGGTACGGCTTTAGAGTACCAAGACAGTGACCAGGCCCTAGATGAAAATGCACCTATTGGTCCAAGTAATCCTTACGCTTTGTCAAAAATGATTCAAGATTATTTAAGCTATTCTTACACTCAGGCAGAAAAACTAGATGTGGTTCGAGCCAGACCTTTTAATCACATTGGTGAGCGACAAGCTCCAGGCTTTGCCATAAGTGATTTTGCTAGTGAAATTGCTAAAATTGAAAATAAACAAGCCTCAGTACTGAAAGTTGGTAATTTATCAGCTTGTAGAGACTTTACCGATGTCAAAGACATGGTACAAGCCTATATCTTATTAATGAACAAAGGTGTAAGTTCTGAGGTTTATAACATTGGTTCTGGAGTTGCTTATAGCATGCAAGAAACCTTAAAAATTCTCATTGGTTTAGCTAAAGTAGAAATAAAATTAGAAATTGACCCAGATCGTCTCAGGCCGATTGATCGAGCTATTTTAATTTGTGACAACAATAAAATAAAATCCTTGGGTTGGCAAATTACTTATCCAATAGAAGACACTTTGCAAAGAGTGCTTGATTGGTGGCGCAATCAACTTAAAGAAGAAGAAAAGAAAGGTAAAAAATGAAAAAAGCTTTTATTACTGGCATCACTGGTCAAGATGGTTCTTATTTGGCAGAAGTATTGCTAGATAAAGGATACAAAGTTTACGGTCTCACTCGTCGAACTAGTACACAAAATTTTGCTCGTATTCAAAACATTATTCATAATCCTAATTTAGAATTAATTTCTGGAGACCTAATAGATCAACACTCATTAACCTTTGCCCTTAAAGATATTCAGCCCGAAGAGGTTTATAACTTGGCAGCTCAATCATTTGTTCAAGCTTCCTGGGAACAACCCATATTAACTGGTGAATTTACTGCCATTGGAGTAGCCAGAGTGCTTGAGGCTGTTCGTTTGGCTTGTCCAAAAGCTAAATTCTATCAAGCCAGTTCTAGCGAGATGTTTGGTAAGGTTCGAGAGGTTCCGCAAAATGAAGAAACTCCTTTTTATCCTCGCTCTCCATATGGCGTAGCCAAAGTTTATGGTCACTGGATTACTGTTAATTATCGAGAATCTTATGATATGTATGCTGTTTC
>CAYOIJ010000011.1:0-27082 GCA_964404025.1 uncultured Pseudomonadales bacterium
TGCGGAGGTGACAGGATTTGAACCTGCGAAGCCTTGCGGCTCACGCTTTCCAAGCGTGTGCAATTGACCACTATGCGACACCTCCTCGTTAAAAAACCTGTTTATTATAGCGTTTTTTTAGCCAGCTGACAGTCTCAAGTAACTAACCCAAGAACTTTGCTACCATTAATGGTAGCAATATCAACCAATTTTTTAATATCATAAAAATGACAGCTTTCTAGTAAAAAACGCAACTCTGTCCACATATCTCCATCAGAAAATGGTTTATACATATCAGCAATATTGTCAGTTCCCAGTGCTACTGGAATTCTGGCTTCAAGCAACTCCTCAACTGGAGCAATGGAGTTATGACTTGGCACCAGCTCTTCTGAGCGTCGACAGTCTATCCAAGCTGTTGGACACACTATCACCATTAATTGATTTTTTTGCATTTCTTGATAAATTTTTTGTCGGTATTTTTTTGGCTGAGCAGCTAGAGAAACTGCATGAATAGCCACCACTCTTCCAGCCAAATTATGTTCTTGGGTTTTTTTAATCAATAATTCAGTTTCTTTTTCTTTTGAAGTGTTGAGTTGATCAACGTGGACATGAACCATTTTATTATGCTTTTTTGCCAAACTAAATAAAACATCCAGGTGCTCTGCTTCTTGACCAACATCCTTGCCAGGAAGACCGCCAACAATGTCTACAAAACTCAGTGCCTCTTCAAACCAAAACCTGGCTTTGGGAGTTAAAACCCCCTTGAGAGCCTGGTTTATAAATATCAGTTTTAAATCTTTATGATAATTTTCTTTTAACTTATATGCTGCTTTCATGGCTTTATCTTTTACCACCTCATCAACATCAATAAAGCTAGCTAAAACTGTTACTCCCTGTTCTAATTGCTTTTCCAGAGCAAAAGCCATTCGGTCATAAATTTGTTCAACAGTAGATTTTCTTTTAAGCTCATCAACCAGCGCCCATTTTTTATGCAAGTGCTCATTAGCTAATTTCAAAGATTGGGAATTGATAGTATAAGCTCGATCTAAATGACTATGAGTGTTAACCCAACCACCTTGTTCTTTAATTTTTTCTAGAATGAGATTTTTCAGATTCCAGCTTTGTTTTTTGTTCATCTTCTTGTTTCTTTTTAACGGCAATAATGTGTTTTTGCAACTTGTCAGTTAAAACTTTAAATACTTTAACATCACTTATAACAGGAATACTGTGCTTAACTGCCCACTTTCTGATCACCTCTTCGTCTGCAGCATTTTCTGGTTTATTTTTATAAGGAGCATGAATAATTAAATCAAAGAAATTTTGCTGCAACAACTCTTCCAAATTATGATATTTTTTTTGAAACATTTTGTAAATAAAAACTGATTCAATACCGTGTTTTTTATAAAACTTATGCGTATTTTCTGTTGCATAAAAGTTGTAACCAAGTTTAGCTAAAATTTTTACGTAAGGCAAAAAGGCTTTTTTGTTTTTATCTTCGCCAACAGTTAACAGCGCATAGCGGTGCTTATTTTGAGCTAGACGCATCTGTAAAGTATAAATCTCAATAAAACCTGGAGAAGCATTTTGATTGTAGGCGTCGTTTTTCATAAAAGTGGCTAGCTTCTCGTCAAAAATACTGTTAGCAGTTTCAACTGCTACCACCTCTGCTATTCCTTTAAATAGCCTAACTGTTACTGTCCCACTAACTTTATCATTAACTTGATTAATGAAAGCATTTAAACTCTCCATTAATGGTTCATACCAAAGGGCACCATAACACAGGTAGGCCCACTTATTATCAATTTCATTTTTAAACTCATTTTCTCGACGGGTACACACATATTTTTCTAAATTCAGATGAGCATTAATAATAATTTCTGCTGCTGGTGCCTCATAGATGCCACGCACCTTTAAACCGACCAATCGATCTTCAATGTGATGGGTCACTCCCACCCCATGCCTGCCTCCTATTTGATTTAGAAACTGAATAATTTCCACCAGGTTCATCGTTTTATCATCGATTTTGGTCGGCAAACCCCTGACAAAAGTAAGCTTTATATACTTGGGTTCATCTGGGGTTTTTTCTATGATCTGACTAACTTGAAGAATTTTATCTAAGGGAGGAATAAGAGCAGGGTTTTCAATCTCACCGCTTTCAATAGTCACTCCCCACATATTGTCGTCATAAGAATAAGGTTTATCCTTGGTTTGCTTAACTGGTATTTTATGTTTTTTAGCATAAATTAATTCTTCATCTCGACCCATGCTCCATTCCCTGACCGGAGCAATTATTTTCATTTCTGGAGCTAAAGTCAAAATAGTCCCTTCCAATCGAACTTGGTCGTTACCTTTACCAGTACAGCCATGGGCAATGGTGTCACAACCCTCAGCTCGTGCTGCTTCAACTGCTAACTTTGCTAATAAAGGTCGACCCAAAGGCGTGCTTAAATGATACTTGCCCTGATAACTCGCATTTGCCTTAATACCCTTGGCAAGATAGTGGTATGCGAATTCTTTTTTTGCATCAATAACAATCGCCTTGACAGCGCCAATTTTTAGCGCTTTTTGTCGCATCTCTTCCAAATCATCAGCTTGCTGACCAATATCTATAGTTAAAGCTACCACCTGAGCCCCGTACTCTTCTTTAATCCAACGCAGCATCACCGAAGTGTCAAGTCCTCCCGAATATAACAACACCACTTTTTTAACTGTTCCCTTACGCCCCTCATAATTAGAGACTTTGGTGTAGCCTGAGTCTTGCTGCATAAGCTATGCTTTCCATAAATTAATTAGTATTAAAACTGATTTTGAACTTATAAAAAAAGCAAGCTGTAGCTTGCTTTTGGATTTTTGATATGTCTTGGATTAAAAAAGTGACCATAGAAAAACGCCTATGCAGGCGTTTTTTATCAAGTCTATTTTGGTTTAAACTTAAAAAGCCACTCAACACCATCAGCCATTGTAGTTTTTATTTTTTGATAAAACAATAGGTAAAAATAAAGAATAATTCTTTATCTTCATTATTTGGCATCTGTTGTTATAATTAACTATTATGAGCGAAGAAAGAGAAAAAATAAGCAAAAAAGAAAAAGAAGTGGGAGACATAATAATCGTTAAAAAGGGAGATATGATTAATCGTGGCCCCCATGAAGATGATGATTATTTTATAGCCAACGTTGACCTAAAAGCTATAATTGTTGAAATAATACCCGGAGCATATAAAGTTAATATTCCCAAACTAACAGAAGAGAGACTTAATAAGTGGGGTGGCAACAGGGACCCTGAAATCTTTTATATTCACAAGCCAAATTAACTTTTTTTTAAATAAAATTGCCTCTTATTCTCAGGAAATTTTTCGATGGCATAGCGCAACATAGTGCGGGGCATTACTAAAACATATTCGTCTAAAAATTGCTGTAAAACCTTTTCGTCTCTCTTGCCGACTTCACGCAATAACCAGCCAACGGCTTTATGAATTAAGTCTTCCTTGTCACTCATTAGTAATTCAGCTAACTCCAAAGTTGGCAAAAATTGCTTCGCTCTAATAAAAGGAAAAGTAGATAAAATAGCAATTCTTCTCTCCCACAACATGTCTGATTTAGCTAAATCAATCAATAATTTTGGAACTTCTTGAAAGTCCCTTTTTTGACTTATTTCAAATAAATATTGACCTAAAATTTTATCTGCAGATATATCAACTAAATCCCAATTGTTAACAAAAGTAGAGTGAGCAAAATAAAAATCAACTAACTGTTTTCTCTCCATTTGACTAGAGGCTTTATTAAACAATTCTAGCAGCAACAATAAACTTATCAAACGAACTTCATGATAAGGATTGTTAATAAGCGCCTTTAAATCATTAAGCTTTGACTTGTTTTTAAAATCTTTAACAATAGCTCTCTGAATAGGAACTGTTAAACCCAAAAATAAATCACCCTCGCCATATTCCCCCGGACCAGTTTTAAAAAAACGCTGAGAGTGTTTGGCTTTTTCAAGATTACTTTGCTTTTTGATAGCTAAAATAATTTTTTTAGAGGTTTTAGTCATTTTTTAACTAAATAATAATTTTTTAATATCTTTGATATTATTTTTAACTGCCTCTTCACCATTTATGAACACATCACCTCGTTTAACAAAACCCAAAAAAGGATTGCTGTAATCGCCATTTTCATTAATATCTGGTCGTAGTACTAAGTCCGCTGGTTCTTGAGTGTATTGAGCCAAGTGATAGAGCATTACTTGAGAGGTTTTGAGAGCTGTTTTGAAAGCAGAAATTTGATGGTCTGTCATTGGAAAATGGTTTTTTTGTAAATTCACAGCAATGACCACCTCTGCTCCCATTTGTTGAGTAGTTTTAACAGGGATAGGCACCGCTGTTCCTCCATCAATGAGGCGCATCTTACCCCACTTAACCGGTTGCAAAAAAAACGGCACTGCCAAACTAGCATGAATAGCTTTAGCAAGATTACCAGTTTTTAATTCTATGGCTTTTCCAGTTAATAAATCACAAGCCATGGCACAAAAAGGAATTGTTAAATCTTCAATTTGCCGTTTATCTAAATACTGTTCAAAGATTTTTTCCATTTTTTCACCCTTAAAAACTCCCCATTTAGGTCTTGGGTCAGAAAAAGCATACAAAATACGTCGATAGTTCATGTTGTCACGAAATATCTGTTCGACTTTTTCAATATCTTGAAAAGCTGCATACATACCACCCACCAGTGCACCAGCACTACTACCAGCTATATAACTAATCTCGATATCATTCTGCAACAATTCTTTAATCACACCGATATGAGCTAGGCCTCGCCAACCACCACAGCCCAAAGCTAAGCCCAGTTTCTTTTGTTTTGTTTTCATGAGGAAAATTATAACTGATTAGAAAAATACTTTACCACTGTTCATCACGCATGATTTCTGATTTATCCTTAAGATTTCTGCTCTTTATTTCCTGATCAGGATAACCAATGGGGAAAAGGCCAATAAGCTCTACATTTTCTGGCACAGCCAAAATATCTTTAGCTTTTTTTTCAACAGCAGACTTATTAAAATCTTTAACATACACCCAGCAACTAGCTAAACCTTGAGCGTGAGTGGCTAATAAAATATTTTCACCAGCACAAGCCACACTCAGATAGTTAGATGGAGAAAAATCCACACCAGCATCAGTCATACATAAAGCAATACACACCGGAGCCTCTGCCACAAAAGAGGCCCATGGCTGAATTTGTGATAGCTTCTCTTTTTTAAGCTGATCTCGCACCACAATAAAAGCCCAAGGTTGATAATTATGCGCAGAAGGCGCGCGACGAGCACAATCAATAATATTATCAATAATTTCTTGAGAGACAGGAGTGTTTTTAAATTTTCTAATTGATCTTCTAGTTTTGAGACAGCTAAGAGCTTGCATAAAGCAATATTAACAAATTTTTTGTAATTCTACCAGAATAAAACTGTAACTCAGTACCTGTGTTTCTCTAATCGAATTTTTTCTTCATCAATTAATACATAGCTGGCATGCTTGCACATAATTGAACCAGTGTTAATAAAATTATTAGAAAAATCTAAAGTGGAATAATGTGAATGTCCAAAAATATTTACATGATCAGGTTTTAAATTCTCTTTTAAAATGCGATTGGTACGTCGACCGACTTTTGAATGGCTACCTATTTTTGGAAATAAATTAAAAAGAAGCCTCTCTGACTTAGCAACAATATAACAAATGACTTTTGGTCTGCGATGCAAGAGCTTTAAATAAATATTAATAACTTTACCCATATCAAAACCCGTCATTAGGCGATGACCGTGCTCGCAATGAAATTTTTGACCAAACAATTCAAACTGATAGCTGTCGCAGGTTTCTACAGCAAATAGAGAACAACGCTCGTCACACAGGTGTTTCGGATCGTGATTACCATGAATATAAACCGTTTTTTTCTCTAGTAGTAAATCAAATAGTTGTTGCCATCTTGAATTAACAAATTTTTCAAAAGAAATACACCAACTATCCCAAAAGTCACCATTGATGATTACTTGATCAACAGAGCTAATTAAGTCCTTTAAAAAAGCAAATTGCTTTTTATTAAATTTGGATAAATGGGTGTCTGAAATTATAAGTTTTTTCATAAAACGGATTTGTTACGAGCGGTGGCTCGGGGGCCATCCTCCAGGACTTTGCTCTTTCTTGGCGCCCTCTTCGAGGACTAGTCGGGCGCCTCGTTACTCATAAAAACAATAAATCAAGTACGCTCGACGGCGGAAGGGGCGGGACTCGAACCCGCGATGCCCAAAAGGGCGTCAGTTTTCGAGGCTGATGCAATAGCCACTATGCGACCCTTCCAATTTCTTTGATAGTGAATTTGCGACTTTTAAATTAATAAAATTACTTGCTCTCTTGATTTTTACCTCCAAGAGCATTTCTAAGTCGACGTTCAAGATCTGCTAGCACGACAGAAAAATTTTTACCAGTTTCAGCCTGTTCTCGCATGATACGACCTTTTTCGTCAACTAGTTTTTGAACTTGATCTAAAGATTTTGATCTTTCTTTATTTAGATTTGACATAATGTTTGTATTTTAAACTAATATATAAAAAAAGCCAATAAAAAACTACCGAGTTAGGCAGTTTAATAAGTTATTCAATTAATAATTAAGTGCGCCCAAGAGGATTCGAACCTCTGACCTTTTGTTCCGCAAACAAACGCTCTATCCAGCTGAGCTATGGGCGCTCAGGTTGTTATTATAAGCCAGTTCTGTAGTTAGAACAAATGAAATTAGCCCCTGTCACGACAGGGGCTAATTTATACAAACAACCTATTTCTTTTTAGCTTCAGCCTTCTTATGACAGAACCACCAATCAAAACAGTCTTTTTTTCCGGCTCTACTTTTTGCTTCAGCCTCAGTTTTAGCTGGAGGAATAATGACATGATCACCCACCAACTCATTTTCTGGCCAATTTGCTGGCATGGCAACTTTATTAGCTGTAGAATGTTGCAAAGCTTTAACTGCTCGCAAAATTTCTGCCATATTGCGCCCTACTTCTTGAGGATAATAAAGGATTAAACGAATAATAGCTTTGTCATCCATAACAAAAACAGCTCGAACTGTATCTGTCCCTTGTTTTTCATGAATCATTCCTAAACGTTTACCAACACGGCCAGTATTATCAGAGATGATTGGAAAGGGAATGACAACGTTTAATTTATCTTTAATCCATTCCACCCATTTAATATGAGAAAACACTTGATCAATCGACAAACCAATTAATTGAGTGTTAATTTTCTTAAAATCTGGAGCCATTTTGGCAAAAGAAACAAATTCTGTAGTACAAACTGGAGTAAAATCAGCTGGATGACTAAAAAGCACCGTCCATTTGCCCATCAAATCTTTAGGCAAAGATAAACGACCATGCGTACTATGAGCTTCTATTTCTGGAAATTTATCCCCAATTAATGGAAAACCCGAGTTACTTGCTCCACAATTACAATTAGCACACTGACAAATTTGACATAACAAATCAGCACAACTATTTTTTAAATTCTGACTCGACATTCCAACCTTTCGCTTATTAATATTGTAAATATTAATTATAGCAGTCAAAGATTGATAAAACAATAAATAAAAAAGATTGATAAATCAATTAATAATCATTTTTAAGAGTAAAAATTGTGTTTCACTTAGAAAAATTATCTGTTTTTTGGCTTATAGTATTTTTTACCCTTAATTTTATCTGGCAAAAAGCTTTCTTTTTTTTCGTCTTTACCGGGCTTATACATTTTATAGCCTTCACCATATTTTAAGTTTTTCATTAATTTTGTCGGAGCATTACGTAACTCAAGAGGAATGGGCAGGTTGCCTTGTTTTTCTACATCAGAGAGGGCAGCAAAATAAGCATCATAGGCACTTCGATCTTTTTTAGCTAAAGCCAAATAAACCACTCCATGGGCTAAACTAATTTGTGCTTCTGGGTAACCAATTTTCATCACTGCTTCAAAAACTTCATTAGCTACAACCAAAGCTGTTGGTTGAGCCATACCAATATCTTCACTAGCAAAAATTACCATTCTTCTGGCAATAAACTTTGGATCTTCACCAGCCTTAACCATCCTCGCTAAATAGTAAAGAGCGCTATCAACATCACTGGCCCGCAAACTCTTAATAAAAGCACTAATAATATTGTAGTGTTCTTCACCTTTTTTATCATAAAGAATCTGCTTGGATTGCAAAGCGTTTTTTAGTGATTTTAATTTAAGATCTCCATAAAGCGCGTAAGTATTGTCTATTATTGTCAATAGTCTGCGCGCATCGCCATCAGCATAATTTAATAGGAATTCTTGACTAGCACTAGCAATTTTTCTAATTTTTAAAAGTTTAAGCGCTTTTTTAATTATTTCTAGTAAATCTTCATTTTTGAGAGAGTGCAAAACAAAAACCCTCATTCTAGACAAAAGCGGGGCAATTACTTCAAAAGATGGATTCTCAGTTGTAGCTCCAATTAAAACAATCTGACCGCTTTCAACACTAGGTAATAAGAAATCCTGCTGAGCTTTATTGAAACGATGAATTTCATCAAGAAAAAGTACTGGTGCTTGATAGGACTCCAATAAAGTTTTTTGCTCTTTACTTTGATCAAGAACTTTTTTGACATCTGCTTTGCTGGCTGAAACTGCAGATAATTCAATAAAAGAACGACCAGTTTCTCGAGCAATAATTTTAGCCAAAGTAGTTTTCCCCACCCCTGGCGGGCCCCAAAAAATTAAAGAAAAAGGTGCGCCGAGCGCAATCATTGCACTCAGGGGTTTTCCCTCTCCTACCAAATGATTTTGACCAATAAATTCTTCAAGGTTTTTTGGACGCAAAATTGAAGCTAATGGTTCCGTAAAGGAAGGCATAGTCTTATTCTAACATCCATTTGTAAAGATACTCTATTGGAGACGAGTTTTTTTGTTGCGCACTAGTTTACTTAAATAGCGTTTTCGTAAGCGTAAGTTCTCTGGAGTAACTTCAAGTAATTCATCATTTTCAATAAAGTCTAAACACTGTTCAAGACTTAAATCAACTCGTGCATTAAGCACTGTCAAAACGTCGGCATTTGAGCGAAAATTAGTTAGTTTTTTACTTCTACAAACATTAACGTCTAAATCACCCTTTTGCTTACACAAACCAACTATTTGTCCTTCGTAAACATATTCTCCAGGAATAACAAAGGTTTTACCTCGCTGCTGTACACTTTCCAGCGCATAAGCTGTCACCATCCCAGCTTCAGTAGCAATCAAAACCCCATTTCTCAACCTCAACTTACTGCTCTGTAGTGGTGCATATTTCAAGAAAGAACTAGTAAACAAACCATTACCTTTGGTTTTGGTCAAAATCTCTGTGCGAAATCCCAAAAGATTGCGACTACTAATCTGGTAAGTCATTCTACTAATCCCTTTATGGTTAGTAGAACTCGCTTGTAATTGAGCATGACGCTTCCCCAGCTCTTCAGTAATGGTTCCCACAAAACTTTGGTCAATTTCAACCACTAGCTCTTCAATTGGCTCCTGTTTAAGCCCATCAATTTCTTTAAAAATCACTTGTGGACGACCAAGTTCCATTTCATAACCCTCTCGACGCATGGTCTCAATTAGGATAGACAAGTGCAACTCTCCACGTCCAGCCACTACAAAAACTCCTCCTTCTTTTTGCTCAATACGCAATCCCAAGTTAGTTTTTTGTTCACGCTTAAGACGCTCTGCTAACTGGCGCACTGTACAAAACTCACTTTCTTTACCGACAAACGGAGAAGTATTAGCAGAAATTTGAATTTTAAGAGTTGGCTCAGTAATTTTAATCATAGGGAAACCCTCAGTTTCACCCAAGGCAGCTAAAGTTTGACCAATAGCAATCTTGTCTAGACCAGTGATAGCAATAATGTCTCCAGGACGAGATTGTTCAATCTCTAGCTTCTCTAAGCCATCACTTTCCAATAAATGAGCAACACTCATTTCGCCAACTTTCTCTTGTTCTTGCAAAATTGACAAACGCTGACCTTGTTTAACCAAACCCTGAGTAACTTTACCAATGGCATAAATGCCTTTGTATGAATCAAAGTCTAGGGTTGATACTTGCATTTTAAAAGCAGCTTTTGATTTAGTTTGAGGAGCGGGGATGCTGCGCACAATTTCTTCGAATAAGGGTCGAAGATCGCCTGTTTTTTTTGCCAAAGCTCCTGTTTGTCCCAGTTCTTCAACAGGGAGTACTGACCAAATTTTACCCATTCTACCAACAGAATATAAAACTGGAAAATCTAATTGAGAAGCATTGTCAGCCAAGCTTAAAAAAAGCTCTTCAACCTGAGCCAAAACCCTTTCTGGTTCAGCATCTTGACGATCAATTTTATTAATCAAAACAATCATGGGTAATTTCTGTTCAATAGCCTGCTCTAAAACAAACTTAGTTTGAGGTAGTGGGCCTTCAGCAGCATCAACCAACAAAATAGCCCCATCAGCCATACTAATCACTCGCTCCACCTCGCCCGCAAAGTCTGCGTGACCAGGAGTATCAATAATATTAATTTTGATTTTTTCACCAGCCAAACTTTGATAATGAATAGAAGTATTTTTAGCTAAAATAGTAATACCTTTTTCTCGCTCTAAGTCATTGTTGTCCAGTATGGTTTCTTGCTCCATTTCAGCTTGATTATCACGAAAAGCATGGGTCTGCTTAAGCATCCCATCAATTAAAGTAGTTTTTCCGTGATCAACGTGTGCGATGATCGCGACATTACGAATTTCCATAAATCTTTCTGAAATCAAAAGATGAATTATACTCTTTTGAGCATGAAATTAACAGTGCACAGTAATTAACTCAAGATAATAAATCCAAAATCTCGTTTGGATTATTAAGTAAAAAATTGGGTTGAGCACTAGCTAGTAAATCCTCGCCCGCAAAGCCCCAGCTCACTGCTGCTACTTGCACGCCAGCACGCTGACAAGCTTCAATGTCTCGAACCTGATCACCAAAATAAAGAACTGTTTTTGGGTCGAGTTGATATTCCTTAATCAAAGACTTAAGAACTCGATCTTTACCAAACAAATTTTTTTCACATCGCCAAAAAGAAAATATTTTATTGAGAGGTAAATTTTTCTCTTCAAAAAAAGCCTTAATATTATCTAATTCATTAGAACTTAAAATTCCTAACTGATAGTTTTCTTTTAATTTAAACAAAGTTTTTTCAATATTAGGATAAAACTTAGTCCTAGTTATTAATGGCCCAATCTCTTTGTTAAGAGCCTTAGCTATTTTTAATAACTTAACTGGACCAATATTATATTCTCGACAAAGGTCTTTCATGCTACTTGATTGAAACTTAGCCCAGTCTTTTTGATTAACTTTTGGTAAATCAAAACGGGCATGAATTTTATTAAAAGACAGAGCATAAACAGCTCGTGTATCAGCCAAAGTGCCATCAAAATCAAAAATCAAATATTTAAAATTATGTTTCATTGTTGCTTTTACTCAAGACCTTAATTATACATCAATTCTGTCTCGCAAAAAATTAAGCACTAATTCTTTAGCCCCCAAATCAGCAAAACTTGCTTTAAAAAACCTCAAGTTCTTAGCCCACTCGTGATATTTTTTACTAATTTTTTTTTCTTCTTGGTGAAGTAGACAGTGACAATCATGACATAAAACTACCGCATTAGCTAAACTTCTAATTACACTAGCACTCATTTTTGGATAAAAATTCAAAATCACCCAAATCGGTAACAAATGATGAACCTCAGCCTTCTGTGAATCTTTCTTGTTAAGCTCTACTCCACAACACTCACACTTATAAGCAGCTCTTTCAACAGCTGCTTCTTTCGTTTCTTTATTAAATTTATAAATTTTTTTTGGTTTTTTTTCTGCTCTCACCAGCAGCTATTTCTAGTCAAACTAATTTGACACTATTTTTTAAATCATTAATTTCTCTATCAGTTAATTTACGCACCGTACCTGGTTTCAAATTAGCTAATTCTAAATTAGCCAAACGCACTCTCACCAAGCGTTGTACTTCCCAGCCCACTCTAGCACACAATCTTCTTACCTCACGCTTACGGCCTTCATGAAGAATAAATTTCAATTCTAGATGCCGACCATTTTTTTGAATTAATTCAACTTGATCTGCTTTGGCTCGCCTACCAGATAGTAAAACTCCTCGCTCTAGTCTAACTATCTTATCCTGACTAAAAATACCGTTTGCATCAACTAAATATTCTTTTTCTATGCCATATTTAGGATGAGTGAGTCGATGAGCTAATTCTCCATCATTGCTCATTAACAATAGACCCTCTGAGTCGTAATCTAAACGACCAACTGGATATAAACGAGCTTGAGTTTTGTCTGCAAAAAAACGCATCACAGTTCTGCGACCAGCGGGATCACTAACAGATGAAATAACTCCCGGAGGCTTATTAAGCAGCCAATATTCCAAATTTTCTCCAGCCACCACTGCTTGGACTGTTTCTGTATTAATTAATTCACCATTAACCACCAACTGATCACGGCTTAAATCTACTTTAGTTCCTAATTTAGCCTTCTTACCATTAATTTTGACTTTGCCAGCACTAATCAAAAGATCAGCACCACGACGAGAAGCCAAGCCTAAATCTGCTAATAATTTATTAATACGAATGCTCATGCTCAACTCATTATATACAGCAATCTTTAAAAAAATTAATTAGTTTTAAAAACTGCAAATTTTAATAATTTTTTAATCACCAATAAGAATCAGTTCTTCTTCAGCGCGAGTAATGGCAGTATACAACCAACGCCTCCAGTCTTCGTCGCTCATTTGTTTAAAACGCTCCTCAAAAACAATCACCTTGCTTGCTTGACTGCCCTGCGCCTTATGAACGGTTAGGGCATAGGCAAAATCAAAGAGATCAGCCTTTTTAAGTAGTTGGCGGTCTTGATTGTTAAAACTAATGGTCTTAGCACTATTAAATTGCTTGGCCACAGCCAAGCCCTCATAAACAAAGCTTTGGTCATCAAAATTCACTTTCAACTCAAAAAACTTATCATCAGCTTGTCTAATTCTCTCTATAGTTCCCAGCATGCCATTGAAAATTTGCTTTTGATGATTATTGCGCAAACAAATCACTCGGTCTCCAGCTTGTGGCTGTTCATCTTCAAAACCTTTGATAGAGCGCAGATATTGATTAAGTCGCAAACGGGTGTTGTTGTAACCACAAACAATCAATGTGTCTTGGTTAGCCATTTGTAAATGATTATCTATTAATTCAGCAGTTTCTGGATCACTTTTTAGGAATTTTTTCACTCTAGGTCCATAACTAGCAACTGGAATATAACCTTTGGTTCTAGCTAAAATTGACAAATCAATAATAGGGTTACTGGCTTCTTGACGATGAATCGTTTCTAAACGCAAGATTGGCTCTTTCATTAAATTAAAATATCCATGAACCGGGGGTAATTGACCATGATCTCCAACTGCCAGAATGGGGATTTGATAAGATAAAAGATCTGACCAAATCTTCTGGTCAATCATTGAAGCTTCATCAATAATAATTAAGTCTGCTTTGAGCCTATCCTTTTTGCGCCAAGCAACAATTTGTTGCTGTTCGTTTTCAATAACGCTGTAGATCAGAGAATGAATAGTACCTATAGAGTCCTGCTTATAAAGTAGAGCAAATTCCTCTAAATAATTTTTCAACACGCGAGCAGCTTTTCCAGTAAAAGCAGCAAAAGCTACCTTTGTTTTTGGATTTTTTTTGTAAAGTAAGCGACGCAAAATAGCTATTAAAGTAGTCTTTCCAGTTCCAGCATAACCACCCACTGTTAAATAGGCTTGTTTGTTGGTTTGAAATTCTTGCCAATGCAAAATTTGCTTTAATACGGTTTTTTTGTCTGCAGATAAATCTAGTTTAGCGTTATTTTCCCTATTTTTAGACATTATTTGATCAGCCTATCAAGAAAAGCCCAAACAATCAATATTGCATCGATAAAAGAAGAGGGCTGTTATAATGCTAGTATGCTCAATCAATTTTTCTATCTTTTTTTATTAATTTTTGCTAGTCAAATTTTATTTTTCCTGGTCGCCAATGCTTTTAAAACCGATAAATTAACTGATTTAGCTTATGGAATAACTTTTATTATTGTAATTAATCTTTTATTTTGGCAAAGCCAGCAGAAACCTTTTTTTATTTTACCCACCATATTAGTTAGTCTTTGGGGAATTAGATTAGTAAGCTATCTGTTTAGTAGAATTCTTAAAATTAAAAAAGACCAACGTTTCAATCAAATGAGGCAAAAGTTTTGGAGTTTTTTAAAGTTTTGGTTGCTACAAGCTCTATCAATTTTTGTAATTAGCTTAAGCTTTATTTTGAGTTTTTCTCTAATAGAGTCAAATGAAAACGAAATTGGTATTTGGCAATTAGTATTTTTTGTTTTAGCTCTAATTGCGCTTGGTGTTGAAACCATAGCCGATTGGCAAAAATATCGATTCAAAAATAATCCAAAAAATAAGGGTAAATTTATTCAAAGTGGCTTGTGGAAACATTCTCGTCATCCCAATTACTTGGGGGAAATTCTTTTTTGGTGGTGTGTGTTTTTCTATTTTTTACCTAACCTTGGCAATTGGGCATTACTAGCCCTAATAAGCCCTATTTATATCACTGTTTTACTTCGCTATATTAGTGGAGTGCCGCTTTTAGAAAAAAACTATGCTGAAAGATATGGTCAAACTTGGCTAGATTATAAAGCTAAAACTAGAATAATTTAAATTTAAAGTTAATTAAAATTTTTATAATTACTCAGTTTTTTTTGCATACTCAGGATAGTTATTTTTTAAAAACTCTTCTCTCATCTCACCCTTCAAGTGAGGAATAAAAGGTCTAAATTTACTTAGTCTTTCTGGCTCTTTGTGTAGGGTGTCAATTAACTTATTTAAATATTGCTGTAAATCTTCAAAATATTTAATATTTTCTAAATAAAAGTATTTTTTATTAATTCGAGAAGTGTCAGCAGTAGCCAAGCCAGAGCTACTAGCGCTAGAGCGAGCTGTAATGCTACCAATTTTTAAATAAGAACTTAAAAAACCCTTGTTATGACAACTGGTATCAACAATCATGTCTAAGGGTAAACTCATATTGTAGCGATTGATTGGAGTGGTATAGATAAACTTGATTAGTCGCTTATTAGTAACAATTGCTATAGATTTTTTCCATAAAACAAAAACCCACCAAGCTCCAATTAAAATAAATAAAGAAAAAAACAAAATCATAATTAAAACAATAATTGGGAAAATATTGGTAGTAAACACTAAGCTAATGGTTTTATTCAGCAAAATAGTGGTTAAAATAATGCTCAAACCCACTCCAAACACAAACAACAGCCGCATAATCAAAAAAATGGAGTGTTCACGAGTAATATATAAAATTTTTTCATCACTAGCTTGTCCCGGAAAACGAAATTGATCATAAGGAAAGCTAATATTATTTGAACTAAAAAAAGATTGACTAGACATAGTCTTATTATATCACTTAGGTTATACTAAAAAGACTCATGTTTAAAAAATACTGGCAAAAATTACTCAACAATTATTATCAATTAAATAAGAAACAAAAAATATTATTCACTGTTTTCTTTATCGCACTTGTTGCCGCCACTGCTGCTTTTAGTGTGCTTAGTTATCAACACTTCAGTCAGAAAAGAAATGAAGAAGTAGAAATATTAGATCAACTTAATGCTGATATCTTGAGCACTTTGGATGATAGCCAAATTGAGGATAATGATAAAAAAAAGCTAAACATCTTGCTTCTAGGCTATGGTGGAGTTGGTCATCAAGGAGGAATGCTGGCTGATGTTATCCAAATTGCACAATTAAATTTTGAACAAAAAACCTTATCTTTTATATCAGTGCCAAGAGACTTAGAGCTTAAACTAAATAACAATTATCAAAAAATTAACAGTATTTTTAGTTCTAATATGACTGGTAAGGAGCCAATAATTAGTGCTGGTCAGGTCAGCAAAAAAACTCTGTCTTTAATAACTGGCCTCAACATCAAATACTTTATTGCTGTTGATTTTGTTGGATTTCAACGTCTAATTGGTAAAGAACTAGGAGGAATTGAGATTGAAGTTGCACAAGATTTTGAAGATAAATGGTATCCAATTGAAGGAAAACAGCTCGACCCCTGTGGCTACAGCAATGACGAAATCGCTCATCTAACCGCTACACTTAGTGGCTTTAATTTGGAAAGTCAATTTGCCTGTCGCTATGAGCGTATTTATTTTCCAGCTGGGTTACAAAAAATGGAGGGAGGAGACGCACTAAAATATGTTCGCTCTCGACATAGCTCCAGTGATTTCGATCGAAGCCGGCGCCAGGTAGAAGTAATGAGCGGAATTAGAAAAAAACTTTTTGACCTAAAGGCTTTAAGTAAAATTCCTCAATTTTTTAAACAGGTCAGTCAACATGTTTACACTGATTTTGATTTAGAAAGCTTACAATATTTTGCCCCACTACTAATCAATGCTAATGATTTTCAGATTAAAAATATTAACTTAAGTACAGAGAATGTTTTAAATGCTGGCACTAGCAGTAATGGCTCTGTGTTGATTCCTAAAGCTGGCCGCGATAACTGGGGTGGATTACAAGTGTTTCTGCAAGAATCTCTTAACAATTAAGAATGACGAAACATTCTTCTAAAAAAGCCAAGCAAATTAAACTCCCCCAAAACATTGCCAACATGAGCCTCAACTAACTCTTGATGAGCCTGTAATTCTAGCAGTGTTTCTTCTATCGCCAAGCGTTCTTCTGCAGTCAAGCTTGGATCTTCTAAAAGCTCTCGCCATTCATTAAGTTGTTGAGTTTGTTTTTTTAGGCTTTCATCCACTGCAACAACCATGCCTCTCTCTTGACCAAAGAAAAAGCGCTTCCAAGCTGGTCTTTCTTCTAATTGGTTTAACCTGCTTTTTATTTCTTCTTGAGTTTGCAACTGTTCTTGAGCCACAGTTCTCACCCGCTCAGCAATTCCGCCCCCAACTCGGTTTCCCTCTTGGAATTTTTCTAGCAACAAGGATTGAACCTGGTCGCTAACTTCATTATTTTTTTCTCTAATAATCTTTGCTGCTTCTCTAACAGTTAAGCGCTTAGCTTCATCTTTTATGAGCATGGCATCTTTAATCCGATTTTCTTGCTTAGAATAATCACTTTCCTTAGAAAAATCTGGTATTTCATCATACAAAACATTCTCAGCACGTAGCTTTTGGTCCTCAGCTTGATTTTGAGTATTTTGTTGCTGCTGTGCCTGATTAGCATTAGGCATCATTCCTTTTGGCAACTGGGGGGCTTCATCACCTGGACGCTGCGCATTAACGGGGTTGAAGAAAACGAGACTAAACAAACAACAAAAAGAAAGAAAAATATTTTTTTTCATATAGTTTCATTCTAAACTTCTCATAATTTACTTTCAAGCCTAGCTAATTTATTGATTGATTCTTGAGACAAAAGGTCTACAATAAAAAATTGAGTGAAACAAAAATTGATTTTAATCTTCTTTGGATTGCTGATTTTTTCATCAGTTATTTTTTTGCTTATTTATATATATCGGCAACCTTGCCAAGAAACAGCCTGTTCTCTAGACTCCCCGCAGGAGTCGGAGTGGCAATTTTTAAATCCCTACGCCAAAGAAGATAATATTAATCTAAAAAAAATTGATGAATTTAAATCAACAATTGATAAGTTTTTAAAAGACTCAAACATTCAAACAGCTGTCTATTTTCGCGATCTTAATAATGGGCCGTGGTTTAGTATTAATGGTGAATTTAGATTTGATGGCGGCAGCTTATTAAAAATTCCTGTTTTAATTGCTTACTACAAAAACGCTGAGAATAATCCAGAGTTGTTAAATCAAAAAATAAAATACCAAGAAAAAACACTGTTATTTGGTGACCCAGATTTTGAAAAAACCTTAATACTGGGTAAAGCCTACACAGTTCAAAAACTCTTAGAGATTATGATTGTTAACTCTGACAACACCTCTCTTGCTCTACTAACCGAATATTACGAAAAAGAAAATATTAAACCCACCCTGGCCCAAACTGAATTGTATTTAGGAATTTTATCGGAAATAGACACTATTAATGTTATTGAATATGCTGGTATGTTGCGAATTCTTTACAATAGTGAATATCTTTCAGCTAATAAATCCAATCAAGCTCTTGATTTAATGAGCAAGACAACCTTTGCTGACGGTCTTACAAAATATTTACCAAGTGAAATTTCAGTTGCACATAAGTATGGTGTTAGAACCTACCCACAAACAAATGAAAAACAATTACACAACTGTGGAATTATTTATAAAAGATCTGCGCCATATATTCTTTGCGTGATGACCAGAGGAAAAGATTTAAAAAAACAAGCTGAAGTTATAGCCTCCATTAGTCAAAAGGTTTACAAAATCTTAGTTGATTAAACTTGCATTTATAGCTAAGCTGTGGCTTAATAAGCCAGCCATCACAATGAAAAAACACTATTTTTTAGAAAATTTTCTATATTTCTTCGGTCGTTCGCTAGCCCGTCTCTATACTAAGATTGATTTAAAACGTCAGATTAAATCAAAAGAGAAACTACCCAAAGGAGCTAAGATTTTTGCTGTCAACCACCCCAGTACTCTAGACCCCTTATATGTAATGAGTAGTATTAAGGAACCGGTCCACGCCTTACTCACAGAGGATGTCTTTAAAATTTTTGGTTTAAATAAGCTAATTGCTTGGGCAGGACATATTTCGGTAGGCCCTAATTCTGGAAAAATAGCTCTCAAAAAAGCAATTACTTTGCTTAAAAAAAATCGCTCAGTTTTAATTTTTCCAGAGGGAGGCCTTAGCCCAAATTGCCAAAAAATGAAAACGCTAAAAACTGGTGCTGTTCGTATGGCTCTGACAACTAAAGCTCCAATTATCCCCATTAGTATTTGCGTTAATCCAAAAAAGATTAAAAAATTTACTATAAATATTAGAGGCAAGAAAAATTTATTCCTTTGGTATCGCAAGGGAGCCTACATAATCAACTATGGCAAGCCTATTTATTTCCAGGGAGAAAGCAATAATTTTGATACAGTTAACAGGGTTAACTTAATTTTACAAAGAACTCTTCAAAAATTATTAATTAAAGCTTACCGATTGAATAAATTACCAGTTGCTCAGTGAGCTTATTTTTGCTAAATTGTTTCTGCTGTGGAACACGGTGTAAATCCGTGACTGTGCCGCAACGGTGAGTTTGTTTTAATAAAAATTACAAATAAGTCCGATCTTCAGCCCAAATCAACCTTGACGAGCATCAAGCGATTTTTCTAGGCTTTTCCACGGCAAACTATTAACTACATCCATCGCTTGTGATGGGTTTGGCAATAAAGCCATAGGAAAGGTTTGATGAAAGAAAATATTTCATCTGTAGAGTACGCAAATAATTGGTATGGAGAAGAATGGAAAAAAGAAGTGCCAGCTGATTTAGAGTTATTGCAAAGCTCTCTAATTTTAGAAAACAACCCCTTGTTTGTATTAAAAAACCTTCATGAACAATTGGAATCAAGCAGTCAAAGCTTAATGAAAATCTTGTCTTATAATGGTGAAGCATTAATGGACTTGATTCAAGAAGAAATTAATCAATTACTTAACAAAGCTGAAGAGCAGATCGCTGCCCTGTTTCTCAGAAAAAAGTTTGGAGAGCCTGGCGATCCATTAGTTTCAGTGGTTTTTGCTCAGCTAGCACAAAGAGAGGTTCTAACAAAAAAGGCTAGTAAAAATAATGCTTCTGAAATTACTAGTCTAACTGAAAAATTTGAAAAATCAGTGCTCACTCAATTTAAGATACTTATTGCAAATCAAATAAATAAAATTGAAAAAGAAGAAAAAGAACATCAAGAAGCAAAAAAAAATAGCGAAGAAATAAGCAATCAAACACCTGAAATTACTGAGCAGATGCAAGGCTATCATTCTCAATTTTCCAAAAAATTTCAAGATTTTGAAAAAAGAAAGAAATCATGGATTGACCTTTATAAAAAAATAGACAACCATTTATTTTCTACAAAAAACAAGCATGAAACTCAAATAGTTTTTGATCTCGCTCAACAAAATACTAATCCAAGCTCTCTTTAGCTTTAAAAACAAAAACACTTAAAAAACTGGTAAGAGGCACTGCAAGCATTAGACCCAAACTACTAACTAGGGTTCGAACTATCTCCTCTGCAACAATCTCTAGTTCAATTACATCTATAAAATTATGCTGACCATCAAAAAACAAAATTAACAGGGGCATAGCTGAACCCGCATAAACTAAAATTAAGGTGTTAATCATTGAAGAAACATGGTCTCTTCCCACCTTCATACTTTTAAGAAATAAAGTCCAGGAATTTAGTTTTGGGTCAGTCAATCTTAATTGTTCTACTACTGAGGCTTGACCAATACTTACATCATCCAAAATCCCCAGGGCACCAATCATAATTCCAGCAAACAGCAAACTTAATAAATTAATTTGACCCTGACTCAGGGTGCTCACAAAGGCTGCTTCTTCGCTAGCAAAACCAGTTAAATTAGTTAAGTTAACAAAATAAAAAGCCAAAAGCATGGTAATTAGTAAAGAGATAATGGTTGCTAAAACAGCACTGTGGGTTTTTTGCTTAAATCCATGAGTTAAGTAGAAACTAACAGGAATGATTAGGAGTGAACTAAGCATGGCAGATAAAAAAGGTGATTGGCCAGCTATAATCATTGGCATTAACACCTTACTAATAACTAAAAAAGAAATTAATAAACTAAGAAGAGCTAGCAAACCCAACCGTCCAGTAACTAATAAAACTGCCAATACAAATAAGATTAACAAAAACAATAAAGCTTGACGCTTAACCAAGCCCTCAATGACAAAAAAACGCTCATCTTCCTGATTAAAATCTGTATAAATTCTTAATTGGTCACCAATCCCATAAGCTCGATAATTAACAACACTTAAATTATTAGCATCTAAACCCGACTCATTAAGCACCTGAATCTTAGATCCGTCCAAACTACCCCTATCTACTAAAATCTCTAAAAGCTGATAGGGGAAGTGCTGTTCATTAACTAAATTCTCACCACTCTCAACAATTTTTACCACTTGTCCCTCTAGCGTTTCTCCCCTCATTTCTTGAGCGAAGATGGGTTTGGGTAAAAATAAAAAAATACTTATTAATAAACAATAATAAATTTTTGCTAAAAACTTTTTCATTTAAAACTTAAAAATCAGACTATATTATTTAAATAATGCCCAGTTCTTGTCCAACCTCTTTAATATTTTGCAAAAAAGACTTTAAGTCTGTTTTGTTATGGCTCGCGCTGATTTGCACTCTGATTTCATCCCTACCTTTAGGAACAACTGGATAATTAATATTAGTTAAAATAAAACCACGCTCAAACATCTTTTGAGTTAAAACTTTAGTTTTTTCAGTATCACCAATTAAAATTGCCTGAATCGGATGAATTGATTCAGCAGCAAACTCAAAACCCAGCGCCAATAATTCTTTTTTAATGAAAGCGAGATTATCAGTTAAGCGAGCTAGTAATTTAGCACCAGTTTGGCTATCTATTAATTGGACTGCCATTAGAGCTGCGGCTGCTGTACCCGGTGAAATTGAATTTGAATAAATATAAGTAGCAGCTGATTCTCGTAGATAATCAATAACAGCTTGTTTGGCAACCACATATCCACCGTCTGCACCCAAACCCTTACCTAAAGTACCAACTAAAACATCCGCCCTAGCTCCAGTAACTTCTTCTGTGCCGCGACCTGTTTCGCCGAAAGCAGCTACTCCATGAGCATCATCAACCACCAATAAGACTCCTTCTGGATAAACCTTGTCATAACGGTTAATAACTCGTCGCATTTTTTTCAAATCCTGATATTCTCCCAGCATAGAAAATACACCGTCCGTAATTACCAGGGCTCTTTTGAATTTTTTTGTATTTTCTTTAAGAACTTCTTCTAAAGAATCAATGTCTAAATGCTTAAAAATTGCCTTTTGACTACGTGCTAAGTTAGCAATTCTAATACCATCAATAATGCTGCGATGATTTAATTCATCTGAAACCACTAAAACTTCATCTCCAACTAAAGAATCTTTACTCTGACCCTTAATTAAGCTAAAAAGCACTGCTAGATTGGTGGCAAAAGCACTAGAAAAAACCATTGCATCATCTTGACCATGAAAATTAGCTAGTGCTTTTTCTAAATCACGATGAACTTGAAAGGATCCAGAAATAAAGCGTACTGCCCCAGGACCAGTACCACAAAGCTCAGCCATTTGATGTTCGGCTTTTTTTAATTTTCGATGATGACGAAGACCCAGATAATCATTGGAATTAAAAATTCTATAGGGCTTACCATTAATAATTGCCTTAGGAGAAGCTTCTTTTGTAAAACCCTCAATAAGGTGCTCCTTCCTCTTGGTAACGCTGGCAGCGTCGATGCGTGCCACTTCTTTTTGTAAAATCTTAAAAAAGTTCTGACGAGACATAAAGTCCTTTCATTAATTATCTTTAATATACTACAAGATATGAAAATTACCAAAATTTAATTAAAACAATAGAAAAGATTTTTTGTAGAATAAAAACTATCTAACCAAATCCCACTCTTTGAGCTTTTCACTATCACCAGATTGGATCTTAAATAAACTTGCATATAAACCATCTTTTTTAAGTAGCTCCTGGTGAGTGCCTTGTTCTAACAGATGCCTGTCTTTGAGTACAATAATTTTGTCAGAACGCTGAACAGTTGATAAGCGATGAGCAATAATAACAGAGGTTCGATCTCTCAAAACTTCAGTTAAAGCTTGCTGGATGTACATTTCTGACTCAGAGTCCAGAGCGCTAGTGGCTTCATCTAAAATTACAATTTTAGGATCACGCAAAATTGTTCTAGCTAAAGACAATCTTTGTCGCTGACCACCTGATAACTTAACTCCTCGTTCACCAATAGTTGTCTTTAAACCTTTATCTAATTTTTCAATAAATTCATCTGCCCGAGCAATTTTACAAGCTCGCCACATTTCTGCTTCACTTGCATTTGGTTTTGCATATCTAAGATTTTCTTCAATTGAACTAGCAAAAAGATGAGCATCTTGACTCACCAAACCCATTTGGGCACGCAGGTCATACTGGCGAAATTTTTTGATATCAAAACCATCTAGTAAAATCTTGCCCTCATCTGGATCAAAAAAACGCATCAACAAACTAGCAATAGTAGTTTTCCCCGCTCCAGAAGGCCCAACAAAGGCTGTTACTTTATCTGCTTCAATAGTGAAACTAACTTTATCAAGAACCTTTAGTCCTTTACCTGTCTTTGATTCTTTGCTTGCTAACTTATTTTTAGCTTCACCCTCTTCTTCATAATACTTGTCAAAGTAATCACGCATACTTTGCTTATAAGTAAAAGAAACCTGATTAAAAGTAATTTCTCCTTGTAAGTTTTTGACCGGAATAGGTTTAGGAGGATCTGTTACCTCTGGCTTAGCATTCATAATTTTAAAAAAATCTCGAGCGCCAATTTGTGCTCTCTTCACTTCCCAAAAAATCCAGTTAATTTGCCACAAGGGTTGGCGAATCATTTGAATTAAACCTACTAATAAAATCAAAGTACCAATGGTAATTTGTCCCTGCCAAGTCATATAAACAATATAGGCATACATTGACCAACTGAGTGATTCTAAAATAATGTCACCAGCTACTGAACGATTAGTATTTTTCTCCATTTCTGTGCGAATATTAATAATTTTTTTAAAAAAACCACTAAGCTTGTTTTTCTCAAACTCTTCAGCACGAAAAGCTTTAATTAGCTCCATTGAGCTCAAAACCTCCCAAAAATGAGCGTATTGCTTGTCATATAGACGATATTCCCTTCGCTCCAATTTATTATTTTTTTCAAAACGCCAACGGTTGATTGCTACATAAGGCACAAAGGCTAAAATCGTCAACACCCCAATTCGCCACTCATAATACAAAACAATTGAAAAGGAAATTAGAGCGGTAGTCACACTGGGTATAAAATGCATGCCACTATTATTAACAATTGAGGTCAGACGGTTTACTCCTCGATCTAACTTGCTCATTACCTTGCCAGTCTCTTGTTCATTAAAAAAAGACAGGGACAATTTCATTAAGTGGTCAAAACCTAGTTGTTTTAGGCTAGATTCAAATTTAATCACAAAAATATTAGTGAAATACCAAGATAGACGGTTAAGACCTGATTGAATTAACTTTACTAATAAAAGCACTGCCAACAAAATAGCAATATGGGTAAAAACTCCTTGAGTTTCATTTTCTACTAGTTGGTCAGTAATGGCTTTGGTAATAAAAGGCTCAATTTGACTGAGCAACGCCATAATTACAATTAAGAAACTAATTAAAATTAGTGTTTTTCGATAAGGGCTAGTGTATTCTAATATTTTTTTAAACATAAATTAGCGACTTTAGTTTAACAGCTACCAGACTAAAAAACCAGAGTCAGCGCTTGTTCATAATCCCCAATTTTGTTAGACTAAATAAAAGTCATGCCCAAAAATCCCTACTACACAATTCCTTATCAAGAAGTTTTAAATAAACTAAACACCAGCCCAAAAAAGGGTTTGAGTAAAGAAGAATTTATTAAAAGACAGAATAAATATGGTAGTAATGAAATTATAGATGACAAACCAAAACACCTCATACTTCAAATTATCTGGAATCAACTCAATAATTTACTGGTTTTTATTTTACTGTTGGCTGCTATTGTCACATATTTTTTAGATCACAAAATAGATACCTATGTTATTATTTTTGTAATTCTGTCAGACGCAGTCATCGGCTTTGCTCAAGAATATAAAGCTAATAAGGCTATCGAGTCGCTTAAGAAAATTGTGGTCGCAAACAGCAAGGTCTACCGTGACGGTCATTTAATTGAAATTCCATCAAAAAATTTAGTTCCTGGAGATATCGTTCTGTTAGAAGAAGGTGATCGAGTCCCAGCTGATGGACGATTGATTGAGAGTCATAATTTAAGAGTAGTTGAGTCTTCTCTAACTGGGGAATCATTTGCTGTAGAAAAAAATATTGAAGCCATAAAAAATAAAACTCCTTTAGCTGATCGAAAAAACTATGTGTGGATGAGCACCTTTGTGGTTGGTGGCTTTGCTAAATTTGTGATTACAGAAACAGGCAATCACACTGCTATTGGCCAAATTGCTAAAACTTTGGGAGAGATTAAAAAAGAAAAATCTCACTTTGATATTAAAACTGAGCATTTAGTCAAACAAATGTCCATCATCTCCATTTTTGGAGCATTGTTTATTTTTATAATGGGGTACTTTTCTAAAAGTATGAGTTTTGCTGATATTTTTACTTTTGCTGTTGCTTCACTGGTGTCTGGTATTCCCGAGGGTTTGCCCGTGGTGTTGGTAATCATTTTGGCTTATGGAGCCAGAAAAATGGCTAATAAAAATGCTATTATCCGTTCTCTGCCAGCTACAGAAACACTAAGTGTAACTGATATCATCGCCACCGACAAAACTGGCACTCTCACCCAAAACAGCATGACTATTAAAGAAATTTACCTCAATAAGCAAAGTATTAGCGTATCTGGCTCTGGCTGGAATCCTCAAGGAAAATTTTTCAAAAAAGAAAAAGTTATTGATCCAATAAAAAATTTTGCCTTGAAAAAATTAATCCGCATAGCAAGTTTAAATAGCCGAGCGCGTTTAATTAAACAAGATAATAAAAAAAATATTAATTATCAAATTAGTGGTGATCCTACTGAGGGTGCCGCAACTGTACTAGGCCACAAAGCGAAATTAGCTGAACAATTAAAAAAAATACAAATTATTAACCAACTACCTTTTGATCAAGAATTAAAACTTAAGGCTATATCGGTCAGAGAAAATGGAAATAAAGAAATTTATGTCAGTGGAGCTCCAGAATCAATCATTAAATTCTGCAATAAACAACTAATTAATAAAGAAATTAAAAACTTCAACGAAAAAGATAAGGAGGAAGTTTTAGAAAAGGTTAAAGAATACTCTGCTCAAGCCATGAGAGTCATTGCTCATGCCTACAAAAAAACTAGCAGTAAAAAATCAAATATCACTGTAGATGAAATAAATAATTTAGTTTTTGTCGGCTTCGTAGGCATGATTGATCCACCACGAAAAGGGGTAAGAGATGCTATCAGCAAAGCCAAAAGAGCTGGTATTAGAGTAATTATGAAAACTGGCGATCATAAAGAAACAGCTCTAGCTATTGCTAAACAAGTAGGAATTATTGAAAATGAGGAGCAAGTTGGAGAATATTCCTTGGTCATGACGGAAAATGATTTAGAAGAATTAAGTCCCCAAGAGTTTGATCAAGCAATTGAACAGGTGTCAGTTTTTGCCCGACTCACGCCAAAAATGAAGTTAAGAATTTTGGAAAGATTACAAAAGCTTGGACATATAGTAGCGATGACTGGCGATGGTGTTAATGATGTGTTGGCTCTTAAAAAAGCTAATATTGGTATCGCTATGGGTCAGATTGGCACTGATGTGGCTAGAGAAGCCAGCGATATTGTTTTAGCTGATGATAATTTTGCGTCCTTAATTGATGCAGTCGAAGAGGGTCGCGTGGTTTTTAGCAATACTCGGCAAGCTAGTGCCTTTTTAATTACAACCAATTTAGCTGAATATCTGATCATTATTATTTCTATTGCCTTTGGTTTACCACTACCCCTACTAGCTACTCAAATTTTGTGGGTCAATTTGGTCACTGATGGTTTGGTAGATATCCCCCTGGCAGTCGAACCAGGGCACGGAGATGTATTAAATCAAAAACCAAGAGCAAAAGATGAAAACATTTTATCCAAAAAAATGCTGGGCTTTTTAACTCCAATTGTCTTGTGTATGGTTATCAGCTCTCTGTGGATGTTTATTGATTTGCTGCCTCAAGGGATTGAGAAGGCTAGAACCGGAGCTTTTCTAGTAATCTGTCTAACTCAACTCGTCAACATCTTTAACATGCGCTCACTTGATCGTTCAATATTTAGCATTGGTCTGTTAAGCAACAAATATGTGCTAATAGCCGTAGTCG
>CAYOIJ010000012.1:0-24716 GCA_964404025.1 uncultured Pseudomonadales bacterium
CCCGAGACCTCAGTCTTACCAAGACTGCGCTCTACCAACTGAGCTACAAAGGCTAGTGACTAACTCAATTAATGCTTCACTATTATATTGAAAAAACACAAAAAAAACAGCCCTGCTCCGTCTGCTGTTATTTAAAATCAACAAAATCCACTCCCCTTTGCAGGAAACCAGCGTCTTTCCCCTGGTAAACCAGGTGGGCAAGGCGAAAATTCTTCCACAGAAAAACTTTACAACCCATTAGCCCTTTAAAAAGCTGTTGAGGAAAAAATGCTATAGTTCCCTGCAAAAGAAAGTGGAGTTTTTAAGGAGCAAGCCCATTGTAAAAAGTTTAGAAACAAAAAAACAGCTGTTGTAAAACGCAAAAATTTGCTAGAATGGAGTATTAGCTTCTAAAAGCTTTTTCAAATAAATTGTTAAAAAATTTTCTTTAAACTATTTTTTGTTGCTGTCTTTAAATTCTTCCAACCAATTAGCTACTTTGTGACCATATTTTTCATTATTAACTACAAATTTCAAATGGGCTTTGAAATAGTTTTCTGGATCACCGGTAGTCATCCACTCTCCTTCAGATTTTTGCACCAAAACCTTGCCTCCAGTTTGATTAAGTTGACCGATAGCATCAGCTGTCCATAGCTCTCCATCTTTACCTACATTTTGTGGCGATAAAAACTCAAAGATTTTGGGAGTCAACAAGTAACGACCATAAGATGCTAGATGGGTGGGCGCATTAGCTGGATCTGGTTTTTCAACAATATCTGCCAAAACATTTTCTTGCTCATCACGATATTGACCGTCTTTTAGAGAAACAGCTGCATATTTAGCAATTTCCTCACCCGGAGTTTCCTTTACCATAATAATGGCGTCAGCATCTGGCGAATGATGATAAGCATTAATTAGAGTTTTAGCATCCCCTGGTTTGCCAAAAACCACATCGTCACTATAAAAAGCTAGGAACGCCTCTTCTGTTTTTACATAATTTTTAGCGCTCGCAAATGGCGAACCATTGCCATAAGGTAAGCTAGGATCTTGAGTAATTACCGCTATTTTAGGAAAGTTTAAAACTTCTTGGACTGGCACATAACGATCATCTTTGCCTTGAGCAGCCAATTGCTTGCGAATTCGATTAACACTGTTATTAAAGTAATCCTCATAAATTGGCTTACCCTCTGGAGTAGCCACCACAATAATTTCCTCTATTTCAGCTTCTATGCATTCGCTAATCACAAACTGCATAATCGGCCGGTTACCCAGTGGCAACATTGCTTTCGGCAAGGTCTTAGTAATTGGTAAATATCGACTGGCAAAACCAGCATCGGCAATAATTGCTTTACGTACTTTTTTTTCTGTCATAACGAAAAAGAGTATAGCATAAGTAGATATAAAAATCCCCTTAGCACTTGACCTCCCCCCTTCAAGTTTAGTATGCTAGTTTTATGGCTAAAAAATCTCAGTCCTGTCCGGAATTTATTCAAAAAATGGATTGGCCAATTATTATTCTCATTTTGTTCTTAGTTGTTTTTTTGGGAGGTATTACTTTCAACCATTTTTTTACTCAACAAAAACAATTGCGTTGGGAAAAATTAACTGCACTTCAACAAGAAGAATTAGCTAAAGCAAAAAACACATTTGTTAGCGAAGAATTGCTTAAACAAGCCGATCTCAATCAAGATGGAACAATCAATCAAAGCGATATTGATATTATGAATGAGTCTTTTTTAAACATTGATAGTAAAAGTTTAGAGGCTGATCTTAATCAGGATGGCCGAGTTGACACTGCCGACTACGCTCTCTTAGTACAGATCATTACAAACCTGGAAACGAGCAATAATGGACAATAATTACCTGCAACAATCAAGAAAAAAACCCTTTTGGTCATATATTTTTTTTGTCTTGGGGGTATTGCTGCTTATTTTTATTCTCAGCGCGACTTTTTTTGGCTTGATCTTCTTACAATCAGTTGATGAAAACCTTGATTTACGTAAACAAGCTCTAGTCGCTTCCAAAAGAATTGATTTTAATACCTACCCTTTTGATCAAAGTTTTTTCAAGGCTCAAGAACCAAGTCAAATTGAGTTGCAAATCAACACTTATAACCACACTGTTGATGCACTTGAATTACATTTCTACATGGAAACTGATCCAAACTTGTGGCGTGAACAAGATTTAAAAATTATCAGCGCTGATCAAAAACAACTAAAACTTGTTCAAACAGAAATTCAAAAAATTGACTGCGACAAAGAACAAGACTGCTTTTTGGCCACTCTCTTACTGATTAGTACTGATCCAAAAAAACCATTTACCAGTCATAATTTATCTAGCACTATAGCTAAATTAGAATTTGTCCCCCAAAAAGAAGGGTCGATTTCTCTGCAGCTTAATCAAACTAGCCAAGTCAATGAACATGGTACTGGACAAAATATTTTACAAGACCAAAGTCTGAAAAAATTTACCTATTACATTAGCGATAATGGAATTGATTTTGCTCAGTGTCACTATCTCTACAGCGAGTGGAGCGAGTGCCAAAATTTTTGGCAAACTCGCCAATACCAAGTAGCGCCACTCAATTGTCATTGGCATCAAGAAGAAACACTAGAATCATTGAGTCAGCGATGTCATGAAAAAACAAGCAATAATATCTCACTCGCTAGTGAACAAGATTTTTTTCTCCACTATTTTCGCACTTGTTTGAACAAAGAAGATCTAGGTGAAAACATTTATTTGATGTGGAATAGCCAATTATATTCAGATTTCGATTGGCTCGATGTTAGCCTGGATCATAATTTTACTAGTTTTTACCAAAAATCAACAAAAAACAGCCAACAAACTGATGCTTACACCGTGCTTAGTCTAGTCGATTTCACTGGCTTTACTCATGACCTGCGAGGGCAAACTTTAACTTTTCAAGCTGATCAAAAATATTATTTCCGTCTTTATAAAGACCAAACAGAAGAGTTTGTCATCGGTCCTCAGCTACACTTTAATTATTGCTCTAGTGATCTGAGTCAAAAACGAGATTGTCAAGAAAGTTGTGATCCAAACAAACAGCAAACTAATTGTCTAGACGGTCTGAGCTGCATCGATGGCTATTGTCGTTTAGCTAGCAAACCCGACAATCAGTGGTGTTTTGACCAAAATCTAATCAGCAGTGCTGGGCGAGGCAGTGTTGCTGGCTTGAGTACACAAATTAGTGATTCCAATATAACTGGCCAAGGTCCTTTTTTGCCCAGTGAGGTCTATGACATAAACACCTATGCTTGTAATCACGGTTGTAATACCAACCGTGATTGTATGGCTGATTACCGCTGTTATCAAGGTCGTTGTCGACTAGCTAGCAACCCTGAAAGTCCAACTTGTGAGGAAGCAGCAATTATTCCCCAAGTAACAAAAGTTATAGAAAAAAAAGGTATTAGTCCCGAAGATGATAGTGCATCAGTCAAAGAATCATCCCCTAGCACTACTCCACAGCCAACAGTTGAATTAGCCACTAGTTCGGGTGAAATAGAAGAGCTAAAACTAGACGCAGAGACAAGAACTGTCCCTAGTGAAAATGACGAAAAAGAAATCTCAGAAAAAAACAGTCTTTCTATTTTTAGCAATCTTTCTACGGCTTTAAATAATTTTTTTAATAGCTTCAATTGGCAATATTTAGCTCTGGCTGGTCTGCTCATTATCATTGCTGTAGTGTTTATTATTTTAGGTTTAATTCAAGACCCGCAACGAGCTTCAAAAAAGAAGAAAGATCAAGCTGGTTTATCAAAAAAAAGACAGGCCGAAATAGAGCAAAAAATTCAACAACAAGAAGTAACAATTCCAGAAAATAAAAAACTTGATTTGTGATAAAATGCCACTCTATGTTGCAAGCAATTAAAAATTATTTACTTGAAGTCAAAACCGAGCTCGGCAAAACCACTTGGCCCGATAAAGAGAGCACAAAAAATCTCACTATCTTAGTAATTGTTGTTAGTTTATTATTAGCCCTCTACGTAGGACTCTTTGATTTTATCTTTCAAAAGCTAATGGCAGTTTTCGTTTAATCTGGTATAATTACTTTTCGCAAAAAGCAAGTCAAAAGGCATTTATGGCAAAGCGCAAAAAAACCACTAATACTAAAGCTCAAGCAGCCGATGAAACTGTGGCAAAAACAAAGAAACCAGTAAAATCTAAGAAAAAATCAGAGAAAAAAACTGTAGAGAAAAAAGCTGTAAGCAAAAAAGAAAAAGAAACTGAAGAAAAAAAAGAAGTCGAAAGTGAAAAGCAAGTTAATGAGAATTTAATTTTTATTAGCGACTCAACTAATAAAAAAGCCCGTTGGTATGTGGTACACGTTTATTCTGGTCACGAAAAAAAAGTGGCAGAAGCTCTACGTCAAAGAACTGAAACCCTGCACCTACTTGATAAAATTTTACGAGTATTTATTCCTACTCAAGATAAAATTCAAATTAGACGTGGTCAACGTCGTACCGTTAGTGAAAAGATTTTCCCTGGCTATATTTTAGTAGAAATGGAAATGACAGATAATGCTTGGTTAGCCATTCGTACTACTGAAGGAGTAACTGGCTTTGTAGGGATGAGTAGCCGCCCCACTCCACTACCAAAAAGTGAGGTCGAGGCAATCATGGAATATGCTGAGCAAAGTGACACTCAATACAAAGCTGACTTTGTTGATGGTGAGGCAGTACGCATTACCGATGGTCCTTTCAATGATTTCTTAGGAACCGTTGATCAAATTGACGAAGAAAGAGGTAAAGTCACCGTTTTAATTAATATCTTTGGCCGAGAAACTCCGGTCGAACTAGATTTCTTACAAGTCAAAAAGGTTTAAAAGAAAGTATTCAAATGGCAAAAAAAGTCAAACAAATATTAAAACTAAACTTACCAGCTGGCAATGCTACTCCCGCTCCTCCAGTAGGTCCTATTCTTGGTCAAGCAGGCATTAACATGATGGATTTCATCAAACAGTATAATGATTTAAGTGCAGATAAGCGCGGTCAAGTCATTCCTGCAGAAATAACTGTCTACGAAGACCGTTCATTTACTTTTGTTCTCAAGTTGCCTCCAGTATCTGACTTAATTAAGCAAAAAATTAAGCTAAAAAAAGGTAGTTCACTGGCTGGCAGAGAAAACAAAGGTAAATTAACTAAAGCTCAAGTTAGGGAAATTGCTGAAGAGAAACTAGCTGATCTTAATACCCAAGATATTGAGGCTGCAACTCGTATTGTTGAGGGCTCTGCACTAAGCATGGGTGTTGATATTGTTGATTAAAAAATCATAAAAACTTAATAAATATTAACGTGGTAGACTTAAGCTTTACCCCGGTCGCTAACACCACGTTTACTGAAAGGAATTATGGGAAGCAAAAAAAATGTCGACATGACTCAAACTGAGAGTGATGTCAAAAAAATCGAGCTTGAAGAAAAAGTCACTGATCAGGAACAGGAAACAGAGAAAAAGACTAAAAAAGTATCTGATAAAAAATCCAAATTAAAGCCAAGCGTTAAATCAAAAGCTAGTGCTAAATCAAAAACTGCTAGCAAAAAAGATAAGACTGAGGAAGAGGTTGAAGAAAAAGATAGTGCTGAAGCTAAAAAAACTCAGAAAAAAAAGAAGTCTAAAAAAGTTCGCGGTAAAAAATATCAAGCAGTTAGAGCTCAATTAGATAAAACCAAAACCTATAGTCCTGAAAAGGCTATTTCTCTAGTTAAAAAATTTTCTTACGCTAAGTTTGATGCCTCTATCGATGCTCACATTGTAGTTAAAGAAGTTGGTACTAGCACCGATCTAACCTTACCTCACAGTACTGGTAAAGATGTCAAAGTAGTAATTGCTAATGACAAGGTATTAGCAGATATTGAAAAAGGCGAAATTGACTTTGATGTGCTTTTGGCTAAACCAGAATTAATGCCTAAGCTAGCTAAGCTTGCCAGGATTTTAGGACCTAAAGGCTTAATGCCTAATCCCAAAAATGGCACGCTCACTCCTCAGCCAGAAGTTAAGAAAAAAGAAATTGAAGCTGGAGCTTTTACACTCAAAACTGAGAAAAAAGCCCCTCTTATGCATCTGGTAATTGGTAAAGTCAGCATGGATGATAAGCAACTCAAAGAAAATTTAATGACTGTTATCAAATCCTTAAAAAATAAGCTTGTTAAACTAGCTATTGCCCCCAGCATGGGACCTGCAATCAAAGTCGACTGCAAATTAGAAGAAGAAAAATAAACAACAACTCAGCTTATCTTTATAAGCTGAGTTTTGGAAGTGCTGTCGCTACATCAATTATTTTTTCTAACTTAACTGAACCTTCGGGTAATAAATCTTGAGCTTGAGCACGAGTACGCAAACTCAATTCTTCTTTTTCTACCTCCTGATCACCAATAATTAACATAAGTGGTACTCTTTCTGTTTCAGCTTGACGAATTTTGGCTTGTAGGCGCTCTGAGCGGTCATCAATTTCTACTCTTACTCCCGCCGCTAACAGTTTCTTCATCACTGTTTGAGCATATGCTAAGTGCCTATCACTAATTGGTAATAGTTTAGCTTGCACTGGCGCAAACCATAAAGGAAAATCACCACCGTGATGCTCAATTAAGAAGGCAAAAAAGCGCTCAAAAGAACCAATTAGGGCTCGATGAATAATAAAGGGTCGTTGTTTTTCACCTTTTTCATCAATATAGCTAACGTCGAAACGCTCTGGTAAATTAAAGTCAACTTGAATGGTGGAAACGCTATCTTCTTTACCAAAAATATTAATCGCTTGAACGTCGAGCTTAGGACCATAAAAAGCAGCATCACCTTTAACCTCTTCGTATTCGACTCCAGCTTCGTCTAAAATTTGACGCATCGTGGCTTCAGCTTGTTGCCAATCAGCTGGCGAACCACAAGCTTGAAATTTTTTATCTTCTGGATCAGAAATCGACAAACGAAACTTATAGTTGTCAAAACCCACTGCTTTATAAAAAATTTCTAACATTTCCATGACTTCTAAAAACTGCTCTTTGAGTTGGTCTGCTGTGCAAAAAATATGAGCATCGTTTTGAGTAAAACCTCGCACTCGCTGCAAACCATGTAACTCACCTGATTTTTCGCGCCGATAAACAGTGCCAAACTCACCCATTTTTAATGGCAGCTCACGATAGCTATGGGGCTTGAGATTATAAATCATCATTGCTGCTGGACAGTTCATTGGCTTTAGATAATAAGTTTCATCAGCAGCTGAATCCTCTCCCTCTTCATGATAGGTCAACGGTGGGTACATATTTTCATCATAAAAACCTAAATGTCCGGATTTTTCAAACAATTCTTTGCGATGAATATGTGGAGTTAGTACATGACTATAACCGAAACTGCGTTCAAATTTAATCATATAGTCTTCAATAGCTCGACGCATCGCGTAACCCTTTGGCAGCCAAACTGGCAAACCCTGTCCAATCTCACTAATGACAGTAAAAAGCCCCATTTCTTTACCAATTTTACGATGATTGCGCTCTAGCGCTAATTGACGATTGGCTAAATATTCATCTAAATCTTCTTGCTTAGTAAATGCCGTTCCGTAGATGCGAGTTAACATTTTGTTGTCTTCTGTCCCTCGCCAATAAGCACCAGCAATGCTCAGTAGTTTAAAGGCCTTGATTTCACCAATGCTTTCAACATGAGGCCCCTTGCATAAATCTGCGAAACTTTGCAAATCAACTTGGCTTTTTTTATTACTTAACTTAGCTGAATCTAAACCCCCCAGCAATTCTTTATCAGCTTTAATTTGTTGAGCATTGCCAGTTAAATAAATACTAACTATCCCTGGACGAACTAGGTCGTGTTCTTGATCAAGGCGCAGTGAAGATTGGTCAACTTGTGTTTGACTAGCATCTAATTGAGCTAATTCATCCAATAACTCCTGTTTATAAGGGTTGTCATAAAAAATTGCCCTAGCTAAATCAATTGGCAGCTCCACTCTCTCCATCAGTAAATTCTGAGCAATTAACTTAGCCATTTCTTTTTCAATTTTAACTAAATCAGCCTCAATTAAACGAAAACCTGCTTTTTCTGCCTCTTTTGATAAATCGAAGTCAAAATAAAAACCATCAGCTATCGCTGGCCCCATCGCCTTCACAATCGCTGGTTTGCTTAACTTAAACTGCCCACTAGCAGTTTTAATTAAGCCTTGATTCTTCTTGTTGGGTGAATAAAGTCGCTCCATAGCTAGCGTTAATACATGCTCTGCGCTATGACGCAGGGCGAATAATTTTTCTTCTTGATTCATAAGTCCTTCCATCTTTGTCTATTAATCATTTTAATGAATTTTGTAGATAATTACCATCAAAAAACCCGCCTTGATTGCGGGTTTGCGTTTTTTGGTCAATTATCTAAACACCATCACACAATACCCGCTAGGGGCTGGTAGTAGTGCTGGTAGTTAAGATAATGTTTAACATTTGATAAGTAATTATAGCATAAGAAATTATGCTTTAATTTCCTTTAGAGTGAGCGAAAAATTAACACCCATATCTGTACTTGGGGTGCTAAGTTTTACAGGAACATTTTTTTCTAGCTCAATCTTTTGATTCTGACGTCCACCTAGTAAATTAATACCGCCATTTTCGTTTCTAAGCACAACTCCCAAAGCACTGATGACAACTTTTTCATCATTAATTTCCTCAATTTGAACATTTATTTTAGAACTCTCCAACCATTTAATGGGCTCTATTAAATCTCCCTTCTCCAGCTCAACTGAAAAAAATTCTGCCTCTGGCTGTTCCTCCGCCCAACCAGTCCAATTTTGTTTTTTAATATCAATAACAGCTTTCATATTTTTTCCTTAATTTAAAGCTAATAACTGTACTTTATAATTAAAAACTTGTTTTATCAAGATAGGTCCATATTATTAGCCAGCTCCACCGCCACCACCTCCACCTCCACCGCCACCACCTCCAGAAAAACCTCCGCTTGATCCGCCACCACTGGCACCATAGCTGCGTGAGGCTCCACTGCTAATAGTTTGAAAAGCACTGCCTAGTGAATTGAGTGAGTGGCTGATGCTACCCAAATTAAAATTACTCATATCAAGTACGGCAGACTTGCTCAAATTAACACTCGACATTCCCCAATAAGTCATCAAGGAGCGTTGATCAGCTTCTGACCAATCTTTAAATTTAACTGGCAACTGAGAAAGAGCCTTCATCGATACTCCAAATAAAGTGCCATAAACCAAGTATTTCTCCCAAAGGATAATTGAGTCGATCGCATAATTTTTGGTTTTTTTGTAATCTTTTAAATGCTTTTTAAAAGATAGCCACTGTTCAGCTTCAAGATGCCCCTTTTTGCTTCTTTTTTCACTACTATATTGCAAAACTAGCATCACTATGGCTGCACTAAAACCCAGGGTCAAATTAGCGATAATAAAAGGCCAAGACCAATCTAACCATGCCTCAGCTATAAGAGAACTAACCGTTGATTGAAAATTCCCCAAAACAATAACTAAGAAAAAGCTAAGAACCGGCGTTATTAATAATTTAAAATTATTGAAACTAACAGCGTATTGATGAGCTTTGGGGTCAAAATATCCTTTAGCTAAATTAGCACTAAAAGCTTTTGTCTCTAAACCTTTAAAAAAGGTATAACTACTACTGGCATAAGTTTTGGTGTATTTAGCGATATTTTTTAGATCTAAATTTTTTCTAGCTTTATCTCTAGCTGCTAGTAGATCTTCACGACTGGCCTTAGGATTAGCTCGACGCCAAAGTTGATTAAATTTTTGTTCACTTAGCCACTTACGATCAGTCTCATAATAATAAGTGCTATATAACCTCGCTACCCTGCTAAATAAAAAATCATAAACTTCTTGCTCTACAGTTGATAAGTCCACCCGATCTAATTTATCTGTTGCTTCTAAAAAGTAGCGGTAGTCTTTTTTTAAAAAACCCTCTTTTTTATCACTGCGCACAATCCGACACACTTTTTTATGCACTAGAGACAAGACAGTAGCCGTAAAAACTGTGGGGCTGAGCTTCTTGCTCTTATGCAACAACTGGTGAACTAAAGCCGGTTCTAAATCGCTAGGTGGCTCCCACATGCCTGGTAAAACTTGTAAGCGCTCTTCCTTGGCTAATTTAAGATGACGCAACAAACTTTTAATAAAGCAAACTAAACCCAGGACGCTGAGTAGTAAAGAGAAGAAAAATAAAATTTTGGCCAAAAATTCCTCTCGCTTTAATTTTGCTTCGGTCTGAGCAATAAATTCTTCTTCTTGTTTAATAATTTCCTGGGCACTTAAATTACCGCTTGCCAAATCCTCAGTATCAAGAAAAATGTCTAGCGGCAAAATAATACGCCCTTCCAAAAACTGACCAACCTCTAGACGCTTAGCTGCAAAATGAACCGCGTATAAAGCGTTTTCTCCAGGCACACTATCAATATTAATCATCCCAGACAAAGGACCATGCCCCCAAGCTCGAACTCCTTGAAGCTGTGAAGCTAATAAGTTCGGAGGCAAATAGACAGTAATTTCCACCGGACCATGAGGCACTTCCCAATCATCACCAACAAACTGCCAATAGAGTTCAGCAACATCTTCTTGAGCAGTAATTAAATTCTCAATTTCAAAGCGAAGCTCAAAAACTTTAATTTCATAGTTGGCTTGATAGTGCCATTGTAAAAAATATTCTCTATTTCGCTGTTCCACATAAAAAGTATTATCTGGATTCTCGCGAGCATCATTTAGATTAACCCGATCTTTGTCCAATGCCTGATAGCAATCAAATTTTGAGACACCACTACTGCGATCAACCTCACAAAGCTCGAAATCATTAAATAAATATGCTTCACCACGACCCGACTGAGACAAACTTTGATCATTCTGATAGTTAATCTTCTGATAAACAAAGCGATAATCACCTTGGAAATTGAAGTTGCGCTTTTCAATAACTCTAGCTGAACCATCACTTTCAAGAAAAATTTCAATCTGAGTTTGCTCAATATCATAGCTCTTAGCTAAAACATTGGGACTCGACAGCAAACTAATGCTAGCCAAGAATAAAAAAGTTAAAATTACTAAAAACAGTCTAGGAATAAATTTTTTTTCTTTCATCTGATTTTTATTATGCCCCATTAACAAAGACTTGTAAATGCGCCTTGTCAGCCAAGTATTCTCTGTTATAATTTCCCTGTTGTCCAAAGACAGTGTGGGCCTCAGGGCTTAATCATCACACCGAGGAAGTAAAAATTTTTCTTTTTTCCCTTTCTCTAGTTTTTGGCCAAGTAACAGGTCTTATTTTTAAATTAAAAATTGATAAAAAGGAACTATGCCTAGTAAAGATAATTTAGAACAAGTAAAAATTATTCAGGAAAAAATTGACCGTGCTAAATCTTTGGTGATTGTTGACTACTCAGGCAGTAGCGTTAACGACTTAACCAGTCTGCGTAATTCTCTCAGAGAAGCCGGTGGTGAAATGTTTGTCACCAAAAATACCCTGATCGATATCGCTATTGGCAAGGGTAAATTAACTGAATCTCTAACTGGTATGAATGCTATTGTTTTCTCTTATGAGGATGCAGTTTCTGGATTCAAAGCTCTTTTTAATTTTCATGAGGAGAATAAAAAACTCAGCATTAAACAGGGTTTTATGGAAGACAAGGTTTTGTCTCTTAGCGAAGTTGAAAAACTCAGCAAATTACCGAGTAAGAATGAATTAATAGTGATGCTAATTCAGCGACTCAAAGGTCCGGGTCAAGGTTTAGTTAACACTTTAACTGCCAAGAGTAAAGATTTAGTCTATGTACTCAAGGCTATTGCTGATAAAAAAGCATAAATTTATTAAATATGAAGTATTAAATTATTAATAATTAGTTAAACCACTAATTAACAGAAAGGATCACAATGGCAGATGAAGCTAAGAAATTAAGCGCCAAAGTGCAAAAAATTGTTGATGCAGTCAAAGAACTTTCCCTAATGGAAGTTTCTGAACTGGTCAGCGCCCTCGAAGAAGAGTTCGGTGTTAGCGCCGCAGCTCCTATGATGATGGCTGCTGGTCCCGCTGCTGCAGCTCCTGCTGCTGAGGAACAAGACGAATTTGATGTCATCCTCAAAGAAGCTGGTAGCAATAAAATTGCCGCCATCAAAGCAGTTCGCACTCTCAAGCCTGATTTAGGTTTGGGCGACGCTAAAACTTTCGTGGAATCAGCCCCTAAGCCAGTCTTAGAAGGCGCCAAGAAAGAAGATGCCGAGGCAGCCAAAAAAGCGCTAGAAGAAGCTGGTTGCGTAGTTGAGCTGAAATAAGCTCGAAAGCATTTAGTAGCACAAGTATTGCTAATTAAACCCCGTCACATGGCGGGGTTTTTTGTAGTAGTTTGATAATCTTTAAAAAGTTATAGGATAGTTTTTATTCAATTCAAAAAACTATAGGATACTAAATTCTTCCTCAATTTCTTAAAGCAAAAAAATAAAGTAAAAACCGCTTACTTATTACCATTTAAATCTAGCAAAGGAAATTGCTTATTGACTTAATTTGTCTTAGTCTGCTATTGTTGAATATAGATCATAATAGATCGAACAAATACTAAAATTAACAAGTCTTATAGGCTTAATAAAAAAAGCCAGAGAAAGGTAAAATGAGCGATAGCCCAAGCATTAATCCAAACCTAGGTGAAGACCTTGATAAAAAAACTGGTCGCGCTAAAGATGCGGCTAAACTTGATATAAAGAATCTCCCAGATTTACTAACAGTTAGAGAAGTGGCCGACTTACTAAGAGTCTCCCCTCTCACTATTAAGCGCTGGGGTAAGCGTGGTAAGTTGCCAGCGATTAGAATTAACTCTCGTGGTGATCGTCGCTATAAAAAAGAGGCTGTTTTATGGCTCTTAGGCGTTAATCCAGATGAATTAAAAGACAACTAAGTCGATTTAATTCAGTTTATTGAAGCTTTTGCCACCTTTTAGCTTCTTGTCTCACTAAAAAAAGATATTGTACTAAGCGCAATTGACGTCGCCAGCGCCACGGTTGTTGTAGTAAACGCCAAAACCATTCCAAACCTAAACTGCGAAAGAAACGAGGGGCGCGCGCGATTCGGCCAAATAGTAAATCAAAAGAACCGCCAACGGCCATTGCCACCACGACGCCTGCTTGCTCAAGGCGCGCGCGCCAGTCTAGTAACCACTGTTCCTGATCTGGCGCACCTAAAGCTACAAAAACTAGCTGTGGCTTAATTTTTTTTAAAATTTTCTCTAGCGCCTGGTTTTCGACCGGCAAAGGTTCTTCTTTATCCTGATAAGCTTCAGTCCAATATAGATTTTTCTTTAACTGAATCAAGCTCTGTTCGTCCTCAAACATTTCCCCCTGATACTCTCCCCCTTCTTTACCCCAAAACTCAGCATAATTGCGTCCACCAATAATTAAACTTGCATAATTTTTTTTAGCTGCTTCCATGAGTAATTTGTCTGCTGTTTCCACTCCAGTAATTTTTTCTGTGATTTTTGCTGGTATTGCTGTTTTACCTGCTGAAAACTTAAAAAAAGCCCACACTTTTTGGCGAAAACGAATAAAGCGATTAGCTAAAAGTAAACCAATTCCGTCTGGCAACAAAATATCTCCACTCTTGAGAGTTTTAAAAAAATCCTGACTTTTATTCGCTTGGACTATCTGCTCTGGATTAGGAGTAAAGACTAGTAACAGATCTTTTGAGCCTACTTGTTCTAGTTTGTTCTTCAATAATTCCCAAAATTCCTGCCAACTAGCCGTATAAATCGGCAATTGAAACAATGAGTGCTTCATTTTTTTATCATAGCACAAAGCAAGAGTAAAAAATGCTAAAATATAGCTAGTATGTCTAATTTGGCTGGAAGTCGCATCATCATCTTGGGTTTAGGCAGAGAGGGACTTTCCACTTACTACTACTTGCGTGAACAGTTTCCCGAACAAACCCTAACTTTAGCAGATCAATCCCCTACTGAAATATTGTGGGCTAATTTTCCTGAATGGAAGAAAATCGGTCGACAAGATAAAAACTTAAACTGGAAAATTGGTGACCATTATCTTGAACACTTGGAAGATTTTGACTTCTTAATTAAAACTGCTGGCATTCCAATTACTTTAGCAGCTATTCAAGAGGCACTTGAGTTAAATCCTAGTTTAGAAGTCAGTTCCAACATGCAGCTTTTTTTTGATCGCTGCCAAGGAACAATTATTGGTATTACTGGTAGTAAGGGAAAAAGCACCACTAGTCAGTTACTTTTTGACATCTTGAGTGAAGCTGGTCAAAAAAGCGTTCTAGTAGGCAACATTGGTCGCCCTGCCCTTAACTATTTATCTGTAATCGATCAAGACACTCTAGTAGTAGCTGAACTTTCCTCTCACCAACTAGCTGAATTGAAGGCCAGTCCTCAAGTAGCTGTATTGCTGGATGTCACTCCTGAGCATTTAGACTATTTTGCCGATTTTGATCGTTATTTCGCTTCAAAAACTGCCATCACCCGCTACCAAAACCCTAATGACTGGTTGGTTTACAATCCTCATTTGGCTGGTGGCAATAAATTAGCTAATCTTAGTGCAGTAAGAGACAATCATCGTCTACGTCATTCTATTGAAGACGAAAGTGAGTCAAGCGAATACAGCTTGTTTATTAAAGATCAGCAAATTTATTGGCGGGAGATCGGTAACCATTCAAAACTAGTAAAAATTATGGATGTTGATCAAATTAATCTAATTGGCAAACATAATTTATATAATGTTTTGAGCGCTATCGCTGTTGCGCAAATTTTTAAAATTAATCAAGAAAGTTTACGCAACAGTATTATTAACTTTAAGGGTTTAGCTCATCGCTTAGAATTGGTGGCCGAAATAGAGGGTGTTAAATATTTTGATGATTCAATTGCTACCAATCCTGTAGCTAGTAGTGCCGCAATTCGTAGTTTTACTCAAGGAAAAGTGCTTTTGCTGGCTGGAGGTTCTGATAAAAAACTGGATTTTGCTGAATACATCGAAACCATTATTGAACAAAGGGTTAAAGCGATTTTACTCTTTCCCCCAACCGGCAAAAAAATTCTTCAAGAACTACAAGCTCTTTGGCAAAAACGCAATTTAAAAGAAGCAGATTTCCCTCAATTTAAAAACTGTAATGATATGTCAGTAGCTGTTAAACAAGCAGAAGCTTGGGCTCAAAAAGGTGATATTGTTTTACTTAGCCCGGCTTGCGCTAGTTTTGGTTTGTTTAAAGATTATCAGGATCGAGGTCAACAATTTAAAACAGCAGTTAATGATTTGCTAAACAAATGATCGAGTAGAAAAATAATGATTTAGTAAAAAACAAGAAAAAAATTGTATGAAAAACAAATTAGCCCCTTTAGTGCTTAGCTACCTGCGCTTTTTTGCTAAATTGCAACTCAAAAAAAACCCTCAAGCAAAAATTGTCGGTATTACTGGTAGTGCCGGCAAAACTAGTTGTCAATTAGCCGTCTTGGCTGCTTTAGGGAAGAATAAAGGGCGTTTAAAAATTAAAATTAGTAGCAAAGCTAACTCCGAATCGGGCATACCCCTAGATATTTTGGGCTTGAAAGTTAAAGATTATTCGACACTTGATTGGGCACGCTTAATGTTGCTTGCTCCTTGGCAAGTGCTGACTAATTGGCAACAATTTGATGTTTATGTAGTTGAGATGGGCATAGATAGTCCCTATCCCCCAAAAAATATGGAATATTTATTAAGTATTGTCCAACCACAAATAGCCATCATTCTCAATGCGCAAGCTGTTCATAGTCAAAATTTTGATGCACTACTTACAGAGACAGATGAACAAAAACGAAACATTGCTATTATTAAAGAAATCGCTAAAGAAAAAAGCAAGCTAGCTCAGTCCTTATCAAATAGTGGTTTGGCAATTATTAACCGTGATGATTCTGCCATTTGGCAATTTAGTCGAGAAACTAAAGCTGAAATTTTAAGTTTTGGGCAAAAAGCTGAAGCAGATCTACGCTTTAGTGATTGGCAAGTAAATTTGGATGGCAGTCGCTTTGTCTTTGAAATTAATAATAATTTAAAGAAACAAGTTCCAGGTAGTCGAAATTTGGAGATTAACTTATCCAAACTCATTGTTGGTCAACACCATAGTGCTGCTTTGGCTAGTGCTATTTTGTTGGCACTCAAATTAGGACTTAATCTGAGTGAAATTAAAAATAATATTGAAAAATATTGGCAACTAGAAGCAGGTCGCAGCAGCTTATTGCTTGGCAAAAAAAATAGTTATCTACTCGATAGCTCATACAATGCCTCAGGCATGTTAGAAATGATTAGACTTTCCAGTCAATTGGCAGCCAATGACAAGAGAGTTAAGCGCCTAGTCGCTATTTTGGGAGATATGCGCGAAATGGGTAAAGAAGCTAAATTAGCTCACCAAGCTCTAACTCAATTATTAGTAAAAGATTTTACTGAACTTTATTTGGTCGGACCACTGATGGAAAAGTATGCTCTAGCAATTTTAAAAGAAAAAATAAACAAAAAAGAAGGTAAATTACGCAAAGTCTCCACTTTTAGTGATAGCAAGTTGGCCGGTGAAGCCCTCCTTAAAAATCTAAAAGCAGGAGACCTAGCTTTGGTCAAAGGCTCACAAAATACTATTTTTTTAGAAAAAGCTGTTGAAGTATTACTGGCGGATAATCTCGTGGCCAAGAAAGTCTTGTGTCGGCAAAATCCTTATTGGCTAAAGGTCAAAAATGAGGCTTAGGCCAAACTCGCTTCACTTAAAACTTAAGCCAAACTAGCCCTAAATAAATCTAAATTTTCTAAAACTGTCAAGGCGCCGGTAGCCGCTGCTAAGTCTGGATCATCAACCAAGGCCACTGGCATTTTTAATGATTTAGCCAAAAACTGATCTAAACCAGCTATTTTTGCTAGATTTCCAGATAAAAGTAGCCCGCGATCTAAGATGTCACTCAATAAAGCATTGGGCATTTCTTCCAAAAGGCGCTCAATCAAAAACAAATAGTCCTTCAATACTGGCACTAACACATTAGACAACTCTTCATTTTTTATATTAAGTGTTTTAGCTTTTTGACTAAGCAGGTCCCTACCCAATAATTTAATTAAAAAATCATCCTCCTGATCAATTTTAATTTTCTTTTTTAGTTCTTCGCTTGCTTCTAAAGTGATTAACAAATGATGCTCTTTCACTAAATAAGCGCGCAGTAATTCATCCAACTCCCAACCAGCAACTGTCCCCGTCCAGAGATTACTTTGAAAACTAACAATAGAACCTAGGGCTAGGGCGGCCGCCTCAATGCTACTCGCCCCCATTTGCATCAACAATACCCCAGTGGCATCAGCAATCGGGACACCAACACCAATGGCGGCCGCTAAAGGTTCTGCTAGCAAATGAACTTCACTGACTCCTAAATCATAAAATAAACGACTGAGGCTGCGTCGAGAAAATTCACTAGTACCAGCTCTTACTGTAACTACCACCACTGGACTAATTACAAAAGGTAAAATCCTATCTACCTTGAGAGCTCTTTTTAATAATTCTTTAAGTAGGGTTTTAGCTAAGCCTTCATCGATAATCCGTCCAGCTATAATTGGAAAAACCACCTCTACTTCATCGCCCAATCTCTCTCTCATTTCCAGGGCGTCCTTACCAACAGCTAAAACACGTAACTTACTCCCCCGACTAGAACGCTTAATTGCCACGCAAGCCTGATCAATTGTTAAAATCTCCATTTCTTGTTTTTTGGCCCGATTAGTTCTAAAAATGCGAACTTCATTGCTCCCCAAATCGATTGCTAAAGCCTGGCGCCAATCAAAACGTTGCCATAGTGAGGGTTTTTTTGGCTTTTGTTCAAAATCAAGACTTTTCTGCATCTAATTGATATAATAGTCAAAGACTAAACCAAGAACAAGGCACAAAATATTTATTAGCCCAGAGGTTTTATTAAATGGCAGTTAAAAAAGATAAAAAAAATTCAAAAAGAGCTGGTAAGCGATGCAAGAAAATACTAGAAGCAGTCTTCACTACCAGACTAGGATATAGCTTATTTTCAGTGATTTTTGTGATTATTGGTAGCATTTTAGCTATTCAATATGCGCGTGGTAATTGGCGCCTTACCAAAGAAGGTGTTGTCGCCAACACCGGATTATTAAATGTTAATTCTTTTCCTACTGGAGCTCAAGTTTTTATTAACAATCGATTGGTGACAGCTACAGACGACACCATCTATATTGATCCTGGAGAATATCTGGTCAAAATTGTTAAAGAAGGCTATTCTGTTTGGCAAAAAAATTTATTGGTGCAAAAAGAACTGGTGACTCAAACTAACGCCAATCTCTTTCCTGCGGCTCCCAGCTTGCTACCTTTAACTTTCACCGGTGTGAGCAATATCCATCCATCTCCAGATGGTCAAAAAATTCTTTTTTATGTCAATCAAGCTAGTTCCCCAACTAATAATGGTTTTTATTTACTAGAATTGACCAGTAATTTTTTATCCTTACAAAGTGGTCCAAGGCAAATTACCGATGACGCTCCAAGCTTAAAGCTAGATAGGGCCCATGTTATTTGGTCACCCGATAGCCGACAGATAATGATTTTAATTGACGAAGAATTGGGTGGCGAAGAATTTTTACTGTCAATTGATAAAAAAAGCTCTTTACTAGAACAAAGCGATATCTCTTACCTGCGAAGCAGCACTTTGTCTACTTGGGAAGAAGAAATTTACCAAAAAGAGCGTCAGTTTTTAGAAAAATTTCCTCCAGAAGTATTAAAAATTGCTAGTGAATCAGCCAAAAATGTTTATATTTCACCAGATAAAAAACGTCTACTTTATACAGCTACCGCCGATGTGAGTTTGGAAGACAACTTAATTCCCCCTTTGCCAGCAACCAATAATCAAAGCGAAGAAAGAGAGTTAAAAACAGGAAATATTTATGTTTATGATCGAGAAGAAGACAAAAATTTTCTAGTCTTAAGTGAAGAATTGCGGCCCAGCTTCCCTTTACAAAATTTAGTGCCTAGTGAAAATGATCAGTCAAACGACGTAGACATACAGAATGAACTGAACAAAATAAAAATAGAGGAAAGTGAAATCGAATTAACTTATCTTGATAAGAAACTACTAAACGATGATTTGTTCACTACTGAAATGCGTCAACTCGCAGCCTCCCCCGAAGCTTTTCTCCGACTTCAGGCTGAAAGCCTTACTAACAAAGAAACAACAGCTATAAACTTTAGCAATTACTACACGGGAGTTAAGCTAAATAGCTTGCAGTGGTTTCCTGACTCCAAACACCTCTTGTATGTAGCAGATGGTAAAGTACAAATTATGGAATATGATGGTCACAACAACACTATTCTATATTCTGGTCCATTTGCTGATGAATTTATTTATCCTTGGCCGGATGGTAGTCAGGTAATTATTCATACCAGCTTCAGCCCTGACTCGCCCTTTAATTTATACGCAATTAATCTAAAATAAGAGCGCGCCAAATCACGGAGATTAGCTCAGATGGCTAGAGTGCGGCGTTCGGGACGCCGAGGTCGGCGGTTCGAGTCCGCCATCTCCGACCACAAAGAATAATTGAGCAAATAGCCTCCATAGTTCAATGGATAGAACGAAGGTTTCCTAAACCTTAGATCCAAGTTCGATTCTTGGTGGAGGCACTTTTTTGAATGTTATAATAACTTTATGACTAGTCCACAAAACATTAATCAATCTGTTCAATACCAAAATGGTTCTGTCGTCAGTAAAGAAATTTCTAAAAAAGCAACTGGCACTGTTACTCTCTTTGCCTTTGATAAAGGTCAAGGTCTCAGTGAGCACACCACCCCATTTGACGCTTTAGTCTTAATTACAGAAGGTGTGGCAGAAATCACTGTCTCAGGAAACAATCACACTGTTAAAGAAGGTGAGATGCTACTTATGCCTGCCAACGAGCCTCATCAACTAAAAGCCAATCAAAAATTTAAAATGATGCTGATTATGATTAAATCATAAGTAAATCAAGATCATTTACTCATACCTCAAAGCATTCAATGCTGAAATGCGAGTAGCCCGATAAGCCGGATAAAAGCCTGTGCCAACCCCAATTAAGAAAGAAGAACCAACAATCGCTAAAGCTAAATTGAGAGGGATATGGGTAGCCACAACCGGATCAAAACCACTGGCTACTGCGATACTGCTTAAAACTATGCTCAAGACTTGACCAAGTAAAAAACCAAAGATTAAGCCCAGAATTCCACCAAAAAAACCCATAATTACTGATTCTGCTAAGAACAGCATTTTAACTTCCTCAGATTTCATACCAATTGCTTTCATTAAGCCCACTTCTCTAGTTTTTTCTAGTAAAGACACGGTTAGAGTATTAAACATTCCCAAGGCTGCCACACTTAAAGCCACTAAGCCAAAAACTAATAACCCCAGTCTCAAACTTTTAAATAAGTTATTTATTCTTTCTACTGTGTCTACTACTGAATTAGTGCGAAAACCCATTGCCTCAATTTCTTGTCTACTTGCGGCCAGTTTATCTTGGTCGCCAATAATAATTTTTGCTTGAGAATAATTACTAATACCCGTGCCCTTAACATCACTAAATGGTAAATAGAAGGCCGGAGTTTTATCATCTGGTAAAACTCCCGCAATGGTCATCACCACCTCGTCGGACTCAATCAGCGATTCTGATTGATTAAATAATTTGCTATCAAAAACTAAAGTGGCGTTAAAACTTTCACCAAGTGCTGAATTTTCGTCGATGCCTAATAAAGTTAACATTGATTTGTTAACTAAGGCTATTTTTTTTGCATCACTTCTAAAGGGCATGATTATTTTTTCAATACTATTGACTGCTTCAAGCTGAGATATAATTTCAACTAGTTCCAAATCTTCATCTTCACTAAACTCTGCCAACAAACTATTGATGTCAGCGTCCCCATCTTGAGTAACCCTAGCTGACGCCGTTGCTGTTAGACTACTACTAGTCGTAGCAAGATTTATTACAGGTTCGTCATCTTCTGTGTTTGCATCTGTGCTTTCTCCCAAAACTTGACCTTGACGAACAAGGCTAACAGGTAAATTTAATAATTCTAAATCCTCTGCACGAATATAGGCCACAGTGCTTTCTTGCAGCTGATTACTATCTCTTTTACTCAAAAAGTGTTGGTCGCAACCCTCCCCACAATCAATTCGCTCCCAAACTGGCCATTCTGCTTTTAACCAATAACCGAGTTTTCTTCCTGAAGCATTCTCTGCAACTGCACCATATTTCCCATAATACATTTCTCCAATAACCAGTTCTGCCTTGATTGTCATTGTTGCGGGCTCAATAAATTTAGTAAATTGCAGCAACATTGAAGAAGAGGCTTTGGGCTGACTATAAAGTTGATACCAATCATCGTTTTTAACATTGACTTCAACTTCACCCAAATTTTGTCCCTCTACAAACACTGGTTTTGAAATAGAAACAATATTAAATCTTTCCAAAGTAACAAAATCTTTGGTGATGTAGCCAGTTTTAACTGCCTGATGAGCAGCTTCTTTTAAACTAATATATTCACCATCTACACAATTCGAATCTTGAGCCACGCAAGAACTCTTTGTCCACAATGGAAAATCGTCAAGAATCCAGGTACTAAATTGATTACCGTTTGAATCTTGAACTAAATTAGCTTCTTTATCGGCAGGATGAGCCTGACCCCAAACTTCAGTAGCTCGCTGTTCTCCTGGCTGGCGTTTAGTGTAACCAATAATCTCAGCCTTAGGCGACGGGCTTTCATAAACTGGCTTCCAAACTAAGGGATAAATTGAATAGCTTAATTGGGCACTCTCTTGACCCATAGCTATTGCATCCTTCACCTCAATGCTTGCTCCAGCTACTTCACCATCTTTATCTTCTTCTGCTGATTCTGCTTCTTGTTTTTCTTTTTCTAACTGCATTTTTAAAAATTCTTCAGCAGAATATTGTTCGTCTTCAAAGATAGAACCTCTACTCGGTCGCGTTGCTGATTCAGTCAAAAACCGGGTGGTCACACCATAAGCTACAACATCAGAAACAGAATTTTGATAGCTCACTCTCGCCACTGAAGAAACAATTGGCAACACTTCTTCTACTGCTTCAACCTCTAGAATTTGCTTCATTACTTGATCACTAAAGGTTAGAGAACTCGCTTGGCCAATGCTAAGGTCAACTTGTTTCATTTCACCCAAGTTGGTCACGCGAGAAACCACTAATCTTTCAAATCCATATCCAAGTGATAGCAAGAAGATAATTGAACCAAAACCAATGGTCATGCCCCCAATAGTGATAGCTGTTCGTGCTTTTTTCACCTTTAAGTGTTTAGTCGCCAAAACGATAATATCTCTACCAGTCATCTCACCTTCACGAACAATATCAATTGAATCTAAAATTTTCTTTCTCAAGCTCACTTTCTTTTTCAAAAATTTTCTTAAACCAGGAATAATTGAGAGGATTCTGTAAATTAGGTCAACAAGACTAAAAACCGACATTACTGCTAAAAGAAAGAAAAACTTGATTAGTAATAAGAGTTCAATTACAGAGTTTTTCAAAAACCTGACAATCTTAGCTGGTTGAATATTAATTTTTTTTATCATTTTCTTCGTTGTTTACCTGATCTTTTTTGTCAATTTTTTTTGCAGGATCGATATTGCCACGTTTAGAAACTGAGAGTTTTTTGAGTGCTTCTGCATTGGCCTTGTGTTCCTCTACTATTTCTCCATCAGATATTTGAATTGAGCGAGATGTATATTTTAGATACTCAAGATCATGAGTAACCATCACCACAGTATGTCCTCTTTGATTAAAATTCTTAAAAAGTTCCATGATGTCCTCACTAGACTTTGAATCTAAATTACCAGTAGGTTCATCTGCCACTAACAAACTAGGCTTGGTAATTAAAGCTCTTGCCAAAGACACTCGCTGCTGCTGGCCAGCAGATAACTCAGTTGGGACCTGATCAATAGCTTTAGTCATCTCAACAAGCGCCAATGCCTCTTCGGCTAATTTTCGCCTCTCCTCTTGATCAACTCCTTGTAGGGTAAGGGGGAAACATACATTTTCCATTACTGTTAAAGCCTTGATCCAATTAGATTGCTGATAAACAGTACCCACTTCTTTTTTGCGTACTTGGGCTCGATCATCCTCTGACATTTTATAAAGATCTTTATTGAGAAAGTTGACTGTTCCCTGGGTAGGAGGCTCCAAGCCTAACAAAATATTTAAAATTGTACTTTTACCACAACCAGAAGGACCAAAAACAATGACAAAGTCACCCTGTCTAACATTAAAACTCACGCCTTTAATAATTTCTATTTCATTGTCACCAATACTAAAAGTCTTGCGAACATCTTTAATCTCTAAAGTCACTTGCTTGCTAGTGTTTGAGCTGTTAATTGTTTGGGACTTCATAAGTCATTTTCCATTAATTCAGGCTCGTAGTGGATTTTAATAACATCTGGAAAATAATAAATATTGTCATTATCATTATGAACACTTATATATAAGCCTTCAATCGGAACATTTTCTAATAAAACCGCATGTACATCTCCAGGCTCACTACTAGTCTGATAAATTTTTGTATTACGCCAATACTTCTTCGAACCAGATTTAACATAACCCAAGGACTGACTATTACTTTTCCAAAAAACCAAGGCCTGATGAGGACTCACAAAGGTCACCTCCACGTGTCTTTCTATAGATCGTAATTTAGCATTAAAAAGTAACCAACCCAAAATTAAACCAATAACTAGTGCCAGAGACAGCATTATTTTGCAGAATTTAGAAAAACAAATATATTTTTTAATTTTTTTCATTATTAATTTCCATTTAAAAAGCCAAAAGCGAATTGCAAGTTGCTTAATACTAAGTCTAGAGCATTTTCTGTAGCCTTAGGTGTAACTACTACCTTATCTAATGACTCACCTAGATTGACAGCTTCATCTTTGGCAATAGCGCGCAAGTGATAAATTTTGGCAGGGGTTAAACCAGAAATAACAATTAAATGATTAGTTTTCAATGCTCCATCTTCTTGTGTTTTTTGTGAATAACTGGTACCTGTTCCCTCACCGTATTCAACTTGAGAGCTGGCCGGCTCATCAGTTTTAAAAGTTACAATCAGTTGTGCCTTGGCCTCCTCGCCCTCACCAATAATCTCTGATTCGACATTGAGATCGACAACTTGAGGTGGTCTAGTATCTGCAGCGGTAGTAATTATTTGCGGCTCACTAACAGCTTCGTTGCCAGCCACATCTGTTCCACGAATAATGATAGTGTAATTTCTTTGAGGTTCTAAATTGTATAAAATCATACGATGCCGACCACTTTTAAGGGCAATATTAACCTCATCCCTAGCTAAATCTGGCCGATCAGAAGGAAAATAAGTAACAATTGAACTAACTTCCGTATTAGCACTCCAGCGCAATAAAAGTGTTGTCTGGGCTGTCCCCACTACTTGAGTAATTTCAATATCAGATACTTCTGGTCTTGGCAGAGTTTCAAATGAGTGAATTTCTCCCTCGTATTCCGTACCATCTATATCTACTGCATTAATCTTAAAATAATATTTAGTACCGTCTGTTAAGCCATCTAGCTCGACGGTGTGGACAGTTTCCGCTGTTCCAGTAGCAATTTCCTTGAGTCCACCAAAGGCTGAACTTTCACCATAATAAAGCCTAATTTTACTAGCATTTTTTGAAGTAAACTCAATCAGTGCTGAATCTAAACCAACACTTTTAGCAACCGGCTCCAT
>CAYOIJ010000013.1:0-18313 GCA_964404025.1 uncultured Pseudomonadales bacterium
AGGGCAAAAAAGTGTTGCAGATCACTTGGGTCGTGCTGGCCATCACCATCCATAAAAATTACATACTCAGCAGCGAGTTCATTAAAAGCAAAGTCAGCCCCTTTGCGCATGCTAGCGCCTTTACCCAGGTTGGTGTCATTAATTAAGCAGTGTTTAATATATTTTTTGGCAATTTTACAGGTGCTATCACTAGAGCCATCGTCAACTAGGACAATATTTTTAGTAATAGTAGTCAGTTTTTTGAGTAAAGGATGGAGGTGACGAGCTTCGTTGTGGGCAGCGATAACGATATAAGTATGATTATTTGCTGTCATTGCTTGCTATTATCCCTATTTTGCTCTGCGCTGACAAGCGAAATTTGCTAGAATAAAGATATGGAAGACATAATTATTGAGCATTATTTAGCAAAAAAAACGGTATTAATCACTGGCGCCGCTGGTTTTATTGGTTCTCACCTAGTAGATAAGTGCCTGAGTTTGGGCGCGGTGGTGATTGGTGTGGATAACTTTATCACTGGTCGGCGAGTGAATTTGAGTCATTTAGAAGACAATCCAGATTTTTACTTAGTAGAAGCCGATGTTAGTCAAGTAACTGAGCAATATTTAACCTTGGCTTTTGATCAATTAAAAGCTGAGAGACCAGAAACGGCCAAAATTGATGTGCTTTTTCACCTAGCCTCTCCAGCGAGTCCACCCGCCTATCAGAAACAGCCAATCGAAACTTACTTGGTCAATTCGATTGGTACCCATAATTTATTGGGTTTTTTGCAAAGCCACTACCCCAGTGCGCGTCTAGTTTATGCCAGCACCAGTGAGGTTTATGGTGATCCCCTAGTTCATCCCCAAGGTGAAGATTATTGGGGCAATGTTAATCCCAATGGGCCACGCTCTTGCTACGATGAGAGTAAGCGCTTGGGTGAAACTATCTGTGGGGTGTTTACTCGCCTCTACCAAATGGATATTCGCTTAGCCAGAATTTTTAATACCTATGGGCCGAGAATGCGCCCTGATGATGGACGAATTTTACCCAATTTCATCAATCAAGCGCTGAAAAAAGAGCCTCTAACTGTCTATGGTGATGGTAAACAAAGTCGCTCTTATTGCTTTGTTAGTGATTTGGTGGAGGCTTTGGTGGAGTTAGCTAGTAAAGAAGATTTGGCTGGTGAGACAATTAATTTAGGTAATAATGAAGAATTCACCGTTTTGCAAACTGCCCTCTTGGTGCAAAAGATGATTAACGAACAAGTTGCCAAAGGTGATGTTGTTTTTGAAAAATTACCAACCGATGATCCAACTCGCCGCCAACCAGATATTAGCAAGGCAGAGAAACTACTCAATTGGCAGCCAAAAATTGAATTTAGAGATGGTTTGAGAAGAACCATTGAGTATTTTCAGACTAGCGAAGCCCATATTTTGGAGTAAAAAGAGCTAATTAATGTCTATCTTAAATAAAATTTTTCAATCCAGTGCTGGTAAGCAATCGCTGATTACTACTGGTGCTAATCTAGCTAGTGCTGCTCTAATGGCCCTAGCCCTGATCCTTTTGGGTCGCAGCATGGGGCCCAAAGATTTTGGGATTTTCTCGGTTAGTATTTCCTTAATGTTAATTTTTAACCAAGTGATTAATGCGGGTTTTAACCAATTGATTCCGCGCTTTGTTGGCAATTGGTATCAGCGCCCTAAAAAACAGGGGGCTTTTTTAGCTCATGTGCTTTATTGGCAAAGGTTATTAACCTTCGTTTTGTTAGCTATTACCCTAGTCTTTTTACCCAGCATTGCTGAGTTAATCAATTACCCTCATCCCCAACTGATTGGACTAAGTGTAGTCGGAGCAATTTTTTTAGCTTTTTATAATTATTTGTATTTTCTTTTTGTGGCTAAACAACAATTTACTAAAGCGGGAGCGCTCAATGTCTTGCAATCCTTACTGAAAGCGCTGAGCTTTCTAGTGATTATTTACTTTTGGCAGAGTAATTTATTGGCGGTTACTAGTAGTTATTATCTAGCTCTGTTAGTTAGTGCCCTAGTCTTTTTAGCCATAAGTAAAGAGCCATTACTTTTTAAACCCCAGCCTTTACAAGGTCAGTTAGCTAAAAAAGTCAATCAGTTTTGGCGACATAGTGCTATTGCGGCACTGAGCATTGTGCTAATAGACAATCTAGATGTCTTACTAGTGCAAAGTCAACTGAGCGAATACAGTGCCGGACTCTATGCTGGAGCAGTTAGAATTGCGATGTTTGTTAGCCTGATTGGTGCATCGATTGAAACGGTAATTAATAGCAGGGTGGCTAGATACAAAAACAAAAAAACGCTCAAAGCTTTTTTAAAGAAGAGTCAGATTTTGATTATATTAAGCTTAGTGTTGGCAATAGCTATCTTGCCACTGAGCAAGTTATTAATTATTTATACCCTGGGTCCTGATTACTTAGCAGCTGTAGGGATTTTGCAATTACTACTAATCAATGTCTTTTTAACCTTATTGGTTTTGCCACTAGTAGCGGTTTTTTATGCCATTGATCGGCCCAACTATTTTTCTACAGTTGGAATAATTAGAATTATAATTATATTTGCGCTGAGCATTTGGCTACTACCAAAGTTTGGGGCCGAAGCCGTAGCAGCCAGTAGAATAGTGGCAACAGTGGTGGTGTTGATTTATAGCTGGGTGGTGGTAAAGAAGGAGTTGGGGTAAAAATGTCAAATTTAATTACAATTATTATCCCCACTATGTTTAGCAATGTAGACTATTTAAAGAATTGTTTAGTATCTCTGCAAAAATTAAAATTTCAGCCAAAGCTTGATCAGTCGCAAATTCAGATCATTATTGCTTGCAACACTAGTCAACAAGAGATGATTGAAGTAGAAAAAAAATTTCAAACACTGCTAAAAACGCAAACTAAAGACTATCAAATCACTTGGCGGTGGCTCTGCCTAGATAAAAACACCGGTTTTACCGGGGCTATTAATGCTGGTATTAAACAAGCTCGGGGCGAATATATTGTTTTGCTTAATGATGACACAGTGGTTGATCAGCATTGGCTAGGTGAATTAATTATCACTCAGCAAAGAACTAGTGCAGATATGGTAGCTAGTAAAATTTATTTAAGTGACAAAAAAACTTTGGATTCACTGGGTTTTGGCTTTGCTTGGCGAGGAAAAGCAGAAGCGCTAGATCAAAACTTGCAGTGCTCACTCAGTAGCGAAAAAGATTATTGGCTAAATAATCCAGAATTATTAGCCAAAACTAAGATGGTAGAACCTTTTGGCCCAGACGCTGCGGCTGCCCTATATACCAAGGAGCTTTTTGACAAAATTGGCTTACTAGAAAATGACTTTTTTGCATATTTAGAAGATGTTGAGTTGGCACTGCGAGCGAGACAAGCAGGTATGAATTGTGTTTTGGCTGAAAAAGCGATTGTTTATCACTATAAACACGTCACCTCTAGTAAAAAACAGGGTTTTAAGGCAAAACAAGACCTTAAAAACTGGTGGAAAATTATAATTAGGAGGTTTAGTGTGAAAGTTTGGTTGAAGTTTTACTTGCTGATTTTAGTAGAAAGAACGAGAAATTTGAGTGGGTATATTAAGTCAATTAAATAATTTGTGTTAAAATTTATTTATTATGAAAATTCCTTTTGGTGACCTAAAATTTCAATTTGAAGCTTATCAGAATGAATATGAAAATGCCGCCCTTGAAGTATTAAGAAGTGGTTGGTATGTGCTTGGCAAGCATGTTTCTAATTTTGAAACTGAATTTGCTGATTATTTAGGTGCCAAACACGCTGTTGGGTTAGCCAGTGGACTTGATGCTTTAATACTAGCTTTTAGAACTTTAGGAATTGGCCGCGGTGATGAAGTGATAGTTCAAGGGAATGCGTACATTGCTTGTGTTATGGGTATTACTGCAAACGAAGCTAAGCCAGTTTTTGTTGAACCAGATAAATATCATAATCTAAATCCAGATTCAATAGAAGAAAAAATAACAAAAAAAACTAAAGCAATATTAGTAGTTCACCTTTATGGCCAAGCATCAAGGATGGATAAAATAATTTCTATAGCAAAAAAACACAATTTAAAAGTCGTTGAAGATTGTGCTCAAAGTCATGGTGCTAAATTTAATGGACAACTAACTGGGACATTTGGCGATATTAATTGTTTTAGTTTTTATCCTAGTAAAAATCTTGGTGCTTTTGGAGATGGTGGCGCTATTGTAACTAATAATTTGCAATATGCTGAACATATTAAAATGTTAAGAAATTATGGAAGTAGTATTCGTTATTATTTTGAAGAGGTAGGATTAAATTCTAGACTTGATGAATTGCAGGCTGCTCTTCTAAGTGTAAAACTCAAGCACTTGTCAGAGTTAACTGCAGAAAGAGAAAAAATAGCCAATAACTATATTAAATCAATTAAGAATAAGTCGATTGCTCTTCCCCTTATTGCTCCAAATGCAACTGCAATTTGGCACTTATTTGTAATATATGTAAAAGGAGATCGCCAAAAACTAATTGATTATTTAAATAAAAATGAGATTGGCACAGTAATCCATTATCCGCAACCACCCCACCTTTCTCAGGCTTACGGATATCTCAAGATGAAGAAAGGGGATCTTCCAGTTACCGAAGATTACGCCGATCATGTTTTAAGCTTGCCAATTTATAACGGTATGCCCAAATCTCATCAAAATTTTGTAATAAAGAAATTAAATGAATACAAATAGGATTAAATTAAGAAAATTACAATCTAAAGACGCTCCACTAATGTTTGAGTGGATGCAAGACTCGGAAATAACATCTAATTTTCAAATTGATTTTACAAATGCAAGTCTAAAGAAAGCGAGTGATTTTATTGCTAAAGACTTGGCATCAGATGATAAAAAGACCAAACATTATGCAATAATTGATAAAAATGATGAATATTTGGGAACCATTTCTCTTAAAAACATTGACTACAAAAATAAAAACACAGAATACGCAATTGTTTTAAGAAAAAAAGCTATAGGAACAAATGTTGCTTTTGATGCAACTAAAGCTTTATTTGACATTGTTTTTAAAAATCTGAGTTTACAAAAGTTATATTTAAATGTTTTGAGTAATAATAAAAGAGCTATTAATTTTTATAAAAAAATGGGTTTTAAAATTGAGGGAGTATTTAAAAAACATGTTTTTATTAAACATACTTTTCATAATTTATTATGGATGGCTTTTCTAAAGGAAGATTATGAAAAAACAATATAAATTGATTGAATTTCAAAAATTAGGTGATGAGTTTGGTGAATTAGTTGTGGCTGAGTGTGGTAAACAAATTCCTTTCGATGTAAAACGTGTGTTTTATATATATGGTACTAAACCTGGAGTTGTACGCGGTAGACACGCTAATAGAAAATCTAGTTTTCTATTAATTAATATGTTTGGCAGTGTAAAAATAAAGATTGATACTGGAAAAAAAATTAAAATTATTGATTTAAATAAACCAAATATTGGAGTTTATTTAAACAAAATGGTTTGGAAAGACATGTACGACTTTTCTGAGGGAAGTTGTTTATTGGTTCTCAGTGATCAACTTTATGATTCCAAAGAATATGTTAGAGATTATCAAGAATTTTTAAATGAGGTAAATAATGACAAAGCCCAAACTTTCTATAGTGATACCAGTATATTTTAATGAAAAAAATCTTCTTCCTCTATATAAAGAATTGAAGAAAAATATTTTACTAAGACCTGAATTTTCATACGAATTAATTTTTGTTGATGATGGTTCTAAGGACAGCTCTTTTGAAAAATTAGTTGAATTAAGAAAAATAGATAAAAAAATAAAAATTTTAAAATTATCTAGAAATTTCGGTTCTCATGTCGCCATTTTGGCTGGACTCTCAAATTGCAGTGGTGAATGTGCGACAGTAATTTCTGCTGATTTGCAAGATTCTCCCAATATTATTGTTGAAATGTACAAAAGATGGCATGTTGGTCACAAAGTTGTATTGGCTGTTAGAGCTGATCGCGAGGACTCTTGGTTGCAAACTCAGATTTCAAATTTTTACTATAAATTGATGAAAAAAGTTGCCTTACCAAATATGCCAAAAGGTGGCTTTGATTGTTTCATGATTGATAGAGCTGTTATAGATATTATAAAAAATATTGAAGAAAAAAATTCTACTCTAATGGGTCAAATTCTGTGGTGTGGTTTTAAATCAGACATAATTTATTACGTTAGAAAAAAACGAGACATCGGTGTTTCTCGCTGGACATTTTCAAAGAAAATGAAATTATTTGTAGATTCATTTACTGCATTTTCTTACTTACCAGTTAGATTAATGTCTTTACTTGGTATTTCCATATCTTTTATTTCATTTTTATTTGGTATTTTCGTACTAATTAATAAAATAATTAATGGAGGCGATGTTACTGGTTGGAGTTCTTTGATGGTGGCAATCGCTTTCTTATCAGGAATTCAAATGACGATGTTGGGAATAATTGGAGAGTATTTGTGGAGAAATTTTGATGAAAGTAAAAAAAGACCAATTTTTATTATTGATGAGAGAATTGGATTTAATATAAAATAATTTTGTTTTTATTTTTTTATAAACAGATAACACCAACTTCATTTATAACTGTAATTGATTCATTAGCTGGCCATTGCGGCATGTCTTTACAATATTCTTTAGCGTAATTTAATTGTTCCGTCGTTGGCTCAATAAATTTATAACCGGATAAATTATTAACCATTGGTATTTTTGCCCAGTTTGCCCCAAAAGCAGAAATGTTCATATCTCCATAAATAGTTTCTGTTCTTAGTTGATGTGCCCACGAACCACCAACTATTGCCAAAGTGCTAACATTTTTGAATTGAGGGTTTTTTTCTAGTCTCAAAATTATTCTATTTACCTTGTTTTCATCTTGTTTATTTATTCTTATTTGGTCTATAAAAATATGGTTATTTATTCCCAAGAATCCAAATATTAAAATTGATCCAAAGGAAAAAATTAAAAAATTAGCTATATTCTTTTTACATTTTTTATAAAAGATTACTATAACTCCACACCAAAAAAGGCTTATTGGAGCAATTAATCTTGGAACTGGCCACCACTCAAACAGGATGGTTGTTGGAAGAATTGGGATTATAGAAAAAACAATTATTATTAATAAAAATAAACTTATATTAAATAAAGAATTAAAAAAATTATTTTTATTAAATAAAAATTTGGAAACTAAAAAAATGGCTGATGCTAAAAATGCTAATAGAAAAAATTTCAGAACAAATGGCATTATTACTTCATCTTGAAAATATATCTTTGTTAAAAGTTCGTTTATTTTGTGTAATCTATCAATAATTTCTGCATTATCGCTAAAACTTATAAGTTGTGATCGTTTTGTAATTTGAACATTAAACACTCTAAGAATAATTTTATTTAACACGATATACGTCAAAAATCCCCCAAATATTGTAATTAATTTGGCAACAATGGTTTTTTCCATAAAAATATTTTTTATTCTATTAAGTACGCTTAAATTTTCTTTTTTTAAATACTCCATCAAAATTAAAAATGAAAAAAACACCAATATATAACTAAATCCTATCTGATAAATACTTAATGATATGGTAAGTAGGAAAATACTTAAAAATATTCTTTTTAAATTAAAATTTGATATATACACAGCTAAAAAGGCAAGCATCATTGAAAAAGCAAATCCAGAGCTTGCAACTCTAAATGTGTATATTTCTGCTTGGTATGGAAAAGTTGTAAACAAAAGAACAATGAATGATGATAATAACAAATTATGCGATACTTTCCACATTCTACATATGAATATTCCAATTAAAGACATTAAGAAAAATGATAAAAAATTGAGCATCGTTATTGAATAGAGGTCTCGTATTCCTAATGAGAAGAGTGTCTGACTGAGTAGCGCCCATCCCCACCTACCCTGAGAAACTAAAAAAGATATGTCATAAGTTGTAGATAAATATTTATAATCATCTATTGAATAAGTTGGTACAAATAAAATAATTCCCTTGGCAAAAATATTACCAAAGAAGCCAAAAAATAAGGCCAGTAATTCATTTTTATTTAATTTAAATAATTTTTTCATTTTTTAATGTTGGAAATATCTTTATAAAATAGTCTCTTAATTTTGTATGTTTAGCGCCTAGTTTTATTAATTCCTCAAAATTATTAATAATCTGATTTATATCCATTGGGCATTGATCGTAATTTTTTAATTTAAAAATATTATCCATTTTGGTTTTAATTAAATTTTCCATTTCTTTTTCAGTGAATAATTCTTCAATCATTTTTTCACCTTTTTTAAGGCCAATGAAATTAATCATTACATCTTCGTTTGGTATAAAATTTTTTGTTCTTATTAAACATAGTGCTGTCTCATAGATGTTAATTAATTCTCCCATGTCCAGAATATAAATTTGATCTTTATTTTCATCAATCGCACTAGTTATTACCAGTTGAGCCGCTTCGCGAATAGACATAAAAAATCTACGAACGTTTTTATGAGTGACCGTTATATATTTTTGTTTTTCTATTTGGTGTTCAAAAAGTGGTAAAACAGATCCGTTTGAATTTATTACATTTCCAAAACGCACAATATTAAAATTGGTCTTTTTTTCTTCAAGAGATTTGATGTAATATTCTGCAAGTTTTTTCGTTGATCCCATTATGCTTGTTGGATTAACAACTTTGTCTGTTGAAATAAAAACAAAGTTTTTTATTCTATTCTCAACCGCGCAATCAACAACATTTTTTGTTCCAAGAACATTATTGACTACAGCCTCATCAATATTCTCTTCCATAAGATAAACATGTTTGTAAGCAGCGGCGTGAAAAACAAAATCTGGCCTCTCTTTTTTTAAAATTTCACCAACTTTTTGTTTATTGAGGATGTTTCCTATAATAAGCTTGTACTTTTTTTGTGATACTTTTCTTTCTTTTAAATCTTGATCAATGTTGAATACTAGGTATTCAGAATTGTCGTAAACGATAACTTTTTTCACCTTAAGATCAATCAGCTGTTTTACAATTTCAGAGCCAATTGAGCCGGCTCCTCCAGTTACAAAAACCACTTTATTTTTATAAACCTTCTTAAGTTTTTCTACATTTCTTTTTAAAAATGGTCTACCAAGGAAATCTTCTAATTCAAAATTTTTTAGTTCTGAATATTTAACATCATTTTCTCCGATAACTCTTTGAGATCTCGGCACAAGGCGAATGGGAATTCTACTTTTTAGATCACTTAAAATTATCTTTCGCATTAGTGAACCATTAGCAGACGGAATAGCGACAATGATTTCATCAATTTTATAGAGATTATTTATTTTTGGCAGGTCATTGATTTTGCCCAATAAACGCATGTTCAGATCAATTGCCTGTTGATCATCAATAAAACCAACAACCTTTATATCCGAAGTATTTTTTTCTATATCTTCTTTTAATAACTTTCCAGCTACACCAGCTCCAATAATTAAAATGTTTTTACTTTCCATACATTTCATTCTCTATTTAAATACTCATTAATAGTTTCTTTATTTTCATTATAAAATTTAAATGTTCTTTTAAAGCCTTCCAATAATGGCGTTTGCTTAATTTTTTTATGCAAGTCGCCAGCTATTGAGTGTTGAATTACGCTTTCTTTTACATTCTTATAATTAATGTCTATTTTTGTTGGCAAAATTTTTTCTTGAATTAATGATAACAAATTTTCTAGCGAAATACTCTTTCCAGTTCCAAGATCCATTTTGCCGTATTTTTTATTTTTAATTACGTAGTTAATAATTTTACCTATATCTTCAGCATAAATAAAATCACGTTTTGCTGTTTTATCATTTATTTCAATTGGTAAGCTGTTTAAATAATTATAAAAGATATTTGCCACTAAACTCCCTTGCTTGTATGGAAGTTGATATTTTCCATATGTATTAAACAACCTTAAAGTAGTCAAGTTAATGCCATTTTCTTCACAATATCTTTTATAAAAAGCTTCCAACTTTTTTTTACGTTTTGCATACTCTGAATTTGGATTTGAATAAATTATTGCTGAAGAAAATATGATTAAATGAGAATTTTTTCTTATTTCTAAATTATCAATTAATTTTTGTTCTTCTATTTCAAAAACGCTTTCTAAAACAGGATTGTCTATAAGTTGGATATAAATATCAAATTTTTCCCTAACACAATTTCTATATGGATTGTTTTTGATAAAAATGTCTTCTCTATTCAAAAATATAGACTTTTCTATTCCAATCGATGAACATGAGTAGCTTTTTGTAATAACATCTGCAATATTCCTACCTATAAAACCTTCTCCACCAATAATAAGCACTGTTTTTTTTGTCATATTATCTTATTTTCGACTCTTTGAAATAATTTTTGATAGGTTTCATCAAGATTTTTTTGATCTAGATTGTCTACTGCAAATTTTCTAGCATTGTTTCCGATTTTTTTAGAAAGTTCAGGATTATTTAAGGTCCAATTGATCGATTCAACAAATTGATTAATATTGCTCGGTTCACATAATAAACCGGTTTTTTTGTCTTTAATAAGCTGTGGAAGGCTTCCTATTTTAGATGCGATAACCATCTTGTTCATGGACATTGCTTCTAATACAACTATGGGTCTACCATCAATGATAGATGGTAAAAGTAGAATATCTGTAAAGTATAAAAGCTCTGCAGAGTTTATTACTCCTAAATATAAAACATTATTAAATTTATCACTCAGTTGTTTTTTATTAATGTAATCATTTATGGGACCTGGTCCAGCAATAACAAAAAGTAAATTTCTATTATCTTTAAATTCGTTAGCAATCTTTAAAAACAAATCGGGTCCTTTTTCTGGCGAGATTCTACCTATAAAAGAAATAATTTTTTTATCTTTTGGTAATAATTTTGGTCTTTTTAATTTTTCATATGAATTTGGATTGAACAAATGTGTAGTATCTATACCATTGGCAATTAAAGATATATTTTTTGGATTTTCTTTATATTTTTTGACGAATTCTTCAATAACAAATTGACTTTCTGTAACTGAATGATCTATATACTTACTATATTTTCTATTGTGTGAAAAATGAACATTGGTATTAAAGTGATGATCTATAACTTTAATTTCAGGAAATGCCTTTTTAATATCTGGTAATATTTTGTAAAAATAATGACTATTCGCCAAATATATATATTTAATATTTCTGGTTTTTATAAAGAATAAAATGAAATTCAACCAATCTTTTTGGTTTTTTATAAATCGTGGAAGATCATATATTTTTGAAGTTATTTTTTCATATTCTTCCATTGTATTTTTTGCTTTATTTGGAATTGGTTCAGTTGTAAATATAGATGGAAATAACTTAAGTTTTTTAAATGTTGATAGTAATTGTAAAAATACTTTATCAGCTCCTCCTAAGATAGTATAAGGTATGGCAAATAATATTTTTGATGGCTCATATTCTTTGTTTTCTAAATTTATCAAAGGATTTTTAACAATGTATTTATATGTGTTTGTTTTCAACGAATCATTTATGTTTTTTTTAGTCAATAATTTTTTATTATGTTTTTTAATAATCTCTGACTGCTCTTGAATGTCTAGGGTGTCTGGACGATTACTTAAACTAAGACCATGAATACGATATAGCATTAATGGTTCAACTATATTCTTAACTCTAGCACCGAGAGCAATGCATCTAACCCAAAAATCCCAATCTTCATATATATAGTTTTTTTCTTCATTAAAATCATAATATCCATTTGCTTTTTTCCAAAATGATTTTTTGAAAACGGCAACCGTAAATATATGGTTAGCATTTAGCATTTGTTTAATATTTGGTTGATTTATTTGATAAAAAGTTTTGTCATCTTGATCAAACATTTTCAGAGAAGTTGATACAATATCTAAATGCTCGGATTCTAAAAGGTAGAGAGCTTTTTCTAAATATGTTTCTTTAATTTTATCGTCTGCATCTAAGCAGCAAATATATTTTCCTCTTGACTTACTAATACCATAGTTTCTATTATCCCCAACTAAGTGTTTTCCTTCTCTAAAAAAGATTTTTATTTTGTTGTGATTTATCTTTTTTAAAACATTTATTGAATCTTGATCCGTTGAACTATCTATTATTATGATTTCAAAATTAGAAAAAGTTTGATTTAAAACAGAATCAATGGCTTGATTTATATACTTACCATAATTAAAAGATGGAATCACAACACTAATTAGTGGTTTATCATTAGTCCAAGCTTTATTTTGTATAACAATTTTCTTTCGTTTTAATTCATTTATTCTCTCTTTGGTTATTCTAATAAAGTCTTTTGTAAAATGATAAATTACCTTAGCTTTATTAAAGCAAAATTTGGCTATTTTTTTGATAAACAAATTTTTAGAAAGTATGTGTTTAATATATTGATCAATTTTGTAAATAAGTTTCCACTTTTTAGAATTAACAACATTGCTGTAATTAAAAAAGAGTTCCTTATAATTAGAAAGTAGTTCTCCTTTTTCCTGTTTCAGATTTTTTTCACTATTTTCAACTTTATTTAAATTTTTTTGTAATGCAATAACCTGATTCCTTAAATAGAAAACTTCCTTTTCTTTTTCTAAATAAATTTCTTTACCATTTTTTTTAAGAATATCTGAATGTTTAGAAAATAGATAATTAAGTATTTCAATTCTTTTTATGTTTGAATTTTTTAACATTGAGTTGTCCCTGATTCTATATTTGAACAATGCTTCAGGTACGATTGTGCTTTTGTAGCCAATCTTGGTTATTGAAATCCAAAAGTCCCAGTCTTCATATCCTAATTTCATTTTTTCATCGTATCCACCAACTTTTTCCCAACATTTTTTTTGAAACAATGAAGATCCACAGATTGTGTTATTTACTAATGCTGTTTTTGGAGTCATTTCACTTGTTTTCCAAATGTATTTTTCTTCTCCAAATAATTCAACCCACGGGCTAGCAACCCCAATTTTATTATTATTTATTAATGCTTTATGTAGTTTTTCTATGTAGAAAGGGTCTATTTTATCATCCGCATCCATACAACAAATATATTTACCGTTACTTGCATTTATGCCAGTATTGCGAGCATTAGACAATCCTTTGTTATTTTGGTCAATAAAGATAATCTGATTTGAATATTTTTTTTTAAGTTCATCTAAAATTTTTAATGATTTTTTATCATTTGATCCATCATTTACTAAAATTATTTCAAGAGTCAAATAGCTTTGATTGATTATACTTTTTACAGTTTCTTGAATATATTTGCCCAAATTGTAGTAAGAGATGACAATACTAACTAGATCTTTTTTGTATTTAACCATAATGTATTATACTTATAATTGTGAAAATATTTAAATCAGTAAGAGGTTGGTTGAATTGGCGTAGAGCTAACTCAAAAAAAGTGGCTGTATTTATTGTTAATTATAATATGCCGGAGAGAGCTGATGCTTTGGTGGAATACTTAAAAAAGCATGTTAACTATCCTTATGATTTATATTTAGTAGATAATGGTTCAGATTTGAAGCCTCCAGCCAGGAATACAACTGTTTGGATTGATAAGAACATTCAGACATGTCGGGGTTGGTTAAGAGGACTAGAGGTAGCTAGAGAAAGCGGAATTAAGTACTTTTCGTATTGGTTTTTAATAACCAGTGCCGACTTTTCTGGACAGACAATTGACCCTCTGACGCCAATGGTAGAGTTTTTAATGAGTAACAAGAGGGCTGTGGGTATACATCCAGCGCTAACATCAGATAGTACCACTGCCTGGAAGCACTTGCTGACTAGAGGTGGAGATGTTCCACGACAGACCTGGATGATTGATAACATATCTTCTTTGTTCAAAGCAAATTGGTTTGACTCAATTGATTGGTTTGATCCAGATTTAACATATGCTTGGGGGATTGATTTAGAAACTTGTTATTTGGCCAGAAAACATAAAAGATCAATTTGGATTGATGAGAGAGTAAAAATAAGAAAAATATCGAATATTGCATATAAAATGAATAGAATGAACATGTCGTCAGCAAACAGAGAAGTTCTAGCTTCAAAAAACATGACCGATGTGCTAAGCAAGAGATATGGTAAAAAATATTTGGAAAGGATGATGAATGATTTTGTTGAAGATAATTGGAAGTGAGAGGATAACTACGAATGAATAATAAAATTGCAGTATTTTTACCAATTAAAAAACATTCTGAACGGATCAGGGAGAAGAACTTTGTTTTGGTGGGCGATAAACCACTGCATAATGTTTTAATAGACAAGCTAGAGAATGCTGATTTTGTTAATAAAATTTATATTAATACGGACAGCATTAGGATAATGGAGTATTACAAAAATAATCCGAGAGTAAAATTAATTGAGAGAGAAAAGAAGGTGATAGGAGATTCTGTGTCTATGAACGATGTTATTAAGTCTAGTTTAAGAATGATTGATGAAGAAGTAATGTTACAGACACATTCGACAAATCCGTTGGTTCTAGTAGAAACATTTGAGAAAGCAGTAAAAACATATTTTGAACAGATTGAAAACGGCTGCGACTCACTAATGACTGTTAATAAATACTATAAGCGTTTTTATGATAATGATTTTAGGGCAATCAATCATGACCCGAAAGTATTGTTGCAAACACAGAATCTAAGCCCACTATTAGTGGAAAATTCTTGTATTTATTTGTTTTCGAAGTCGATATTTGAAAAAACGAACTCAAGAGTGGGAAATAAACCATTTTTATTAGAAATGAATGAATATGAAGCAATTGATATAGATTGGCCAGAGGATCTGGAGATTGTTAGGAAGTTGATTGTTCGATAGAACGTCATAATGATTAGATTAATAAGTCCTATTAAAGTATATAAAAAGGGTTAAATTAATAAAGAATTTGAGGGATTTTGGAATGGATTATCTTGATATTAATTCGGTAATTGGTTGGAATTGCATATTGGATCATATCTGGTTATATGAGCAGATAAAAAATATTTAAAAGATAGTAAGCTTAACCACTCAAGGATTCTGGATGTCGGATGAGATAAATCTCCTTTTCCATAATTTTATAGAGAATGATCTAAAGATAAACATAATAGGAGTAAATAGACTATCCGGATATTATCATCAAGAAAAATTTACAAGCGTAGATTATTTAGTATATTTTTTGACTTTCGACATTTATTCAGAAGAACAGTAGATATAATATATTTATATTCGGCGATCGAACACAATCAAAGAGAAATGATTAGAATATTATTTGAAAAGAATTAAGAAATGTTAAAATCGGGTGGGCTATTATTAATAAAATTTCCTGTAAGTATAAAGGCACAAAAGTTTGAACCACATCAACAGACAAACCTATTGTTAGCCGATTCCTTAGAGGTGTTTAAAGATAATAATATATCTGGTTATTTTGATGATGTGGTAAATGAATTTTGAAATAACACGCTGAAACTGAGAGATAAATATCAAAAAAGGTATGTTTACTTTACAGAAAGCGATCCTGAATTTATTATGGCTGGATTGTCAAAAATAAAATAACTAAGAAATTAATCTGATTATTTTTTTGATAGTCCTGTTCCAGGACATTATATTGACGGTAGTTTGGGCATTATGTTTTAATTGATGATAATTCGTTGAATTATTGATTAAATTTTGGAGGAGCTCTCTTGTTTTTTTTGTGTTATCTACTTTAGTTACCAATGCATTGTATCCATCTTTTATATATTCATCATATCCAGCTACTTTTGCTACTATTGGTACTCCACCACAAGCCATCATTTCTAGAGGTGGACCAAAAAAACCCTCAACTCTAGATAATTTAAGTAATATATCGCAGGAAGAGTAAATTCTTCTCATCATTTCCATTGGTACTTTTTCAAAAAAGCGATCACAGTGCCACTCTGGTTTAGGTTTACCATCATAAGAAACGCACCAAACTTCGCAATCGAGGTCTTGAACCACCTCAAAAGCCTCTTGCATGCCTTTAAATGATAAATTAATAGCTCCTTCTAATAAAATCCTTTTTTTGTTCTTAGGTTTTGGCTCCAGTGGTGTGTCTGGATAAAAAATGTCCGTGTTGATACCATTTGGAACTAGTTCTGCTTCATGATCATATTTTTCTTTTAACCATTTTTTAATCCATTTAGCTTCGGTCATGTATTCAAAAGGAAAGTGATAAGTGTATTCAACTCTATTTTTCAAAAAGCTTTTTTTTGGGTAAAAACGAGTTTCATCGGATTGAACAAAATAAATTTTACGTTTTACATTCAAAAGTGCTAATTCATAAGCAGTAATCCAACCAGTAGCTACAACTATGTCATAGTTTTCAATATTTTTCTTATTTCCTTTGAAAGGGATTGTTCTCACTGTTTGCTTGGGAAACCAAGACAAATCTGTTTTATTATCTGTTGAAGTAATTAAAACTTTGTATCCCAGAGCTTTAAGTCGATTTAAATGCTCACAAACCACGGCAACTCCGCCAGTTATATTAGTGGTTGGGATAATATAGCAAATAGATGGTTTACTAGTTTTTTTTGTTACGCTTCTTGATGGCCTTTGTCTGAGACTGCGGTTAGCATATTTAAGTAAAAATGACAGATGATCAAAACGCCATTGTATGTTGCGTATAGAAACGCGAATATTTTCAGGAAAAACCCTACGATAAAGTTTGGAAATGTTATTGATGGCCATCATTAGTTTATCAATTGTTAGTTAAATATCTATTGCACGTTTTATCAACTCTACCATCCATTATTATCTTATGATCATCTAAATACACTGCCCTATTACAAAACTCTTGAATTTGCCCCAGAGCATGTGACACTAAAATAATCGTCACTCCTTCTTTTTTAAACTCCTCCATCTTAGCAAAACATTTAGCCTGGAAATTTGCATCACCCACCGCCAAAATTTCATCGATTAACAAGATATCGGGCTTGGTATGCACTGCCACACTAAAAGCCAGCCTTAGATACATTCCCGAGCTGTAGTGCTTAATTGGTTGATCGATAAATTCCCAAAGCTCAGCGAAATCTACGATTTCCTTAAACTTTTTTGCTACCTGTTGTTTGCTCATCCCCAAGATCACCCCATTGAGTGTTACATTCTCTCTACCAGTCAGTTCAGGATGAAATCCGGCTCCGAGTTCTATCAGAGGTGCAATATCACCATTAATAGTAATCTCACCCTTGGTGGGTTTAGTTACTTCTGCCATTAATTTGAGCAGGGTACTTTTACCAGCACCATTGGGACCAATGATTCCCACTATTTCACCTTTTTTAATCTCTAAATTAATATCTTTAAGGGCCCAAAAGCTCTCTACAGCTTTTTCTCCACCAGCCAGGGCTGGTAGCAGTTCTTTGAAAGTGCGCTGTTTTTGCAGTCTAAATAACTTACTTACTCCCTTAATGCTAATAGCAATTTGATCTGTATCAGTCATATTTTAGACAATGTCAGCAAAGACACCTTCAGCTTTTTTGAAAAATTTATAAGTAATGGTTAGTAAAAGCAGTGATAGAGCCAGAGCAATCCCTAAGCTTTGTAAATTAGGCATGCCTCTAGCTAAAATTACTTCCCGATAAGCATTAATAATCACTGCCATAGGGTTGATTTTAAAAATCCACTGATACTTAGCTGGAAAAAATTCAGTAGCATAAATGACTGGAGTTAGGTACATCCAAATTAGCAAAATTAGGCTAAGTAAATATTGAATATCTCGATAAAACAAATTGGCGGCTGCTAAAAAAAGTGAGATGGCATAAGTGAAAATTTGCTGAATGAAAAAGATAGGTATAAACCAGAAAATATTCCAGCTAATCGGAATTTGGTAATAAATCATAAAAGCAATGAAGATAGAGCAAGCTAGTAGGAAATCCACAATTTTAGCAAGAATGGTGCTGAGCACAAAAATTTCTCGGGGAAAATAGATTTTACTGAGTAATCCGGCGTTATCTACCAGACTGTTACTTGAGCTAATCAGTGAATTAGAAAATAGTGTCCAAGGTAGTAAACCGGCATAAAGATAAATTGGATAAGGCACACCCAAATTAGGAATGCGCATAATAATGGAAAAAACAAAAGCCATCACCAACATCGTAAAAAAAGGATTAAGAATTACCCAGGCATAACCGAGCACTGATTGTTTATAGCGCTGTTTAATTTCACGCGCTGTTAGTTGATTAAGCAGCTCTCTGTATTGACTAAAAACACTAAAAATTGACATCGGTATTTAGTATAACATCGTCTTTAGCTTTTTTCTTGTATAATGCTCTGTATGCAGGATCGGATTTTAATAGTTGGAGCTGGACTTACTGGAGCGACTAT
>CAYOIJ010000014.1:0-16090 GCA_964404025.1 uncultured Pseudomonadales bacterium
TATTGGGGTAATGTTAATCCCAATGGCCCGCGCTCTTGCTATGACGAGAGCAAAAGGCTTGGTGAAACAATTTGTGGGGTATTTAATAGACTTTATCAAATGGATGTGCGCATTGCCCGGATTTTTAATACTTATGGCGAAAGAATGCGCCCCGATGATGGGCGAGTTTTGCCTAATTTTATTAATCAAGCGCTTCGAAAAGAACCCTTAACGGTTTATGGTGATGGCAAACAGACTCGAGCCTATTGTTATGTCAGCGATTTAGTAGGAGGCTTAGTTGAGCTAGCCAGTAAAGAAGATTTGGCTGACGAAACCATTAATTTGGGTAATCCCGATGAATACACTGTCTTGCAAACAGCGCTGTTGGTACAAAAAATTATTAACAGTGAAATTGCCAAGGGTGACATTGTTTTTAAAGAATTACCGATTGATGATCCAACTCGCCGTCAGCCAGATATTAGCAAGGCCAAAGAAATACTTAATTGGCAGCCAAAAATTGAACTTCGCGATGGTTTAGCTAAAACCATTGACTATTTTAAAAGCAGTGAAGCACAAATCTTGGAATAAGATTAATCAATGTTAATGCTTAAAAAATTTTTTTATTCTAGCGCGGGCAGACAATCATTAGTAACCGCTAGCGCTAATTTGCTCAGTGCTGGCTTAATGGCGGTGGCGCTGATTCTTTTAGGTCGCAGCATGGGGCCAGCAGATTTTGGCATTTTCTCGGTGAGTGTGTCGTTAATGTTAATTCTTAATCAAGTGATTAATGCCGGTTTTAGTCAATTAATTCCGCGCTTTGTGGGCAATTGGTATCAGCGCCCCAAAAGACAAGAGGCCTTTTTAGCTCACGTGCTCTATTGGCAAAAGCTCTTAGCTTTAATTTTAGTAGCCATTACCCTACTCTTTTTACCCAGTATTGCTAAGTTAATTAATTATCCCCATCCGCAGATGATTGTGCTCAGTGTGGCTGGAGCGGTTTTTTTTGCTATCTATAACTATTTATATTTTGTCTTTGTCGCTAAACAACAGTTTGCTAAAGCTGGACTACTCAATGTCTCACAAGCGCTACTGAAGGCAGTGGCCTTAATAGCTATTATTTACTTTTGGCAAAGTAATTTATTGGCAGTGACAGTCACTTATTATTTAGCTTTGCTAATCAGCGCTTTAGTCTTTTTAGTAATCAGTAAAGATAAAATTCTTTTCAAGCCACAGGTGTTGGAAGGTCAATTGGCCAAAAAAGTTAATCAGTTTTGGTTACACAGCGCTATTGCGGCGCTAAGTATTGTGTTAATTGATAATTTAGATGTGCTACTAGTTCAGCGCCAGTTAAGTGAATATAGTGCTGGCCTCTATGCTGGAGCGGTGAGGATTGCTATGTTTATGAGCCTGATTGGTGTATCGATTGAAACGGTGTTTAATAGTCGAGTGGCAAGATACAAAAACAAAAGGACGCTGAGAACTTTTTTAAAGAAAAGCCAGATTTTAATCATTTTAAGTTTGATGTTGAGTCTAGTGTTTTTGCCACTAAGTAAGTATTTGATAAGTTACACCCTGGGTGTTGATTATTTAGCTGCTACGGGGATTTTGCAGTTACTAATGGTGAATGTCTTTTTAACCCTCTTGGTTTTGCCGCTAGTAGCGATTTTTTATGCCATTGATCGACCAAGATATTTTTCCACAGTGGGGATAGTGCGGATTGTGATTATTTTTGCGCTGAGTATTTGGCTACTGCCAAAGTTTGGAGCGCAAGCAGTGGCGGCAAGTAGAATAGTGGCGACGGGGGTGGTGTATGTTTATAGCTTGTTTGTGGTTAGGAAAGAATTGGGTTAAAAATGTCAAATTTAGTCACTATCATTATCCCAACAATGTTTAGCAATGTCGATTACTTAAAAAATTGTTTGATGTCTCTTCAAAAATTAAAATTTGATCCAAAGCCAGATCAGTTTCAAGTGCAAATAATTATTGCTTGCAACACTAGTCAGCAAGAGATGGTTGAAGTGCAAGAAAAATTGCAAGCACTGTTAAAAACCCAAGCTAACAATTACCAAATCACTTGGCAGTGGCTTTGTCTAGATAAAAACGTCGGATTTACTGGTGCGGTTAATACCGGCATTAAGCAGGCTCAGGGCAAATACATTGTTTTACTCAATGATGATACAGTAGTCGATGAAAATTGGCTGAGTGAGTTAATTATCACTCAGCAAAAAACTGGAGCCGAGATGATGGCTAGTAAGATTTATTTAGCTGATAAAAAAACCCTCGATTCACAAGGCTTTGGCTTTGCTTGGAGGGGTAAAGCAGAAGCGCTAGATCAAAATTTACAATGTTCACTCAGTAGCGAAAAAGATTATTGGCTAAATAATCCAGATTTATTGCCTAAAACAACAATGCAAGAACCATTTGGGCCGGATGCGGCTGCTGCGCTGTACACTAAAAAACTATTTGACAAAATTGGTTTACTGGAAAATGATTTTTTTGCATATTTAGAAGATGTTGATTTGGCTCTGCGAGCGAGACAAGCGGGAATGAATTGTGCGCTAGCAGATAAAGCGGTTGTTTATCATTATAAGCATGTCACCACAAACAAGCAGCAAAAAAGTTTTAAAAGTAAACAAGACTTGATAAATTGGTGGAAAATTGTAGTGCGAAATTATAATTTTAAAATTTGGAAAAAATTTGTTGGTTTGATTTTGCTGGAGAGACTGAAAAATTTAAGCGGATATTTGAAAAATAAAAAGAAATTAGACCAATTTTTATAAGTTATGATTAGAAATTAAATATCTGATAAAATGCATTTATGAAAAAAAAGAAAGTTGCTGTTATCGGGTTAGGATATGTTGGCTTACCAACTTTAGTAGCAATTAATAAATCTAATCTATACAAGACTATCGGTTTTGATATAGACGAAGAGAAACTCAAAAAAATAAAATCAGGAATTGATCCAATAGACGATGAAATAGTTACAGATTATTTAAAAAATAATGAAATAAAAGTTAGTTCTAATAAAAAAGATTTATCAAATACAGATATTTTTATTATTGCTGTTCCAACCCCTGTTTATGATGATTTTAATCCAAATTATGAGCCTGTAAAAAGTGCCACAAAATTAGTTTCTAAATTTTTAACTAAAGGTGGACACGTAGTTTTAGAATCAACAGTCAATCCAGGCACCTGTGAGGAAATTTTACTGTCAATCATAGAAGAAGAGTCTGGATTAAAAGCAGGAGTGGACTTTAACATTGCTCATTGCCCAGAGAGAATCAACCCAGGTGACCAAAAGTGGACTCTTTATAATATTCCTAGAAATATTGGTTCAATAAATAAAAAGTTAAACAAAGAAATTGCTGATTTTTATAGAAGCTTCTTATCTGATAGCTCAGTTTATGAGGTTTCTTCTTTAAAAATTGCTGAATCTACAAAAATTGTCGAAAATACTTTTAGAGATATTAATATTGCCTATGTCAATGAATTAGCTCAATCCTTTGATGCAATGGGTATTAATCTTTACGAAACTCTGGAAGCTGCGTCTAATAAACCCTTTGCTTTTATGGCTCATTGGCCGGGCTGTGGTGTTGGCGGTCATTGTATTGCTGTAGATCCTTATTATTTAATTAAAAGAGCTGGTCTAAGTGGTTTCAATCATAAATTTCTAAAAATTGCTCGCGAAATTAACAACTACATGCCGGAGTATACAGTTAGAAGATTAATGGATGCATTAAATGAAATCTCATTACCTCTCAGAAACTGTCAGGTAACTTTACTTGGACTTAGTTATAAAGCGAACATTGCTGACCTTAGAGAAAGCCCCTCAATTAAAATCATTGATCATTTAATAGAAAAGGGGGCTAAAGTGGTCGCCTACGATCCATATATAAAAAACAAGAAAGATTTAAACAATAAAGTATTTTTGGCAAAAGACATGGATTCTTCTTTAGATGGATCTCGAGCAGTTATTTTAGCAACTGCTCATGATGAATTTAAAGAAAATTTACCTCAAATTTTAGAAACTAAAAAAATAAAGATAATTGTTGATGGAAGAAATTGTTTAGATGAAAAGGCAATCAAAAAAATGGGCATTATTTATAAAGGAATTGGAAGATGAAAAAGATTGTAATTTTTATTCCAGCCTATAATGAAGAAAAAACGATTGCTTTAATTATTAAAAAGGTTCCTAAAAAAATTCTAGGACTTAAAACGGAGATCTTGGTTGTCAACGATGGGTCAAAAGATAAAACTGAATATCTAGCTAAACAAGCTGGAGCAGTTGTTATTAATCACACTTTTAATAAAGGATTGGGACAAACTTTTCAAACAGGAATTGATAAAGCTGTAGGATTAGACGCAGACATCATGGTAAATATTGATGCCGATGGCCAATTCAATCCAAACGAAATATCTAAACTTATTGCTCCTATTTTAAACAAGGAAGCAAATTTTGTAGCTTCAGATAGATTCTATAATTTAGAAAGCAGCAAGCTTGTTAAACCACAAGATATGCCATTAATAAAATATTGGGGAAATTTGCTAATGGCTGCTTTGATCAGTTTTCTTTCTAATCAAAAATTTAATGATGTTTCTTGTGGTTTTAGAGCTTATGATAAAAAAACACTTCTCTCTTTAAATCTAATAGGAAAGTTCACTTATACTCAGGAAAGTTTTTTAGATTTGGCAACTAAAGGACTTATAATTAAGACTGTGCCTGTCACTGTAAAGTATTTTCCTGATAGAAAATCAAGAGTTGCAAATAATATATTTAAGTATGCGTTTAAAACCTTAAAAATTATCATTCGATCCTTTAGAGATTACAAGCCATTATTATTCTTTACTTATTTAAGCATTATTCCAGCGCTAATCAGTTTTGGATCGGGTGTTTTTTTGGCTTATCATTATATTAACAGTGGCCAATTTACTCCCTATAAATCATTGGGGTTTGTTTTTATATACTTTTCAACCTTATCTTTTATACTTTTGTTGTGCGGTTTAATATCAGATATGTTTGTTAGATTAAGAATTAATCAAGAAAAAATTTTATATCAGCAAAAATTGCAACATCATCGTTAAAATTTATTATGAAAAATAAGCAAGTCTATGTCGTAATCGGCACAAGAGCTCAACTCATTAAAATGGCTCCAGTACTTCGAGAAATTCAGAAGAATGAAATAAAGTATATTTTTATTTATACAGCTCAGCACAGAGAAACCATTAAAGAACTGCTTTCAGAATTTGAAGTTAAGCAGCCAGATATTGATTTATCTAAACACTTTAAAGGAGAAGCAAAAACAATTGGTTTATTTGCAGGCTGGTTCTGGAAAATGATTCTCATTTTGTTGTTTCAGCGTCGTGAATTAATCAAAGATTCGGATGGTGTGGTAATAACACATGGAGATACTGCAACAACAGTATGGGGGGCACTGCTTGGGAGAGTAACTAGCAATAAAGTAATGCACATAGAGTCAGGTCTCCGCTCTTTCAACATATTTGAGCCTTTTCCAGAAGAAATAAATAGATTGCTCACTTTTTGTTTTACCGATGTTTTTGCATGTCCAGGAAAATGGGCTGCCGGCAATCTAAAAAAATATAAAGGTAAAATTTTAAATACTCACCTAAACACACTTTACGATGCTACTCAACTAGCCATCTCAAAGAAAAAAAAATATAAGAACCTGATTCCTAAGGGGAAGTATATTGTGGTTAGCATCCATCGTTTTGAAAATATATTTAACAAACAAAGGTTGTTGCAGATAATTGAGTTGCTTGAAAACATTTCTGATAAATTCACAATACTGTTTATTCTCCATCCGGCAACAAAAAAGCAGCTTGAAAAAGAGAGTCTTCTCGAACGCCTACAAAAAAAGAATAATATCCTGTTAAAAATCAGAATGTCTTATGTAGAATTTGTAAACATTTTAGATTCTGCTGAGTTTGTCATTACTGATGGTGGATCAAATCAAGAGGAACTATCTTATCTTGGAAAACCTACTTTACTTATTCGTAAAGCTACAGAACGAAAAGAAGGCTTGGGGGAAAATGTATTATTGTCAGGATTAAAATATAAAGCTATCAGAGATTTTATCCATGATTATAATAAGTATTCAACTAAGCCCATTATTAAGATAAAAAACTCTCCTTCAAAAATTATAGTAGATTATCTACAAAGCATTATATGAGCATTTCATTAGTATTAACAGTCTATAATGGAGAGAAGTCTCTTTCAGGATGTTTGGATAGTATACTAGATATTGATTTCCCTAATAAGCAATTTGAACTAATCATAGTTGATGATGCTTCGTTTGACGATACAAAAAATATTTTAGAGCAATACAAAGTTCATTTTAAGAAAAAAGGCATTAACTTAACTTTAATATACTTTAATAGTAATGAGGGTAGAATCAAGGCAAGAATAATGGGGGCTACTAAAGCCGTGTACAGCAAGATAATGATCGTTGATGTCCAAATGCGAATTTCAAAGGATGCCTTAATCAGAATCGTAGATTACGGAAAGAAATCCCATCTAATAACTAATCTTACGATGGATAAATATCGTAATATTGACAGCACAGTATTATATTTGCTGAGAAAAAAATACTACAGTCCGTACTGGGGTTACAATTTTTCAAACATCCTAATAACAAAAGATAACTTTGAAAATATCCCTAAAGGCACGGGTGGGTTTGTTACTGATAAGAATACATTTTTGAGATTGTCAAAAAAATTACAAGGCAAAAAGATAGAAAACGAAGACACAAAGTTATTCAGAATGTATCTTGAATACGGTGCAAAATTAATACGAGTATTTGATGTCAAATCAGAATATGTGAACAGGAGTGGCGCAGAGTCAATTCAGCACCTATTTTCTAGAGGACCTAGATTTGTTGATTATTATTTCAAAAACAAATTACCTTTTAAACTATTATATGTCTTGTCTATACTAATGATTACTGCCAGTCTATACATTTGTTTTCTAAACCCAAATTTAACCGTACAAATTCTTGTTTTTGCATTATTAATTAATTTGATGATAAGTATCTACTTATCAGAAAACATACGTGATGTGTTAGCTGTATTTATATATTTACCTATAATAATAATAACCTTTTATATGGGAACTACCTATGGTGTGTATCTTCACATCATTAGAAAAGTATGACAAAGAAGTTTGTGGGTAGAATATTAGCTGTCTTCTTTTTTATAATATTTTTGTTTTACTTTTATTGGAATAGGCAAGATTTTGCAAAGTTAGTTGAAATCGAACTTTACTATATTATTTCTATTATTTTGTTGAAGTTAATTATTTTGTTTTTTAACGGACTTTGCATTTCTGTATTCCTCAGAGGTTATAAGCTTTACATGCCTCTTCTAGAGTCATACTATTTATCTTATATCACTACATGGGGCAATTACTTTGGACCTTTACAGAGTGGTTTGGGTTTACGAGCACTGTATCTTAAGAGAAAATACGATTTTCCTTTATCTCTATTTTTAACAACGATGTACGGAAATTACATTCTAGTATTTTTCGTAAATGGTATTATTTCTCTCTTAACACTAGCTATGATTTACGAAATTACCGGCATAACAAGTTATCCACTTATTCTTTTTTTTACCACAGTTGTGCTTGTAACAGCAGTGATAATATATTTTCCTTCCAGCTCAATATTATTTAGGGATTTTCTATTAAAAGGGAAGATAGCAATATTGCATAAATTATCTAAAATATTTCAGGGATGGATTAAGCTAAGAAAAAACCGCAGCCTTATCTACAAGCTAATTTTACTGACATTATCAAATTTTTTCTTATGGTCTATAATGTACTATCTTGAGTATAAAGCCATTGGAATTAACTTAAGCATACCTCAAACTCTTCTCTTTACTACTATTACATCATCTACAATACTAGTAAGTATTACTCCAGGGGGAATTGGGATCAGAGAAGGCATTCAATTATTATTTTCAAAATTCATTGGAATTAGTGAACTAGATGTAATAGCAGTTGCTATTTTAGATAGAGGTCTTCTTTTTTTATCATTAATATTACTTTATATATTCTTTCTCAAATATAAAAAAGAGATTACATGAAAAAAAAATTAAAACTTGCAATTATTAACAGAGATTCTTTTCCGATTGAGCGTCCGTCCGGTGCCACTTCTTATTTGGTAGAAATGATAGATAAATTAGTGGAAAATAATGTCGATATTCGGTTATTCTCTGTTAAAAAAATGAATCAGTTAGATGAATACAAGTACAAAAAAATTTTAATAAAAAAATTTAGTAATACTAATTTAATTAAATTAAAAAGAGATGTTGACGAATTTTATCCAACAAAAATTATTTTATTTTCAAGTGTTTCTTCTGGAACTCTGCTCTGGTTCTGGTGGCTTGCTATTTCTTTTTTGTTAAAAAAATATAGCCTTTATTTATATCAAGTCACAAATATAGTTGTTTTAGGTAACAAGTTAATACTTTATCTGTTACTAGAAAGAATGAAACAAATATTTATAACAAATATATGCATATTCCAAAAGTTAAAGAAGTTTAATAAGAAGAAGGTTTTAGTTTATCCAGGTGTAAATACTCAAAGTAATTTATTTAATATAAAAAATAACAAGAGGATTAAAACAGTCGGTTTTTTCGGCCACATTACCTATATTAAAGGTGTTGATGTTTTTATTGAATTAGCTAAAAAAATGCCTAATATAAAATTTATACTTGCAGCGGGCTTAAGTAAAAGAAAGAACGATGTGGATTTCGCTGACATCATACTCAGCAAAGCAAAAAGACTTAAGAACGTAAAGCATTACGGATTTGTAAGCAGTCCACTTCAATTAATGAAAAAATGTGATGTACTCTTACTTCCTTATAGAGAGTCGGGATCGATTCTTGGTGTATCACAATCTGGAATTGAAGCTTCAGCAATGGGGATACCTGTTATTGGTACTAAAAACTTAGCAATATCACCACTTATTGATGCAACTGACTATGGATTATATGGAGAAGATGTTTTAGACTTTAAAAATATTATCGAAGGAATTAATGAAAGAAATGAGTTGTTTAGCTTGTCAAAAAAGGCAAAAGGTGCAGTAGCAAAATATTTTGATACAAGCAACAATATTAAGGAGTTGCTGAAAGGCCTAAATGAAAAACCAGTATAAAAAGATTGAGAAATACTATGACGAATACTCTACCTGGTACGATGATGAAAGAATTGATGGTTATTACTCTTTTATAAATGAAATAGAAATTGATGTAGTAAGAAAATATGGAATAGATAAAAAGATTTTAGAGGTAGGTTGTGGAACTGGTATAATTCTGGATCAAACTACAAAATTTGCCAGAGAGGCTTGGGGTATAGATTTATCTCCAGAAATGGTAGGGGTTACTAGAGCAAAGGGACTGAGGGCAAGGGTAGCAAGTGCCACAAAGCTTCCTTTTAAAGATAATAGTTTTGATGTAGTCTACTCTTTTAAAGTACTAGCCCATATACCTGATATTGAGACAGCGATTAGAGAAATTATTCGCGTAGTTAAGCCAGAAGGAATTCTAATATTAGAATTTTATAATCCTACAAGTATGAAACATGTGACTAATAAAATAATGAGAAGTGAGGAGAAGGTTTATACCCGATTTGATAATTATTCTACAATAAAAAGGTATCTGAAAAGCATTAAATTAGAATCTGTAAGAGGTGCTAGAATATTTTTTCCACATGCCAAACTATACACATTGCCGGTTATTGGAAATATTTTAACTAGTTTAGAAAAGCGGGCTTCTAGTACCTTACTTTCAAGATTAGCAGGGTACTTTATTGTAGTGGGTAGAAAGCGGGCTTATTAGTTGTAGACCACACCCATATGATTGATTTGATATTAGTGGTTATGATCTACGCTACGCAATTTATAAAAACCATTATGGGTACAGTTTTTTTTAATCTATAAAGTGAAATTTATTATTTAAGCAAGACCTGAAGCCTTATAAAGGGAACTGCCTCATTAACTTTGCTTATTGTTTTGGTAAAAGAATATTTGGGAGCATAATAATTTCCCGCAAGTAAAGATTTGTGTAGTAAATCTCTAAATGTGTTTTGAAGCAAAATATAAAATATAACAAAAATCACAACCTTATTAATAATTATTAGTTTGTAACCATGTGTTAACACTTTGGATATTAGATAGTATAAAGGAATAATAATTGGTAGAAGATATCTCCCCTGAGTTGCAACTGGAATACCAGAAATTAGATAGGAATTGTAGTTGGTATAAAAAATAATACCAATATATAAAGCCACAATCATGAGAAATGAATAATCAAGACTACTAAAGACTTTGCGAGCGAGTCTAATAATAAATAAATATTTAAGGATATTGAAAATAATTAGTATTATTGCAACAAAAGTATCGTTTAATCCTAATGTTTGATGACTATAAATACCATACAAGGAGCCTATCATTCTTTTTTGCCAGATGTAATAATAATCCAACAAAGAAGATGTACTTGGTTTCATAGGATCGCTTTTAGAAAACACTATACCCCTTCTGTAAATACCATTTTTCAAACATTGTTCGTGTGTGAGAACATCTGTGCATTTAGCAAATGGAGTTCCATATTTATAAATGTTTATTCCAAAATAGTATGTGTTGATAACAAACAAAAGCACGACAACAGTTACTAATAATTTTTTTTCTAAGATTCTTTGAAAAAAAGATCTGATGTGCGAATCCCTTTGATTTTTTATGAATAAGAAAAAAATTCCAAGAATCTGACATAACAGAAGTGGTGCAAAAGTGCTTTTAACCAAAACACCCACTAGGCCAACTAAAAACACATAAAGGGCATAATGGAGGTCTTTAGATTTATATAACAAAAAAATCAAGATAAAACTGATTAAAGAAAGCAGATTAACCGAATTATCATAATGAACAGAGCTAAATAGGTATGGCAACATAGTGGTAAATGTTACAATAGTCATAAATAGAAGATGCGTCAGTTTATTACTTGAAGCAATCTTGATGAACTTAAGAGCAAGGATAAAATAGATTATACCCATCATATTACTAATCATCCGTAAGAAATAAAGTTCCGGAATATTAAAGAGATTGTTTAAAATTAAGGTTTTACTGGCTAAAAAATGATACAAAAAAGGGGTTCTCGATATTTGTCCAAATTGATAACTTGTTTCATTATCCTTTAGTAAAAATGGAGTATTTTTGAATTGTCTAATTATGCCCAGATGATAACTTTCATCTGGAGGAATTCCTTCTTTTGTTGAAAAAAGGAAATATATACTAAATGTCAGCCATGTTAGAAAGCAAAAAACTATATATACATTATAAAATGTTAAATACTTTTTTAAAGAAAAATGTTTTTTTGAATTTTTTAACATATATTATCTCAATAAGGAAAAGTTTTCGGTGTTTAAACTCAGATTGACATTGTAGAATGGATCGTTTTCCCTAATATTTTCCCACCTATCAATAAATAGATTGATTTCTTTTTTCCATTGCGCTAAATCTCTACCGTTTTCTCCTGGTTTTTTTAATGTTGCAGATTCCTTATGTAATAATACTACATAAGGTTCTACAGCATGAAAATATCCTTTAATATTCAACCTTAAGCAAAAGTCTACGTCATTAAAGGCTATTTGAAAATTTTCATCAAATCCGTTCACTTCTAAGAATTTTTCTTTTTTTATCATTAAACAAGCTCCAGTAACAAAACTATAATTTTTTATTGCTAATCTATCAAAATTTCTAAAAAACTCATCTTGCCCACGATAAGCATGTCCAGCTATTCCAATTTTATTTGGGTCACTAGTAATGCCTAATAAACCGCCTAAGTGCTGTATTTTTTTATTTGGATAAAGTAATTTTGCACCAACAGCTCCAATGTGATTTAGCTGTGCTAAGCCAAGCATACGCTCTAACCAGTTGGTGGATAATGCCTCAGTATCATTATTTAAAAATAAGAAATAATCGCCTTTTGCTTTGCTAGCCCCAAAATTACATACTGCAGAAAAGTTAAAATCTTTCTTCCAATCATAAACTTTGAAGTTATCTTTATTAGTTAAAAAGTATTGATATAAATCAAAAACTTTTTTATCATTTGAACCGGTATCAATAATTAATATTTCATAATTTTTATAACTTGTAAGCTTATATATAGAATTAATACATCTGTTTATAAAATCATACCGATTTCTTGTAGGTATAATGATACTAATTTTTACATTCTGTTTTAGAGAATATTGAATATTCCATAATCCCAGATATTCGGTCGCCTTGATTATGCCTTTCAATTTTCTCGCCTTTAAATCAGCTTCTAATATTTTTTTTTGGTTTTTATAAGCATAATCTTTCGCAACTGCAGCATATTCTGATGAAGCAGTTGAGTTTCTGGAAATTCGCCAACTATAAAGAATTTTTTGAATATGACATATTTTGTTATTTTTTAAATAAGGGTGATTATATTCTTTGGAATTATTTTCTATATAATTTGTTGCACGCAAAAATAGATCCCAGTCCTGTGCCCCTTCAAAACCTTCAATAAATCCTCCGATCTTATTGATTAATGTTTTTTTTAAAACAGCAAAATGGGTTATATAGTTGATTGAACGCAAGTAGTCCGGGCTCCAATCTGGTTTAAAAAAAGGATCAGTATGAGTAATTCCATCTTCCATTATTTTGTCTTCGTCAGAATAAATAAATTTTACATCATTGTTATTATTTATAGTTTTTACCACTTCAAACAAAGCATTAGGCCAAAGAATATCGTCGTGATCTAGTAGAGCGACAAAATCACCAGTTGTTAATCTTAACGCAGAGTTCGAAGCAGCACAGATATGTCCATTTTTCTTTCTAAATGTTGCTTTAATATTATCAAATTTATCTGCGTACTCTTGAATTGTGTTGATGGTATCAATAGATGAAGAGCTATCGTCGACTAAACATAGTTCCCAGTGTGGATATGATTGATTTATAACTGAATTAATACATTCTATTAAAAATTTCTTTGGTGTATTGTAAACAGGTACGATAATTGAAATGAGAGGCTGTTTTTTAAATTTTGAAACCTTCTTTTTTTGCTTCTTAATATAATTTTCTGAAGGGAAATTTTTTTTAATCCAATGTTGATAATTATTAAACAAATAGGCGGTGTGTGTTTCTGATTTAAAAATAAGTTTAATTTTAATTAAATGTTGACTAATCGATCTTTTTTTATTTTTTTTTAAATATTTTACTATTTTTGTTGGACGAAAATACATTTGTATAAAAGAAACGATTTTTTTAATTTTTTTCCTTTTCAGAGTAATTTTATCAAGAAACAAGGTCTGATAATTATTTTGCAACTTTGATTTTTTAATATGAGACATCTTAAATTGTTTATTTTGAAATTATAAAAAAAATTTAGATACAACGCATTTAGAATCTCCACGTTCTACTATTTTTCCATTTTTTAATAAGATGGCTTTTTTAGTATATTTAGTAATTAACTCCTCAGAGTGACTTACCACAATAATTGTGATTCCCTCTTCTTTTAATTCTTCAATTTTTTTAAGACATTTTTTTTGAAATTCATGATCGCCAACTGCCAAAATTTCATCTACCAATAATATATCTAAATTTGCATGAATTGCTACAGAAAAAGCAAGTCGTAAATACATGCCAGAGCTGAAATGTTTAACAGGTTGATCAATGAACTCCCAAAGTTCAGCAAAATCGACAATTTCATTAAATCTATTTGATACATCCATTTTACTTAACCCCAAAATTATGCCATTAAGAAACACATTTTCTTTTCCAGTTAGTTCAGGATGAAATCCGGCTCCGAGTTCAATCAGTGGAGCAATATTTCCATTGATATTGATTTTTCCTTTAGTAGGTTTAGTAACACCAGCAATCAACTTAAGCAAAGTACTTTTACCACTGCCATTTGGCCCAATAATACCAAGAGATTCACCTTTTTTAATTTCTAAATTGATATCATTAATAGACCAAAACGATTCAACTACTTTTTGTCCACCGGCTATAGCTGGTAACAACTCTTTAAAGGTGTGCTGTTTTTGCAATCTATACAGCTTGCTCACTCCCTTGATGCTAATGGCTATCTGATCTTGTTTTTTCATTTAAACAACGTCGGCAAAGACTCCTTCAGCATTTTTGAAAAATTTATAAGTAATAGCCAGTAAGATCAGTGATAAGCCCAGAGCGATGCCCAAACTTTGTAGATTAGGCGCCCCACCAGCGAGGATTACTTGACGGTAGGCATTGATAATTACTGCCATTGGATTTAATTTAAAAATCCACTGATATTTAACTGGAAAGGTTTCGGTCGCATAGATGACTGGGGTTAGATACATCCAAATTAATAAAATTAATTTTAATAAATATTGAATGTCCCGATAAAACAAATTAGCTGCCGCTAGAAACAAGGCAAGGGCAAAAGTAAATAATTCTTGAATTAAAAAGATGGGAATCACCCAGAGAATATTCCAACTTAGGGGGATTTGAAAATAGAACATAAATATGACAAAAATACTGCAAGCTAGTAAAAAATCAACAATTTTAGCTAGCATGGTGCTTAAAACGAAGATTTCTCTAGGAAAATAAATTTTACTTAGTAAGCCTGCATTTTCTACTAGCGAATTAGTTGAACTAATTAGCGAATTGCTAAACAGTGTCCAAGGCAATAAACCGGCATAAAGATAGATTGGATACGGTACCCCTAAGTTGGGAATGCGCATAATAATGCTAAAGACAAAAGCCATCACCAGCATTTGAAAAAAAGGATTGAGAATCACCCAAGCATAACCTAAGACTGATTGTTTATAGCGCTGTTTAATTTCACGCGTGGTTAACTGGCCTAAAAGCTCGCGATATTGACTAAAAATACTCAAAATTGACATCGCTAACTAGTATAACATCTATTAAAAAGATGAGCATCTTGAGTTTAGAAATACAATTAACTATGTTTTTATCTTTATATTATAATTAGCTCAGCGTCTATGTCTGCTAAACAAAAAAAGAATATATCGGATAAATTTGATTCTTTCAAAACTAAGTTAATACTGAAAAAAATTTCCTTAATTCATCAAAGAAAAATAATTAAATCAAAAATTTGGAAAATAAGATTAAATTTAAAGGGGGTACGTGACTGTGATGAGGTTAAGGTTTACAAAAAACCCATTATTGTGATGAAAGACGAGGGGCAAATTACTCTTGGCAAAAACGTCACTTTACATAGTAATAATAATTACTACCATGCGATCATGAGCTCCCCAGTGAAACTTCTTGCTCTTGAAGGAGGAAAAATCGAGATTGGTGACAACACTCGTATTAATGGTGCTTGCTTACACGCCAAAAAACTTATTAAAATTGGTAATAATTGTCTGATCGCAGCCAATATCTCCATTCTTGATTCTAATGGTCATAATTTAGAAACATCAATTAGAAATAAGCCGGACGTTCCTGATCCAATCATTATTGCTAATAATGTTTGGATTGGACTTAATTAGATTATTTTAAAAGGAAGTAAAATTGGAGATAATTCGGTCATTTCAGCTGGCTCAATTGTTAAAGGTCTGATTCCAAAAAATTCATTATATAAAAATAACAAGATTTATAAATTAAGGGATCGGGCTTAGTCTTTCACTTTTTTCTTGTATAATGGCAGTCATGGCAAATCGCGTTTTAATCGTTGGTGCTGGTCTCACTGGAGCTACTTTAGCCAATCTCTTGGCGCAAAGAGGGCATAGAGTGCTGGTGATTGATAAGCGCTCACACACTGCTGGTAATTGTTGTGATCAAATTCGTGAAGAAATCTTGGTGTCGCGCTATGGAGCTCACCTTTTTCACACTAACAGTAAACAAGTTTGGCAGTATTTACAGCAGTTTTGTGACTGGCGCCCATATGAGCATCAAGTTTTGACCAAAATTAATGACCAAACTGTTACCCTGCCGGTCAACATTAATACTATTAATCAGCTCTTTGGCCTAAAGCTGAAAACGGCCAAAGAAATGCGTCATTTTTTATCCAAGCAAGCCATTCAGTTGGATAAGGTTGAGAGTTTAGCTGATTATTTACTATCCAGCGTTGGGCA
>CAYOIJ010000015.1:0-15785 GCA_964404025.1 uncultured Pseudomonadales bacterium
TTGTCGATGAAAATTTTAGGCCTGATGAGTTAAAAATTTATCCTTGTTCTCTGATTGCTAGTGCACCACTGATGCAGTATTACAAGGAAGGTAAATGGCAATCCTATTCTTATGAAGAATTGTTGCAAGTTACCACTTTTACTCTAAAAAAGACACCTGCTTATTGCCGTATTACTCGGATGCTGAGAGATATTCCGGCCCAAGATATTGTAAGCGGTAATATTAAAAGTAATTTTCGCCAAATTGCTGAAGCTCAAGTTAAAAAAGAAGGAATTAAAATTAAGGAAATACGTTCTAGAGAAATACGACGTCAAGAATTTAATCCAGAAAAAATCAAGCTAAGTAGGATTAAATATCAAACTCAATTAAGTGTTGAATATTTTTTACAATTCACTGTACCTGTTGAAGGTGGTGAAGAAAAAATTCTCGGATTTTTGCGCCTTAGTTTGCCTAAGAAAAAAAATCATTGGTGGCAAGAACTCAGCAACAGCGCCATGATTCGTGAGATTCATGTTTATGGCCAGGCTCTAGCTTTGGGAGCGGAAGCAAAAGGTCGGGCTCAACACTTAGGATTAGGCACCCGCTTGATTGAAGAAGCCAAAACAATTAGTCAGCAAGCTGGATTTAAAAAATTAGCGGTAATTTCGGCGATTGGAACAAAGGAATATTATCGAAGTCGAGGTTTCAGTGATGGAGATCTATATCAATTTTTATCTTTATCAGAAAAAAATTAGTTTTCTTTGTCTATTTCCAAACGATCGCGAGTGTAGATAATTTTGCGTCTAACTACTTCTTCAATATCAATATTTAACTCTACGCCCAAAAGAATTAGAGAACCAAAAACATCAGCAAATTCATCTTCTAGATTTTTTCTTGAAAAGTTAGCAATTTTTGAATTGCGTTGTAAATTCATGCTGGTTAAAATTTCGTCAGATAATTCTCCCAATTCTTCAACAATTTTCATGGTTCTGGCAAAAATTCGCTGATTTTCATCTTTCAGAGGCCAGCGTTCGTTTAAAAATTTACCAATTTTTTGATATTCAGTGATGATTTTTTTCAATTGCATAACTGGTTATTATATCATTAATCGGCTTTCAATCGAAAATATGCAGAACCAATACCAGGTAGGATTGATTTTTGCTCAATTTTTTGATTAGTGATGGCTAAAGCCTCAATACTTTGCTGATGAAAAACAACAGGTAGAAGAAAAGCTTGTTTACTAAACAAGGAATATTTTTTACTCAGTTTTTCTAATAATTTTTGATTAAGTTCGAGCATTTGATTAATGGTGTATAACTCATCATCATCAAGATAAAGATGTAGTTTAAGACATAAAAAACAATGTTGACAATTTTTTTGCTCATTGTTTTTAGTTTTTAGACTAATTTGATCAGTAAAATATTCCTTAATTAAATTTTCTAAACAGTTTTTGCTTAAAGCATATTTTTTCATGTTCAATAATTTAGTAATTTCAATTGCTCGACGGGGATGTTCAAGATTACTTTGATAACTTTTGTCTAATAAACCCTTTTGAATAGCTAGATCTCTAGAATTGTAGAGTAAATAACAATAGCTAGTTTGATGATCGCGACCTGCCCTACCCGCTTCCTGATAATAATTTTCTAAATTAGCAGGCACCTGATAGTGAACCACTAAATGAACATCAGCCTTATCTACCCCCATGCCAAAAGCATTGGTAGCGATAATAATTTGTAATTGGCCAGTTAAAAATTGCTCTTGAGTTAGTTGGCGCGCTGCCTGATCCATGCCAGCATGATAATAAGCGACAGCTAGTTTTGGATTAAGTAGTTTTAGTAGAGCGCTTAGCTTTTCACAGGCTGCGCGCACACTACAATAAATAACGGCATTTTTATTTTGATGCATTTTTAAAATTTTGATTAAATAAATATTTTTTTCTGCTTCGCTATGACAAATTAAATTATGAAAAATGAGGTTCTCTCTCAAAAAACTGGAACTAAATTCTTGGCAGCCTTTTAAATTTAAAAATTGTTTAATTTCTTTTTTAACCAATTGAGTAGCTGTAGCGGTGAAAGCACTAATAACAATTTTTTCTTGTTTTTTTTGAATTTTTTTTAAAAAATCTGGAATTTTTTTATAAGCTGGGCGAAATTGATGAGCCCACATGCTGATGCAGTGAGCCTCATCTATACAGAGCATAGATATTTTAATTTCTTGACAAAGTTGAATGATAGCCGGATTGCTCAGGCGCTCTGGAGCTAGATATAAAAATTTATATTGATTGTCGGCTAATTCTTTTAATCTTTTTTTGATTGTCTTTTTTTCTAACTGGCTGTTAATGAAAGTAGCCTTGATATTTTTAGCTAATAAATGATCAACCTGGTCTTTCATCAGAGAGATCAGAGGAGAAATAATAATACTCAAGCCCTCAAAAACTAAAGCTGGTACTTGAAAACAAATAGACTTACCCCCACCAGTTGGTAATATTGCCAAAGTCTCCTGTTTTTTTAAAATTGATAAAACAATTTCCAGCTGACCAGGGCGAAATTCTGTAAAACCGAAATGTTGTTTGAGAGTGTTTTTAGCCAATTTAGCCAAACATTTATCGTTCACTCAATTATTATTAACAATTAGCATGACAAAAGTATTGACAAAATTAAGCTGAGAAACTAAGAGCCTCAGCTGGTAAAAAAACTAAATTCTGTGTTTGCGATCCCCTTGAAAATAAAGCATCAAAGTAAGAATAGAGCCAATTAATATTCCCAGCAAGTTAGTTAGTAGCACTAGAGAGTGCTTGGTGGCAAGATCGTATTGGTTCAACACCAAGCCGGCCGTGAGATTAGCAATAGGAGGCACTAAGGAAATAGCGATAGAAATACCAGCACTGGTGTTTGGAACTTTTGGCCAAACCCACAGTAAGGTGCCAACTAGGCCCATCAAAACAGCTACACCAAAAGTATCAAATAAAGTGAGGTTTGGTAGTAAATAATTAAAAGCTTGCAATTGATTAAAAAACTTTAAGAAAAACCAAAAAGTTAGACTGCTCAGAACAGAAATAGTCAAGCTAATTAATAAAGATTTTAAAGACTTTAGCCAAGCCTGGTAATTTTTTGAAACTAAAAAAACTGCGCTAGAAATAATGGGATTGAACAGGGGTGAAATTAACATTGAGCCAATAAGGACATAAATACTGTTTGTTTTGACTCCAAAAACAGCAATTAAACTAGAAATAACACTTAATAAGATTAAATCTTGATCCAATTTAATCTCCTTTTTAGCTTTTTTTTCTAGAAAATGAATCTTAATGATTTTTTTAATTTCACTCATAATAAATTGATGTGTTTTTAACTCTTAGGTTTATTATTTTTTAATTTCTTCAAAGTTTTAATAATTTCTTCTAAGGGCACGCCAGCCTCTTTAGCGTTTTCTATCGCTTGCTGAAACTGTTCTGCTTTTTTTTCAAAGAGAAGGCTTTTGTCGTTATGAATTTTTTTTAACTTATCTAAATACTCGGTATTTTGAGCCTCATCACTAATTTGTTTTTCGCTGTTCATTTTAGTTTTGTTAAGAAATAATTCCTTGTCGGGGAAACAGGACTCGAACCTGCGGCCTTACGGTCCCAAACCGTACGCTCTAGCCATCTGAGCTATTCCCCGTTATCAGGTCAATACCTGTATTTTGTCTAAGTGCCGCGGGAGGGAATCGAACCCTCACACTATTGCTAGTACGAGATTTTAAGTCTCGCGCGTCTACCAATTCCGCCACCACGGCGACTTTTAACCTTCAAATTATACCATTTTTTTATTGGGTAAAAGACAAGAGTTGATAAACTTTATAAATGTCCCCCGCTCCAAGGGTAATTGTCAGATCAAATTGATTTTCTTTCAAATACTTGGCTAAGTGATTTGTGTCTGGTAAATATAAAACTTTAACTTGGGGGAATTTATCACTAATAGCTTGAGCCAATTTTTGGCTACTAACAGAATTGTCCAGGCTTTCTCTGGCTGAAGCAAAAATATCTAGAATAATAAGTTGATCTTGATTGTTAATATTACTACCCAGCGCATCTATAAAGTCTTTAAACATTGATTTAGTGCGACTATAGGTGTGAGGCTGGAAGGCAATTAACTTTTTCTTTTCAGGAAAATATTGATTGAGGGTGCGAATAATTTCACTAATTTCACTGGGGTGATGAGCATAGTCATCAAAAAAAAGCTGATTGCTTTTAAGATAAACAAGCTCGAAACGACGCTTAGTCGACTGAAACTGACTGAGTTTTTGGCAAATATTGGGAAGAGCAACCTTTAATTCAGCTAGGGCAGCTATGGCGGCAAGAGCATTCATTAAGTTGAATTGGCCTGGTACTTTTAGTCTAAGCTGACAGTTGTTTTCTTTATTCTCTAATTTTTGATTAATTTGAGCAAAACTTTGTCCATTTTTTATTTGCCAGTTACTAAAGGAGTAATTAGCTGGACCACTCCAAGAAAAACTAATAATTTTTAGATCCTCTCGAGCTTTTTTGACTTCTTTGCTCAGTGCTACTAAATGAGGGTTGTCGGCATTAATAATTAAAGAACCATTTTTTTTGATTTGCAAAAAAAAGTTTTTAAACGCTTGTTTACTAGCATCAAAATTTGGATAAACATCTGGGTGATCATACTTTAGATTGGTGCAAACAACGACCGAGGGTTGCAAAAAGCTGAAGCGTGGGGTCATTTCCTCACCTTTTTTAAGAGCATTAACATCAACAGCATATTCATCTGCCTCAGCAATAAAATATTCTGCTCTACTCTTCCAGGAACCAGTAGCCTTGAGACCAATAATTTCTCCTACTCCAACTGAGAAAGAAATGGGAATATTTAACTTTTCAAGGACCCAAACTAGCATGGCGCTAGTACTGCTTTTGCCGCCAACTCCACAAACAGCAATGCCTTTTTTTTGATTGAATAGGTCTGCTAATGCTTCTGCCTGCGAGTACACGGGAATTTCAGCTTGGATAGCGGCCTGAACTTGTGGGTTGTCAATACCTTGATGAGCAGCGGTATAGATTAAACAGTCAATGTTTTTGTTAGATTTTTCGTCTAAAAAATCTGAATTAAAATTTTCAACACAAATGTTCTTCTCAGCTAGAATATTTGCAGTTACAAAATCTTCATCAAGATCACTACCGCAGACAGTTTTATTAGCGTCAATTAAGCACTGAGCTATAGAAGTCATCGCTACACCTTTAATTCCGACAAGATAAAAATGTTGATAATCTAGAATTGAATTTTTTGAATTACTAGACATAGAAAAACTTATTTCAATGTTTTTTTCACCGCTTCCACCTCACTCCAGGGTTTTTCAACTTTTCCATAACACATACTCTGCTCTGGTCCTTTACCCAGCAAGGCAATCAGGTCACCTTTTTTAGCTAGTTTTTGTAAAGTAAAGTTAATGGCTTGTTGACGGTTAGCAATAGAAACAACTTTATGATGACTGTTGCTTAACAACTCTTTCATTTGTCGAATGATGGTCCAAACATTTTCAGTTCGGGGATCTTCAGCAGTAAAAACTACTAAGTCGGCTAGCTCAGCACCAATTTTACCCATTACTGGTCGTTTATCCCTATCTCGTAGGCCCGCACAGCCATAGATTGCAATTAAACGCCCAGTCATTTGTTCTTTTTGCATTCTTTGTCTGAGCGCTGTTAGTGCTTCGCTCAAGCCTTGGGGCGTGTGAGCAAAATCTACAACCACTTGGAATGGGTAATTTTTACTAGTTAGTTTTTTTAAATCTAAAAACTCCATGCGCCCATCAACTCCAGGAAAAGTTTTTAAACCTTTAATTAATTCTTTTTGATTTAGGCCAATTTTTTGAGCAATAGTAATAGCTAAACGAGCATTCATTTGATTAAACTTTTCTGGAAAACGTTTTATAAGGGCTTTATTTAGCTTTTGGTCAAGTTTTTCTTCTTTGCTATAAGTCAAAACCTGGTGACGTCTGCTGGGAAGTAGTTTTTTTAAACGATAAAAAGACTGGTCATCTTCATTTAGCACCACTGTCTTGCTTTTTTGTAAAACTGAAGCTTTAGCTCTTAAATAATTTTGATAGTTTAAATGATAATCAAAATGATCCTGAGTAATATTGGTAACTCCAGCAATTTCTGGCCGAATACCAAATAAGCGCGATTGATAGGCTCCTTGAGAGGTATATTCTAAAATTAAATATTCTATGTCTTGGTCAAGCATTTGGCCCATAAAGTGATAAAGATCGTCTGGAGCGGGACTAGTAACATGAAAACCGGTCTCAATCTTCTTTTTACCTATATAGGCTGCAATTGTGGAAATAAGTGCCACTTTTTGTTCAGCAGTCCTGAGTAAATGATAAAGCAGAGTGGTGGTTGTGGTTTTACCATCAGTACCCGTAATAGCAATAATTTTAAGCTTTTTTTGGGGAAATTTAGTTTTAAATTGAGCAGGCAAAGCCTTTAGTAGGCCGGTTTTTATAAAATGATAGGGTTTTTTTACTTGATAAAGAAAATTCTTTAACATGATGACAATATGATAACACTTTAATAAGATTTTCAAAACAATACAGCTTGTTGTCAATCTTCTCGAAGATAATAATGAAGGATGTTTGTAAAAACCTTTAGTGCTATTAATTTAGCTTTAAGTGTCAAAAAAATTGAGGTAGAGGTTGATACGGTGATTGGCAAGCCGAGCTTTATTTTAATTGGTTTAGCAAACCGAGCGGTTGAGGAATCAAAAGAGAGGGTCAGCTCAGCTCTTTTACATTGTGGAGTGAGAATTAAGCCCCTGCGCACCCTAGTCAATTTAGCTCCAGCAGAGCTACACAAAACCAGTAGTGCTTTGGAGTTAGCTATTGCTGTAGCGCTGCTTCGTCAGTACGGAGAAATAAAGATGAATTGTCAGCAAGCTTTGTTTTTAGGAGAACTATCACTAACTGGTCAACTAAAAGCAGTTAAAGGAATTTTAGCCATTGCCCTGAAAGCCAAGAGTTTAGGTTTTGAACAAATTTTTTTCCCAGAGGCAAATTTAAAAGAATTGTCTTTAATTAAGGATTTAGAGCTATTTCCTTTAGCAAATCTCAAGGAACTGTTGACTTTAACTAAAAATAATAAGCTAAATACTTTAAAAGATAAGGTTAAAAATTTTAAAATAGCCAGTGTCAGCAACAGATCAAGGTCGGTACCAGATTTAGCTGAATTTCAGGAACAAGATCAAGCCAAACGCGCTTTGAGTATTTGTGCTGCTGGAGGACATCATCTCTTACTGTTTGGTGAGCCCGGTGCTGGGAAAAGCTACCTAGCTCAGAGTGTTTTGTCAATTTTACCAGACTTGACTCAAGAAGAAGCCTTAGAGATTAGTCAGATTTATTCTCTAGTTTCGCCATTAAAAGGTGGTTTAATAGAAGAGCGCCCTTTTCGTTGCCCCCATCATAGCATTAGTAAAGCAGCTTTTCTTGGAGGTTTAGATTTTCCTGGAGAACTTAGTCTGGCTCATTTGGGAGTTTTATTTTTAGATGAATTCACAGAATTGCGCCGTGATTTGATTGAAGCCCTACGACAACCATTGGAAAGTCACTTTTTTAAAATTAATCGAGCTAAACAAGAATTAACTTATCCAGCGAATTTTACATTAATTGCTGCCACCAATCCTTGTCCTTGTGGCTTTTATGGTAGTCAAAAACCTTGTCGCTGCAGCACTTATGATTTACTTCGTTATCAAAAAAAACTTTCTGGACCAATTTTAGATCGCTTAGATTTAAGTATTCGGCTTAGTGCTGACTGCCAACGAGAATTATTTTTTAGCCCTCGCTCTGCCCAGAATAGCCAACAAATTCGTCAAAGAGTAGCTGTTGCCAAATCTCGACAGAACCAACGTTTTAACAAAACATTTTTTTCTTCCAACGCCAACTTAACTAGCGAAGGGGTAAAGCATTTCTGCCAGCTAAGTAAGGAAGCTAAAAAAACTTTAGATTTAGCAAGAGCTCAATTAAAATTGAGTGTTCGAGGCTATTTTAAAACTATTAAAACTGCTCAGACGATAGCCGATTTAGAAGAAGAAAAAATTATTTCAGCTCGATTCATTGCTGAGGCTCTTAGTTTTCGTCAAGCACTATTTGATTTTAGCTAAATAAAAGTATGCTAGAGCCTAAAACAAAACAATAGGCGGCAAAAAAAAGAAAGCGATTGTGATTTAATACTTTTTTAAGAATTTTTAAGCTAAATATGCCACTTAAGAATGCAAGAAGCATAGCTGGCAAGGTAAGTTGCCAATTTACACTTTGCAAAGCTTGCCCATTAGATTGAAAGACGTCAAAAAGGATGGCGCCAATGATGGCTGGAATGGACAACAAGAAGACAAATTGAAAAGCAACCTTGTGTTTGATGCTACTGCTCAAGGCAGCGTAAAGAGTGATACCTGATCGGGAGATTCCAGGCAAAACAGCCAGCGTTTGAAAAGCGCCTATTTTGATAGCAGTCAAAATATTAATTTTTTCTAATTGATCTACTCTTTCGCTTCGTTTCTGATTTTTTAAGGTCAAAAAACTCAGATAGTTAAAAATAGCAGTGACTAAAAGCAAAATGCCAATGACGGTGATAGAGTGGCTAAAAAGACTAACCCAGCGATAGGCAAAAAAAACAACCGGAATTAAAGGAGTGCTGGCCACCAATAAATAAATTAGTGTTCTTTTTGAAATTGTTTGAATTTCTGACCAAAAGTAAACAATCACCGCTAGTAATGTAGCTAGGTGCAGCGCTATTTCAAAACTCAGTGAATTATCATTAATAGTTAAAAATTCTTGAATCAAAAATAAATGACCAGAACTAGAAATAGGCAAGAACTCAGTAAGTCCCTGAATTAAACCCAATAAAATCGCATGCAAAAAACTCATAGCACTATTCTAGACACAATTGAAGGTTTTTTAAAGTGAACATGGCTCGTAAGCCGGATTCTGTTTAGAAAGTAATGATTTATCTATGCACAACTTTATGACCATCTTTCCAAAAAGGAAATATAGGGAGTAGATCCATTAAGGTCAAGGTCGTTGTTCGCAGCGGGGAGGATTGCCAAACAATCGTTGCCGACTGCCTATCCAATAGCTTGATCGTTTCAACTGGCGCTACCCAGCTCGTCTCTGTTGCTCTAACTAGCTAGTTTTAACACTAGTCGCAGCTTTCACTACGCACCCTCTACTCGGCTGTCCGGACTTTCCTGTCAAAAATGTTAATTAATGACCCATTACTCGGCCATGTTCTCTTGTATTATACTAAAAATTCTGATAATCTGTCAGCTAGATTATTAATGAAAGGATCTCATGAGCGACGATTTAGTTAAAAAAGCCTTGGCAGAAAATGAAGATGAAGCTATTGAAAAAGTAGTAGCCAAAGCCAAAGAAGCAGTTATGAGTGAAGATGAGGAAGTAGAGCGTTCTAATCAGTTAGCTGAAACTTTAACTTCTCTGCAAAACCTAATTGAACGTCACGCTTTAGAGTTGACCAGAATTAGTGGAGAGTTAAGAGAAAAAAGACAAGCGGTGAAGAATGTTTTTGATAATGATTTTCAATTACTAGAAAAAAAAGAAGAAGTAGATAAATATAATCAACAATATAAGGAGCGCAAAAGCCAATTACAAAACGATCCTCAAGTGATAGCTCTTAAAGTGGATGTAGGCGACCTTAATGAGCAGAAAAAAGAATTAGAAGAGACTCTTAGCAACCACTTGGTGAATTACCACGCCCTGACCAATTCCACCAGTTTTGATACTAGTGAGGGGGATCAATGGGAGTTTGTAATTAAGGCAAAAATTAAAACGAAAGCTAAATAGTTAAAAAAAGCTATTAAAAAACCCGCTTGATGAGCGGGTTTTTATGTTTTTTGTTTATTTAAGAACCTAAACGTTGTTGAATTTTAGCAATTGCGACTGGAGAAACATTTTTTCTCTTTTTCAAAGATTGGGCTCGCTTTTTTAAACGGCTCATATCTGCAGTAACATTAGCTTTAATTCGAGAGGGTTTGGCAAAGTAGCGTCGATCTTTGGCAATTTGTACCACACCAGCAGCTGCAATCGCTTTTTTAAATTGGCGAATAACATCTCCTGTTGACTGATTTTTCTTTGCTTTAATAATAACTGGCAAGCTTATCACCCCCTCTCTCTGGAGTTATCAATAATAGAAGGGTTATTATAAGTGATCAAAAGCAATAATACCAGAGCTGATTTGGGAATCTTTCTAATTGACAGCCCTGATCTTTAATGTTAACTTTGAAAAAGTTTTTTAAAAAATCAAAATAAAAAAATGCGCCTGTTAGTCATTGAAAATGATTTGGTTTTATTGGATTTATTAGTAGATAATTTATTGAAAAATTATTTAGTTGATGTAGCCAGTGGCTTATTTAAAATTAAGAATCTGCTTGAGGATAACTTTTATCAAGCAGTGTTGTTGAGCTCATTTGTCTTTGACAACGAAGAGTTGAGAAAGCGAGCAAGCCAAGTTTTTCAAGGTTCACAAACTCCTATTCTTTTGATGACTGGTGGTGAATTAACTAAGCAAGATTTCGCCTTCCTGGGTCAGCGATCAATTGATTTTTTACGCAAACCTTTTAATTTTAGTGAATTAAATTTACGCTTAGAGTTGTTGCTATTTAAGTTGCCAAGCAAGAAGCAAGAATTAGTTTTAAGCAATCAAAGTTTACTTTTAAATAATCAAACCCGTAGTCTAACGTTCGCCAAAAAAACCTTGTTTCTAAGCAGAAAAGAATTTTATTTATTACAGGTATTTTTTAAGAGACCTAATCAATTATTGTCAAAATCTCTCTTAGCTAATTTAGTCTGGGACAATGAGGAGATTGTTTATGGTAATAGTATAGCTACTCACATTTCTGTTTTACGAAAGAAAATTAAACAATTGTACGGCAAGGAACTGATCAAGACTGTTAGGGGCGATGGCTATTTATTGGAAGATTCAGAGTAATTCATTTATTTTTCGAAAATTTTTCCAGCCTCCCAACAAATGAATATGTAAATGCTGAACTTGTTGAACTTGTTTACCAACATTAATATGGATTTTATAGTTGTCTGCTATATTCATTTTTTTAGCCATTTGTCGACACAGAAGTAATAGTCGTGCATGTATTTTTTCATCACTTAGTTCGATTTCTTCTAAATTGGCGTAAGGATGTTTGGGAATAATGAGAAGATGGACTGGTGCCTTTGGATCATTACTGGAAATAACAATAAACGCTTCATCTTCAAAATGAATGTTTGCTGGTAATTTACCTTGAATAATTTTGCTAAAAACTGATTCACTCATTTTTGCACTTTCTGAAAAATTTTTATTTTTTAAGTATAGATTTTTTTAACTAAATCTAACACTTGCTCGAGACTAAGTTTGCTGGCTTTTCTATGTTGCCAGCCGCTACTGCCATTTAGCAACATTTTACCACCAGCATGATAAAACCAGTTGGCTGATGGATCTAGTCGACGAATTGCAGTATCCAATTTTTTTAGATTAAAATCAGTTCCGTCGGGGTTTTTTGTATCGGGCCTGGCTTTAATGCGAATAAAACCCTGTTCAGGATCTTTACGAATCACTAATTGGTAGCCCTGAATTTGAGCCAATTTAATTGTGTCGTCGTTGCCGGTTTCTAGTGCTAAACACTTACCGATTTTAATAGTAAATTCTTGACCCTTGTTCTCAATAGCTTCTCGTGCACTATAACGCTGAGTCATGGCAGCGTAGGCATAGTCTAGGGCATAGAGGCCAAAATTTAATTGAGATTGGTCATCGTGTAAATTAATAAATTCATGACCATGAATTAAAGAATGAAGACCAAAGACGAATCGATCCTCCTTTGCCTCGGGCCAATTAATTTCACTAAAATGATCGATGGCTGTAATGTGTTTGACTATTGCGGCCAAGGCCTGATCGTTTTTTTTATCTGGGTAGCGTTGACAGATGTAGTCGTAAACAAGTGAGCTAGCTGAAATATCTCTACTGGCTTTATCTTTTTGATGGTGATCAAATTCTCCCAAACCAGTGTCAACGTGAGTGACCTCGTGGAGCTGGCAGTTAAAATTTTTCTCGCAATCTTCTAAGCTAATTGTTTCTCCTGGATCAACAAAAGCCACTTTAGCATCAGCGTAGCGAACGCTATCAAATCTTTTAAATAGCCAAACACTACCAATAGCATCTAAATCTGGGGCGTGGTGAGTAACTAAGAGTTTGCGTTCAGACATTAAATCATTATAACAGTTGAAAAAAAAAGAACCCACCGAAATCGCCTTAAGGGTAGATTTCAGTGGGGGTCTTCCTCACCGATATGTAGACACTAATATATAAGCTTTTTTATTTTTTAAAACAAGTAAAAAGGCTTGATCACTAGGCTTATAAGTTTTCTCTAGACTAATCGTTTTTTTAAATATAGGCCAATTATTTCCTGCAATTTTTGCAAAAAAGACTTAGTTTTTATTATTTATTTAGCTTAAGACGGTTTATTAGCTCTTTTGATTCAATCAGCTCTGTTTGTTGACTGGTTCTAGCCTGCCATTCGATCTTATTTTGATTGCGCTCAGACACAAGTAATCGGATTGGTAGGCCGATTAAGTCACTATCAGCAAATTTTTTGCCAGCTGATCGCTGACTATCATCCCAAAGTACTTCTATACCATTTTTTAATAAGCTTTGATAAAGCTTGCTAGCAAACTCTTCTCCACCTTGGAGACTAATTAAATGTGCTGGAAATGGAGCCACGCTTTTTGGCCAAGTAATGCCCTTGTCATCATGGTGTTTTTCAACAATAACGCCCATAGCTCGACTGATGCCAATGCCATAACAACCCATAATTGGGTATTGTTGCTGACCATTTTTATCTAAATATTTTAAGTTAAAGGCTTTGGTAAATTTCTGACCCAGATCAAAAACATTAGCGACTTCACTAGCTCTTGCTTGCTTGAGCTCTACCCCACACTTTGGGCAAGGACTACCAGCTTTAGCCTGACTAATTTCACTATTAATGCAATAACTACAGGCTTCACAATACAAAATATCGTCCTCACCAGCATCAGTTAACACCATAAATTCGTAAGAAATTTTATCACTAAAAGCAGCTCCACTCGCTTCTGTGGTTTTAGCTATCAAACCCAGTTTTTGAAAAATTTTTAAATAAGCTTCTTTACTTTTTTGATAAAATTTTTCAAAATCTTTTTGATCGTTATGAAAACTATACATATCCTTCATGTAAAATTCTCTACCACGCAAAATTCCAGATTTAGAGCGCAATTCATCTCGATATTTCCACTGGATCTGATAAAGAGCCAGGGGCAGATCTTTATATGAATTGATTAATTCCTTAGCCAGTGGGGTTACGATTTCTTCGTGACTTTGACCAAGCGCGTATTCGCGATTAGTGCGGCTTTTAAGTTTAAATAAAACATCAATGTTGTCCCAACCCCCAGTTTTTAGCCAGTTGGCTTTGGGATGAAGAGCTGGCATTAATATTTCTTGTGCACCCAAGATATTCATTTCTTGGCGAACAACATTTTCAATTTTTCGCAGCACCCTCAGACCAAGAGGAGTATAAGTATAAACACCTGCCATTAATTGGCGAACATAACCTGCCTGAACCAAAAGGCGGTGGTTAATGGTGTCTGCATCAGCAGGCGCGCTTTTACTAGTAGAAAAAGCTAATTTAGAAAGTTGCATAAACAATATAGTTATTCTAAAGGGAAATCTTATTTTTTACCAGTTTATAAGAGATTTAGGTAAGTAGTTCTTGGGCAAAAACTGAACTAATATCCAATATCTTTAATTTTTTGCTTTCAAGCCGGGTTTGATGAATTGAATTACTGACGATTACTTGGTCAATGGGGCTTTTTTCAATTGCTGAAAGGCCTTGACAAAAAATTCCATGACTAGCTAAGAAGTAGACTTTTTTAGCACCTTCTTTTTTTAGCAAAGTAGCGCTTTCTACAACGGTGCTGCCGGCGATGATGACATCGTCCAAGACAATGACATTTTTATTTTTGATTGATGGCCCATGTAAAGCGTTGGCGCTAACCTGCCCAGTTTTTAAATCACGACTCTTATCAATATTAACCATTTCTAAACCTAATTTTTCTGCAAAAATTCGCGCACGCTTAATTCCACCAAAATCTGGACTGGCCACAATAGCTTTATCTAAATTAAGTTCTTTATCTAAATATTTAATAAAAACATCATCGGCAAACAAGTGGTAAGTGGGTACCGAGAAGAATCCAGGAATGCTGGAGTTGTGCAAGTCAAGTAAAAAAACTCTTTTTACAAAATGATTGGAAATAACATCAGCCACTACTTTAGCGGCAATAGCTTCTCCAGGTCGAAAAACTTTATCTTGAAGAGAATATCCCAGCCAAGGAATAATGAGCGTTACGCCTCGGGCGCCAAGGCGCTCGAGTGCATCAACAATTAGCAGAGTTTCAATAATGTGTTCATCAACTGGAGCATTAAAACTTTGAATGAGACAAACTTCTTGACCATGTACCAATTCTTTATTCTGCACCCAAACTCTTTTTTCATCATTAGCGAATTTAGAAATCTCTACAGGAATTAACTTAGATATTTTTTTACCAGCAATTTGATTAAGTTTTTTCATTACTGAATTTGCTAAATCAAAATTGGAAGAGCCAGAAATAATGTTCATATGTTGTTCGCTTAGTATAGTTTTAATTATTTTTTAAAAACTTATTAACCTCATTGTTGACAGAATCTGTATCCCAAGAATTTAAAATAATTGCCTCTAATCCATATTTATATTGTAATTCTTTAATAACTTTTTCAAACTTTTTAGCTTCAATTGCTGAATCAATAAAAAGCAACCATATAGCATCCCTTTTTAGCAGACGATCATATTCTGAGTTTTGACTGTTGCCCCTGATAGAGAAAGCACCAGAAACACCTCTATTTAGAAGTCTTTCCATTTTTCCAGAATCATCTTGTCCTGTTAGATAAGATTCCAAACCCTCTAGTCCTCCGGGAAGAACTTTGCTGTTGCGCCCATGCTCTTTAAATAGTTTTGCCGCAGCTACGCTGCGCTCCTCACCTTCTGAGCAAGCACAAATTAGTAGTGTTTTTTGAGCTTCCTGTTCTTTGTTGTTGGACTTATTTAATGTTTCTGCCATGTTTTATTTCATTTATTATTAAGGCTACTCTAGAAATTTTAACATATTCTGGACTATTTAGCCAAGAAAAATTAGGGTTTAGAAGATGAAAGAAAATTAAAAAGTGAGTCGGGAGGGACTCGAACCCTCGACACTCTGCTTAAGAGGCAGATGCTCTAACCGACTGAGCTACCGACCCAATTTTTGTAATGTTGTGCCCCCAGGAGGATTCGAACCTCCATCACTGGTTCCGAAGACCATTACTCTAATCCATTGAGCTATGGGGGCTAATCTTTCGGACTCCAAGATATTATAATCCAAAAGTGATGAAAATATAGCGTGGCATCTTTCATACCAGCTGCTTTTTGCAAAGCAAAAAGACAGGGTCTGAAATATGAACCAGCATCTTTCATACCAGCTGCTTTTTGCAAAGCAAAAAGACAGGGTCTGAAATATAGTATAATCGCTCTGTAAGCCGAGATGGCGAAATGGTAGACGCGCACGCTTCAGAAGCGTGTGAGCTTAGCTCATGGAGGTTCGAGTCCTCTTCTCGGCACCAAGCTTGTCGTTTATAATAAAAGCCTATTAAACTAGGGTTCTTTAATATTTAAGCCCGGGTGGCGAAATGGTAGACGCGCAGTCTTGAGGTGGCTGTGAAGCAATTC
>CAYOIJ010000016.1:0-15561 GCA_964404025.1 uncultured Pseudomonadales bacterium
TATTAGACGGGTCTACCAGAACTTTTACGTTGTTGCGGAGCATGTGGGTCTGGAACCAAGGTGTCCCATAACCACTTGCACCTTGCAGAGGTAATTGTACAAGAAATGGGACAAATGGGACAGTGTAAGAAGAGGTGTTTTTAATTATTGTTAATTTATTATAATTTAATTGTACTAATATATTATTACTATTTGATATTTTTTTGGTTTGAGTGAAAATTAATTTTTTTAAGACAATTCAATTTCAGCTATTTTTTTTAAAATTTTCAACAGTTTATCAATATCTTTTTTAGAAGTATGAGGATGCATTGGTACTAAACGTAGAGCACTAAAGCCTTTATCAACCTTTTCATTGAAGGAAATGTAAAAACCCATGTTGTCAGCAGTAGCATGCATCTTTTTAATAATTTGATCGTATTCTTTTATACTTAGCTTTCTTGTATTAATTCCAATTAATAAGGTATTTAATTCTGGTTTATTAATTGATTTTAAAATTTTATATTTTTTGATTTGCTCATAAGCATATTGTGTCAAATCTAGAGTGTGATTAAGAATGATTGACAATCCTTCTTCACCCAATAATTTTATAGTAGCCCATGTGCTAATAGCTCCTTCAGAACTCATTGATCCCTCAATTCGAGCCATTCCTAAATTTCTATCGCTATTCTTTCTAATTAAATATCTGGCTCGATTTCTCATTCCATTTTCTATCAAAGCATGCTCTTTTTTATTTTTAAATAAGACCATTCCTGAGCCATAAGACAGATATAGCATTTTATGAGGATCAATGGTAATTGAATCAGCGTTTTCTATGCCTTTAAATCTTGCTTTCTCTCTAGATAAAACAAATGGTCCTCCATAAGCAGCATCAACATGAAAATGTGTTTTATATTTTTTAGACAATGAAGCCATTGTGTTAAGATCATCAACTTCTCCAGTTTCAGTTTCTCCAGCAATAGCAACAATGGCCATAAGAGCTGAATTCTTTTCAGCACTTTTTTGTTGCAATAATTTTTGCAATGCAACAACATCAGTTTTGTAACCTTGCATTGGTGTGCGAACTATTTCAACTCTTTTACCTAATAAATCAGCGGCTTTATCTATTGAATAATGAGCCATGTCATTAACAAAAATATACATTTTTTTAATATTGGGATTTTTTTGTAAAACTTTAGTTCGAGCTACCCATAATGCTTCTAAATTTGCTGTAGTTCCTCCAGTAGTTAAATTTCCACTAAATTCATCTTTATTATATCCAAACCAGCCCGCAACTCTTTTCGTAATAAAAAACTCCATTTGGCTTTCAACAGGTGAAACTTCTTTTACAACAGTGTTGTTATTCATAAAACCAGCAATAACTTTAGATAAAATGGCTATTTTGTTACCTTGAGGATGAATTTGGCCCATAAATCTAGTGTTAAAAAGTCGAGTTTCACTCTCAGCTTCTAAAACTTGACGTAAGACTTTTGTTAATTTGTCATTTTTTTCTTCAACTTTAATCTTATTTTCAACTTCGGAAAAATTGCCCTCAGTAGCGTAAATTTCGGCCATAAATAAAACAGCTTGAGACAGAAGTTTAGCTAAATCATTAGCCGAACTTGGTCTTTCTGGGTTAACAAAGTATTTTTTTATTTGAGATAAAGTTAATTTTTTTTTGATATGAAGCACCTTTCAAAAAAATCTATCTGGGTTTTGTTAAAAAAAACAATAAAATTATATCTAATATTTAAAAATTGATCAAAATTGATCAAACGTATTAAAATACTAAAATCAATATTAAGCTTAACATTGCATCTTTTGCACAACTCTTATTATAAACAATTAATCAATTTTGTAAAACATGTTGACATACGCGTCATTTTGAAATATTATTCAAATTAGTTAAATGTACTGTTTAATGATAGTAAATTATAGTAAGATACTTTAAGTCATTTTAAAAATTATGTCAGAAAAATTAAAAAGATCTATTGACAATACAAGGGATCTCAATTTAAAGGAGATGGTTTCGATTAACACACTTTTATATAGGGGTGTATCTGAAATAAATCCAGATGCAGAATCTTTAAGGAATGCCGCAGAGAGAGATAAATTAAAAGTTTACTTGGGTATTGATCCAACTAGTCCCGAATTGCATATAGGTCATAGCGTGCCTCTTCGTAAAATTGGCCAATTTCAAGAGCTTGGACATGAAGTAAAGTTGCTTTTTGGAACTTTTACCGGAATGATTGGTGACCCGACTGATAAATCATCAACTCGTGTTTTGCTTTCAGAAGAGCAAGTAGTGAAAAATATTAGAACTTATATTGAACAAGCAGGGAAAATAATTAATCTTTCTGAAGATGCTAAAAATCCAATTGCAATTGTTCACAATCATGAATGGTTGGGGAAATTAGGATTTGCAGAAATTGTTGATTTAGCATCTAATTTCTCAGTTCAACAATTAGAAAAACGCTCTATGTTTAAGACTAGGAGAGATCAAGAAAAACCAATTTGGCTTCATGAGTTTTTATATCCTTTAATGCAAGCATATGATGCCGTGGCTATGGATATTGATGTTGAAGTTGGTGGTAGTGATCAGATATTTAATATGATGATAGGTAGAGATTTAGTGAAAAGATATTTGAATAAAGAAAAATGGTGCGTTGCTGGTCATTTAGTGGTAGGTACAGATGGAAGTAAAATGGGTAAATCAGCAAATAATTTTATAAATATTCAAGATCTTCCAGAATCAAAATTTGAAACTGTTATGAGTTGGTCGGATAAGTCAATGCCTCTTAATTTAGAGTTATTAACCAGAGTTCCAGCGGAAGTAATTACTCAATTTAAACATGCTTTAGAAAACGGCAGTATACATCCTATGGAATTAAAACAAGCTTTAGCTTTTAGAATAGTTGCAGAATTAGATGGTGTTGAAGAAGCAAAATTTGCTGAAGAGGAATTTGATCGAGTTTTAAGAAAAAAACAAACAGTCAGAAGACCAATGGAAATTATAGTTCAGGCTGAAAATACTTTGCCAGAGATTTTAGTAATTGGTGGCTTAGCTAGTGATCAAAAAGAAGCCTATCATCTTTTAACTAGTGGAGTTGTAAGAATAAATGGAAGAGTAGTTCAGAAACGTACTACAAGAATTAGTGAATCAGGATCTATTGTGCAATTAGGTAAGTCTACAATTCGTAATGTTAGAAAAATAATTATTAATTAAATTTTGTTAAGTTTGATTGTTGATCATTTAATATGCCTTTTAATATTTAAGTCCTTTGGTTTTTTTATTTTTATTCCAAATTTGTCGAAATTTTTAGCAAAGCATATTTTTTTGTATTTGTTAAAAATTTATTTATATATAATTATAGATTTTGTATTATTTCCAAAAATATTATTTAAAATTAAGCTATTTATCAATACTATTAGTTGCGTGATACAATATATATTAGTTAAAAACTAAGGGGAATATGTTTAACTTACATTCATTTATTGAAAAATGAACTGGAATGTTTTATGAAAATCATAAATAAAAATACTGTAATTTTATGTGATTTTGACGGTACGATTATTGAAAATGATGGATGTGATATTTTGATGGAAAATCATAGCGTTCCAGATTGGGAAGAACCTGGAAGAAATTATCTTAAAAAACTTATTTCTCATGCTGAAATGAATGATTCTTTTGCAAAAATGTTATCGGCAAATGAAGCTCAATTAATTAAAACTATTCAAAAAAAAATAGTTATTAGAAAAGGTTTTAAAAAATTTGTTAATCTTGCGAAAATGAATGGCGTGACACTGATTGTTATTAGTGCTGGATGGGAATTGTATATTATCAATACTTTAAAATTTTTAAATTTTAAGTACATTGAAAATAATAAAATGTTATTGAATCATCTACGGACTAATTTTTCCCAAATTCCACTAATTACAAATAAAATTGTTACAGTTGGCTCAACAAATCAATGGCGTATTGAAAGTCCTTGGTTAGAGCAAGCATGTCAACTTTCAACTCCTTGTAAAGGAAGTATTGCTAGTTTTTTAAAAAAAAATAATTACAACGTTATAGTTATTGGTAATAGTGAAACAGATGCGTGCATGATTGATTATGCTGATCTAACATTTGCTACAGGGAGCTTAATTAAATACTTAAAAAATAGTCAAAAAAAATTTATTTCATTTAGTATTTTTGACGAGATCTCCAATATTCTCTTTAAAGAGGGGCAGAATTAGATGAATCGGGAACAATTACAATTTTTTTTATCAGAGATAGATTCTAATGGATTGAAAATAAACGAAAATGTTTTATCTAGTGATTTTTCTTTTGATCTAGATCAGATATCTCATTTAGTAAAAACTAATGATGAATGCAAAACGTCCAATGCATTGCAAGTTACCCCCCTAGTCAATGGTTTCAACCTTGATATTACTGGTGGGGGAATTTTTAAAGTAAATGACGAGGTTTCAAAACAATCATTTATTCTTAAGTCGGTTCCTCCGTTTGAAGTACAACAAAATAATATGCTTCAAATTTTAGATCAAATGGGGGAACAAGAATTTGCGCAGATTTTAGAAAAGTATCCTAGTAATCATTTAAGTAGGAGAGAGATTTTGTCATATTGTTTTTTAGAAAAATATAAAAATATAAAAATTCCACAAATGTACTTAGGGGTTCTTAATCAATTGACCGAACAGGCTTGGATTTTTATTGAAGACTTGTCAGCTTTAGAAACAATAAGCAATGCTATTCTTTCAAAAAAAATAACAATCATTTCTAACACAGTCAATGAGATGGCAGAATTTCATTCTGAATTTTGGAATAAGGATCTCCAAAATGAGGATTGGTTAGGAAGATGGTGGACTAATAGAAATAATGATTTTGTGGCTTATGATGTAACTAGTTTTGCTTTAGAAAAAGTAATTCAACTGCATGCTGACGTAATATCTCCAAGTCTAAAGATTTTTTTAAGATCATATTTGCAAAATAGAGCTGCAATACAATCTTCTTATCAAGAATTTCCGCAGACCGTGATTCATTGGGATTTGGGTTCTCACAACATGAAATTCAATATAGATAACAATCAAGCAACGATATTTGATTGGGAATTAACAAGCTTAGGATTACCTCAATGGGATTTGGCTCAATTTTTATTACCGATGTTTGGATCAAAAAATGCTGATCAAATTACACATTATGTTGAAACTTATTGGAATTCACTTTCGCAAGAAATAAGAAATAATAACAAGTATGAGGATTTTATTCACATGTTTGACCTTGTTGTTTTGGATCATTTTTTTAGAGTTTGTGGACCAATCATATTTGCTGGAAAAGAAATTGATAAAAATTCATATATTTATATTGAGTGGATTAATTGTCTCAGTTGGATCCAGTATAAATTTTTAAATTTAAATGAATAAAAATAATTGTAAAAAAGAAATTTTAGTTGTAGGCGCAGGTATTTCTGGCTGTGTTATTGCTGAACGGTACGCCAATATTGGAAAAAAAGTTTTAGTGTTAGAAAAAAGAAATCATATTGGTGGCAATTGTTATGACTTTGTAAATAAAAAATCTATTAGAATCTCTAAATATGGAGCTCACCTATTTCACACAAATGATAAAGAGGTTTGGGACTATGTGCAGCAGTTTTCGAAATGGTATCCATATGAACATAAGGTTTTTAGCAAGGTAGTTAATAAATTGGTACCAGTTCCAGTAAACATAACAACTATTAATGAATTATTTAACTTGAAAATTAATACCCAACAAGAAGCAATTGATTGGTTTAAAAATGAAACAAAGCATTTCGTGTTTCCAAAAAATAGTGAAGAATCTTCTCTTTCCAGAGTTGGATTGAGATTGTATGAACTCATGTTTAAGCATTATACAAAAAAGCAATGGGATCTGTGGCCAATTGAATTGGAGGCCTCAGTTATGGATAGAATTCCAGTAAGAACAAATTATGATAATAGATATTTTACAGATAAATATCAATACTTACCTGAAAATGGCTACACCTCTTTATTTGAAAATATGCTTAATAATCCAAACATAACGGTTGAGTTGGGAGTTGATTACTTGGAATCAAAATATGTCGATCATTCTTTTGAAAAATTATATTTTACTGGTCCCATTGATAAGTATTTTTCGAATAAATTTAAAAAATTACAATATCGATCTATTGATTTTCAATTTGAAAATTTTAAGAAAGATTTTTATCAAAAAAACTCTGTTATAAATTATCCAAATACTAATAATTTTACTAGAATAGTTGAATACAAATACTTTGCAAAAAATCCCAATAAAATTGGACCACATACAACAATATCAAAAGAGTATAGTAAATGGGGTGGAGAACCCTATTATCCAGTACCAACAAAAAAAAACAGAATAATATATGACAAGTATCGAAAAGAAGCTAAAAAAATAGAAAAAGAAAATATTTTCTTTGTTGGTAGGCTAGCAAATTATAAATATTTTAATATGGATGAAGCTTTTAAAAATGCACTAAATATATTTAAGAAAGGAAATCATTAAATGAAAAAAAAGAAGGCCGTTTTACTAGATAATAATGTTTTTTCTCAAGAAGGATTTACGAATGGAATTTTTTTAACTTTTAGAGAATTTTTTAAAAGATTTGAAAAAGCCAGAATAGATACTGCCATCCTATCATTGAGTGAGGCTGAAACATCTCGAATTTGGGATGGGAAAACCTTTGGGAGAAATACTAGAATAGAAAAGGGAATTACCGTAGAAGAAATGATTATGAATGGAAATTTTTCTAGCAATAAGAAAGAATTTCTTGCTGCTATTGACAAGCTTCTTAATGAATCTAAGCCTGATTTAATTTTTATGTATACTCCTGCAGTTTTTTTTGAAGAAAGTCATATTTTAACTTTACAAAAAGCTCTTCAAACAAAATCAAAAGTAGTGGTTTTATTGGCAGATGAACTTTATCCAACAACAAAAAATCATCCTGGGAAAAATGTTGATGCATATTATAAATTACTCAAACAAACTGAGGTTTTGTGTACAAGTAAAAATATAATTAAAAAGTTTAAAAAAGAAGTTGGAATTGAAGCAAGTTTTTTTCCTAATATTTTCAGTCCCAATGAAGTAATTGCAAAAGCAAAAGAAAAGAAGAGAAAATATATAACACTAGTCAATCATCATCCAATTAAGGGAATTCAAATTTTTAATGAAATAGCTAAAAAAATGCCTAAACACAATTTTTTGGTAGTTGAAACATGGCCAGATGTTCCAGACTACGTACCACCCTCATCAAATATTCATTTTAGCAAATTCATCGACGATGTTAAAACATTGTATGCAAAAACAAAAATTATTATTATGCCTTCATTATATGAAGAAGGTCCTTCAAGATTAATGATTGAGGGAATGCTTAATCATATTCCTGTAATTGCGCATGATATTGGAAGTTTGTCTGAAGTAGGTAAAGATTTTGCAATTTTTATTAAACCTCCCCAAATAAAATCAAGTGATATGAGAGGTACAATAATTTATCCTAAAATAAGTGAAAATGAAAAGAATGACGATGTCGACCGATTTGTAAAAAAAATCGAAGAAATAGAAGAAAATAAATTTTCTCAAAATTATGGAGAACTGGCATATCAAAAAGCACTTGAATATTGTTCAATTGTTGATGAAAAATTAGCAATATTAATTAAAAAATGGTTTTAAACCAAAAAGGAAAAAATGAATAGCAAAAAACTACAATTATTAAGAGATAAGTACTTTATTTCACCCAATGAGCAGTCTGCTACATTATACCTAGAACAGGTTGAGATTGCATTAAAAAGTGTGATGATGCACTCAGGCGATTCTCCAATGTATCCTACGAATATTGGCATTCCAACAATTACTGATTTAATCAAAAAAGCCCAAATACCAAAAAAACTTTCCACTGAACCAAAAAACATTTTGAAAAATTTACACCAGAATATTCAAGGAATAGTCAAAGCAGGACATCCTTATATGGTAAAAAATATTATTCCAACTGTTTCAGCGCCTGGACTAGCTGCTTATTATGCAACATCTATCTATATGGGCAATGCAGTTACTGGTGAAGACGCTGGACAAGCTTTGTTTGCAGAGCTAGCCTGTGTAAGTGCAATTTCAAAGTTAGTTGGATGGGATGAAACACAGTCTGGTGGAGTTTTTACTTTTGGTGGAACTGCTACGAACTTATATGCAATTAAAATTGGTCTTCATAAGGTAGATCCAGAACATTCTAAAAAGGGAATTACTCAACCCGTAGTTTGCGTAGAATCAGCTCCCTCTCACTACTGTCATACAACTGCAGCTGATTGGTTAAGTATTGGAACAGATAATCTTATACAGGTCAATTCAAATCCAGATCAAACAACGAAACTTGATGAATTGGAGGACGTTTGTATTAAAGCAATAAAAGCTGGCAAAAAAATAGCTTGCATTAATGCTTTAGGTGGAACAACTTCAAATATGGGAATTGATAACATTAAAGAAATTTACGACATGAGAGAAAGGTTAGTTGTAAAATTTAATTTAGATTATAAGCCACACATTCATGTCGATGCAGTACTTGGTTGGGCTTATTTAGTTTTTGAAAAATATGATTTTAAATCAAATCCCCTTCATTTTTCATTAAGAGTAATTGAAAGAATCAAAAAAATACTACATAAAATTACAACATTAAAATATGCTGATTCATTTGGAGTAGATTTTCACAAAACTGGATTTGTTGCCTACAACTCAAGCATGATACTTGTTAAAAACAAAAATGATTTTAAACTTTTGAGAAGGGATAGTGATGTTATGACACCATTATTTCATGATGAATCTGCCTATAATCCTGGTAAATATACTTTAGAAACTTCTAGATCATCGGCAAATATACTGGCTACTTGGATTTCATTACAAGCTTTTGGTTTTGAAGGTTATCAGATTTTACTTGGTAATGCACTCGAAATGAGTTTTATTTATCGAGATGAAATTGTAAAAAACCAAAAAATTGGTCTTTATGTTGCCAATCAAAAAGCTTTTGGTCCAGATGTTTTCATTCGTTGTTATCCTCCAAAAACCGATGTCGAAGTGACTTATAATGAAGAGATGCAAAACAATAACTTATTGCAACAGTATAATGAATATACTACTAAATTTGCTAATTGGATTGAAGCAGAAAATTATCCTCAAAAAAATGATGGATTTGCCATCAGCAGGAGTTCTGCTGCAATTTATACTAAAACTGGATTCCCCATGATTGCTTTAAGAATTTATCCTCTTTCTCCCTATATTGAAGAAAAAGATGCTCAAAAACTTATCGCCAGAATTGTAGAAGCAAAAGGAAAATTTGATTCACTTCAATAAGGTCTATTGTTCTGTCTAATTAACATTGAGATTTTTTTAGCAAGATGAAAGATAATTAAAATATTATAACTACAATTGAAAGATATTTATGAAAAAATTAAAAAATAACATTAATATAATTGATGATTCTAAAGAAATAGATAAAGTATTAAACAATGGGGTCGCAGAAGTTCTTCCGAATAAAAAATCTCTTAAAAAATTGATGCAAACAAAACGCATTCGTTTATACTTAGGAATAGATCCTACCGGTAATTTATTAACTTTGGGTCATTCAGTTGTTTTAAGAAAGTTACAACAATTTGCAAATTTAGGACATGAAGTTATTTTATTAATTGGGAATGGGACAGTTCGCATTGGGGATCCAACGGGAAAAGATGCTACTAGACCAGAGCTTACTGATGAGCAAATTGAAAAGAATTTTAAAACCTGGAAAGAACAAGCAGGTAAAATACTTGATTTCAGTAAGATAGAAGTACGTCACAATGGAGATTGGTTGGATAAACTTACTTTTATAGACATTATAAAGCTTATGGCTAAAACCACTGTTCAGCAACTTATGGAACGAGACATGTTTAAAAAAAGATTAGAGGAAGGTAGACCAGTTCATGGACATGAAATTATGTATCCACTACTTCAAGGATATGATTCTGTAGCGATGGATGTAGATTTGGAGATAGGTGGAACTGATCAAACATTCAATATGATGATGGGAAGAACTTTGCAGAAATCATATAATAATCACGAAAAATGGGTGCTTGCAACACCATTGATCAATGGAACTGATGGTAGAAAAATGAGTAAATCTCTACATAATTTTATTGCTCTTACAGAAAAAGCTAATGATATGTATGGTAAATTGATGTCAACAGCCGACGATGAAATTCTTATTTATTTCAAAACTCTTACAGATATTTCTCCTAAAAAAATTTCTGACATAAAAAAGAGGATGGATAAAGGTGAAAATCCAATGCAATTTAAGAAGTTCTTAGCTTTTACTATTACAGAAATGTATCATGATACGATCACTGCTAAAAAAGCTGAAGAACATTTTCAAAAAACAGTGCAGCAGGGGAAAATTCCTGAAAATATTCCAGAAATTAAACTTAGTTCAAATCAGATGACTGTTTTTGAGTTGTTGCAAATTTGTCTACCAAAAGAAAGTAATAGTAATTTGCGCAGGCTATTAAAGCAAGGAGCTGTGGAATTTATTGGCAAAGAGAATAATGATGGCAGCAATGAGAATATAAAACCAAATGATCCAAACCAAAGTCTATCTCTTTCCAATATAATGTCTGTAAGGATAGGGAAAAGACGTTTTTTCAAATTAAACCTAAAAAGCATGACTAATAAAATCAATAAATAATTCAATTTTAAGAAGGCAATTGATAGCATCGTGCGCTTTTGAATTCACTAGTTTATTTAAATCATCTTTTTTGACCAACTATTATAGAATTAAAGTATGCAAAAAGCGATCATATTTGAAGAATACCAGCAGGCTTTTAATCAATTAATTTGTTTGCCGATCATTGATGTTTTTAAAGCAGCTGGAACAGAGCTATTTTTTGTGATTAAAAATAAAAGTAATGAAAAGCTAAGTTTAGTTGTGGATGGAGTTTGGCATTATGAGAATGAAGACTATCAGTTTTTAAGTGACTTTAAAGATGATGGAGAAACAGCTTTAGAGTTATACGAAAGAATCGGAGAATTTGTTGAACAAAAATTGAAAAATAAAGTTAAATCAATATCTGAATTTAAATTTGATGAAAAAGCTAAAAGAGTGTCAATCATATTTAATGACCAAAGTGTTATAAATGTTTTAGCGAATGAATTTGGATTAATCTCAGTGTCAAATTATCAAAAAAAAGAAGCTGTTTTGGCCAAGAAACAAGACAATGGTCAAATAGCTTTTTTTAGCGAAGTTGATTAAAGTACTCTGCTTGGTTTTCCCAAATCTTTACTTTTTTCAATAATGTCGTTTTCTTCAAGCTTGGTGAAGATTCTAGTTGCTTTGGCGTAACCAATTGAAAACTCTCTCATGATGGTGAAAACACTGATGATTTCTCTTTCTTTAACGGATTTTAAGACTCTACGGTACAGTTCTTCTTCTTTTTTTAATTCTTCGTTAGCAAATTCCTCGATTTCAGTGGCAAAATAATCTTCAAACTCTGGGATACGGATGTCTCCTAAATAATCGATGATCTTTCTAATCTTGAGTTTTGTTTGGTCCAATTCTGTTTCAAGTTGTTTAACTTTTTTGCTGAGGTCTTCTGACATGTCATGTTCTTTCATTCTCTAATTCATCAATCATGCTTTTAGCGTCATCACAGTCACCGCTGTCGATTAAGCTTTCTATTTCATCTTTTTCGTCGTCAGCCAAAAGGCTTTCTAAATCTTCAAGTCGGGAGCTGAGGTCGTTGTTGTTACACAAGCACATAGTTTGATTATATAATCTAATTATGTCTTTAACAAAATCAGACTTTTTGCTATGAAGACTATGATAATCGATTTAAAGCTATGGTTATAGAATGACGATGAGGTATAATTTAGTCAGGAGAGAGAAGCAATTACTCTAATGATTATGAGTGCAACAAAAAAGAAGAAAAACAAGCAACCGGCTTTTTCTAAAGATGAAACTAAAGATTTAAGTATTTCAGCTCATATTATTGAGGATACTTTGGAGTGCTATGGAATAATTTCAAAAGTTGTAGAAGTTAATAAACACAAAGATGGCATTGAATATATTGTGGACGTAGTTGTTGGCACTCCACTAAGCTCAATAGTAGCTATTCACAAGGAAATAGGTATGTCGTTAGCATCTTCATCGGGAGATGTGGAGATTGAGGCCCCTATTCCAGGAAGATCTTTTGTTGGTATTAAAGTCCCACATAAGAAAAAAAATAAGAAGGAAACTGAAAAATATAAGGTCATTACAATTGAAAGAGAAAAAATTATTTACAAAGGTATTCTGCCTCAAATTAAGTCATTCGTTATTTATTTATTAAAGCTATTGGTAAAAATGGTTAATAATTTAATTAAATTATTAAATAAATAGTTGAGTTTAAAATAATGTCATTGTTGAAATGGGCTTGCATGGAATGGGTGTACTGAATGGGCTATGCAAGATTTTTTTCCACAAGCCAAATATCTCAATTTTTTGAAATATAATTTTCCAAAGTATGATTTTTTTGTAAGTTAATTTTTATCCAGTTATCTAGAGCATTATTCTTTTCTAATATTATTTTTTCTGCTTCTAGAATATAGTCGTCAAACCATATAAATGGCTGAGAAAAATCTATTGACTCTGTTTTTAAAGTCTGCCAAGAAGTAGGTTTAATTTTTTGAATTAATGCAAAGCTTTCCTTATCTAAAATTGGTTCTAAATATGAAAATACTTTGGTAATATTATTTTCTTTGCAATGAGTTGTTAACCAATAAATTTCCCCATTCTTGTATAAATAAGTTAAAAATGATTTTAGCCCACCAGCCTGTTGCTGATCTTTAGTAATAATTGTGCCATCAATATCTAGGTAAAAATTCATATTCAATTCTAGTTTATCATCATTTTGATCTGATTTACCTATATAATGTAAAGTTAATGAAATCAAAGAATAAAGTTAAAACCAAAAATAATAAATTTTCATTTAAAAAACCACTTTCATTAAAATCATCAATGATGTTTTTTGGTTTAATTTGGTTGGTAACAATTTTAGTTTTTCTATTTTATATAGTTGTTGGGACTAATTTTTTTCAAACAACTGTCAATGAGGGGCAACTTCAAAGTGATGTTTGGATTATTGTTTTGATTGTAGATATTTTAGTTGGAATAGGATCTTTTCTAGTTTTTGTAGTGTTATTAACTGTAAAAATGATGAGAAAGAAAGATCATAAGAAGCAAAAAAAATCTTTAGTTAGAAAATTAATTAATTTTATATTATTTTTTATTTATTTGGCTATTTTACCAATTTATTTATTAATAAAAATTTGGAAACCTAAAAAATTTATATTATTCATTAAAAATATTAAAAGAAATCTTAACAAAAAAACATTTGTTTTATTCTTAAAAAAATCATTTATATCTCTTCCAATTTTATTAATATTGTTACCCATCTGGGCTGTTGGCTATTTTTCTGTGGGAACACTTACAGCTGAACAATTAGGACTTATAGCTCACAACACATCTATTTCTGGTACAGGATCAATGTATCCAACTTTTCCAAAAGGTGAGGGTAAAGACCCGATAGAATTAGCTAATCAAATAGTCAGCACCCAAGGAATGTTTCCTTATCCCAATGGGTTAGTTCTTTTTGGTAATAGATATTTTGGTCATGAAATTCAGAGAGGCGATATTGTTATCGTTGAAGATGATAAGACTAGAAAAATCACAGAAGAAGTATATGGAGATCCATCTGGCTGGGTAAAAAGAGTGATTGCCGTTGGAGGTGATACCTTAGAAATAAGAGATGGCATTGTTTATCTAAACGGCGAACCTCAAAAGGAACCCTATGTGGCAAGAGCTAGATCTACGTTTGGAGAGTCATTTTTACAAGAATGCCAACAAGTAACTGTTCCAGAAAAATCTGTTTTTGTAATGGGAGACAACAGAACGGGAAGTGGCGATTCTAGAGAAGTTGGATTTTTCAGTATCGATGATATTGATTACGCCTTGCCTTGGAAAAATCAAGAAAAAGATCTTAGTCAAAATTGGCATGACACCACTAACGATCTTGAAGAATCATCTCGCATTAAATTGAATAAAGAAGAATATCTTGAAAAATTAAATAAAAAACGTGAGGAAGAAGACTTAAAACCTCTAAAGTATAACGAAAAACTGGAACAATCTGCTCAAAAAAGAGGTGAAGCTATTCTTGAATATGATGATTTTTCTTTTGAAGCTACTGCTAGTGGTTATACTATGGAGAAAGCTATTCAAGAAGTTGGCTACTACAATACTTTTTGGGGAGAAGTTCCTAGCAATGGTTATTATGAAGCACAAGAATTACTTGACAATCAATTTGAGTTTCCTGAATCAAAATCTTTTATTTTGGATAAACGCTTTCAAGAAATCGGCATAGCAGAAGTATTGGGTGAAACTAATGGTTGTCCAGCTCACGTGATTGTTCAACACTTCGGAGGATATATTCCGCCCAACTATTCATCTTCTGATATTCAATCATGGGAGAGCGCACTGGGATCTCTACGAAATGTTCAGCCAAGCTGGAATGACCTGAAGAATTCTGGTGATTATTACAATCGAAATAAGGAAAAAATTGATCGAATAAATCAAATTATTGATACAAGAATTAATAGAATAAATGATATCGTTGGCACAATGAAAGCTAATAAGTGGTTTTCATCAGCTCAAAGAGCTTATGTAGAAAGCGGAGATATGAATTTATATAATGAACAACAAGATTTAGCAACTTTTCTGAATGCACAATGAGACTCACCAAATCGCTCTTCATTGAATATCTAGATTCACCACTTCACATGTGGCTAAAATCTCGCTCTCAGGTTACTCCCAAGCCTATTTCTATCTATGATCAGCACATCATGAAACAAGGTTATGAGATCGAAGAATTAGCTAAGGTGTTTTTGGAAAAAAAAGTTATCCTAGACTATCCAGCTGGCTCCACAATTTCATTTGAAGAAACACTGACTGATGGTAATTATCAATCACGTATTGATGCCTTGGTTCATAACACTACCAATAACACCTACGATTTATATGAAATCAAAAGTAGCACTACCATTCACACTGAGCATAAACATGATGTTGTTTTTCAGCACTTGATTGGTAAAGCAACTCTACCAATCAACAAAACATATTTAGTAAGAGTTAATGGTGACTATCGGCGTGAGGGCGAGATTGATTTGCAACAACTATTTCTAATAGAGGACATGGAGCATGAGATTGCTAAAAGAGAAGATGAAGTTTATAAACTACGCTCAGATGCGTGGTCAACTTTAAGACTAGAAAATATGCCTACCGACGAGCATTGTTTTAAACCTGAAACTTGTCCATATCCAGCTATTTGTTTTCCAAATTTAGCTGATTATTCAATTTATGATTTGAGTAGAGCTAGTAAAAATAAATATCGTCAATTAATTGATATGGATATTAGTCTAGTTAAAGATATTCCTGATACTGTTAAAACAACTACTAAACAAAAAGCACAAATTCAATCTGCTAGAATTGGCAAGCCAATAATTAAACA
>CAYOIJ010000017.1:0-13810 GCA_964404025.1 uncultured Pseudomonadales bacterium
CTTAGTTGAAGATTGGCGCAATTTTCTTAAAGAAAAAAGTGCGGAAATTCATTAAATAGTGCTTAATCAGTTATAAAAAACAACCCTATAAGTTCCGTAAAAATGGCTGTTAGATAAGCTGGTAAATAATAATTGTTGCTTAGCCAAATCATTGTTCCATTCGTGAAACAATTAGCTAAACCAGTACGCATAATTATTAAAGTAAAGACTGCCGGCAAAACTAAGAAAGCTAGAAGCTTTAACCAAAACTGCTTACTAAATTTAGCCAAAAGCAACATTATTAATGCTTGCAAAGCTAAAAAGATCCAGAACAAGCTTTTACTAAAGTTTGTACAAGTAATGGCCGCCCCCTTCACTTCTCCTTGACGTTCAATTTCTTCAAACATAGTTGCTTGCTCTTCTTCACTAGCCTCTGTTGTTTCACCTTGGACTTCTCCTGCCTCAGCAAAACCTTCAGCTACTAAAGTACCAGCAGGCGCTCCTACAAAATCTAGAATTGAGACTTCATTGGAATTAGCACTTTGATTGTCACTTTCATCAACCGCTCTAACTACAAAATAGTAGTTGCCAGCGGTTAAGCCCGTCACTGTGTAATCCGTGACATTGCCGACATCAGCGGCATAAAGATAGGATCCAGCTTCTAAACCATAGTAAATGATATAGCGGCTTGCATCAGCAACTGCTTCCCAAGCTAAATCAATTTCTCCCGGGCGCTGAGCCAATAAGGTCAACACTGGTGCTGCTGGCGCCGTACGGTCAACCGTTAGATTAGTTGAGGCCGATTTATTGTAGCCAGAACCATCATAAGCAGTAACTGTGATCTTGTAAGAACCCTCTTTGAGCTCGTCAATTTCTGTTTCGCTCACATCACCATTAACTTCTTTGGAGTGTTTGTCATCCCCATCGCGCAAATCCCAAGCAATCTTGTATTTGTTAATACCAACGTTGTCGCTAGCATGATCCCAAGAAATGGTGGAACTGCTTTCAGCAGTGGGATTGGGATTAGCTTCAACATTGAGTGGGCTTTCTGCGAGCTCTGTTTGATCCCATTGGAGAGTTTTAATCCCTTCTTCTGACTCATTACCCGCCTTATCAAAAGCCTTGTAATAGAGGGTATTAGTGCCTTCTGCTGGTGATTGAAGTGGATTGGAGTAAGTGTTCCATGATCCAGTTATGCCCCAGCGATATTGAATATAATTAAGCTCAAAGTTATCATTGGCAGTCAGAGTAACTTCTGGCCGAGTGATATACCAATTGCCAGAACCATCTGGGACTGTTGGGTTAACAGTTAAATCAACTTGGGGAATGGTTTTGTCTAAAATAATAGTAACAGTATAACTTTCTTCAGTATTGCCAGCGCGATCGGTAGCATGAGAGGTAATTCGGTAAGAACCATCTTCTAACGAATCCAGCTGGAAAGTCCAATCAACAAAATTGTTTTCACTGTTCGCTGAGTTATAGAAAATCTCATCCTGCCACCGACTCGCTTGAGAATTCCAGTATTGATCTCCATTTTTTTGAATAACAATCTTAACATATTCAACACCTGAAGCCGGTTTGCCCTCTTCTTCAGGATCAACGGCTGTTCCAACGACAAGCCCATTCCAATCATTGAGATAAATCGTACTTAAGATGCCGTCATTTTCTGGAAAAGTGATGGTGGAAATAGGGAAAGTTGTATCAACTATAAAACTAGTTCCAGTGTATTGCCTATGTTGATTGTAATTTGGGGCAGTACTACGAGTAGAGTTATCGTAGATACGGTGCCTCACAAAGTATTCACCTTCTGCTAAAGATGGCGTACAACTAGTGAGGGCCCATGGATTAACTAAAGATTCAGAATTACTTCCACCCAATACAACACCTCCAGTTGGACTTAAGAATTGACTCCATCCACAATAAGCTCGTGGAAAATCAGGAGTGCTGAAAATAACCGGCACATCCCTATTAAGACCTGAAGAAGGAACCTGATCTTCATAATTAGCAGTAAAAGTTAACTGATCAAGACTTTGAATATAAGCCATTGAGCCTAAAACCTCTTGACCATTCACATAATAAGTGTGGGCTGCCGTAGGAATTACGGTGTCTATTTTTAGTTCTTGAGTTTTAGTGGTTACATTACCAGCTAAATCTGTCAAGGTTAATGAAACCGTGTAATCTCCATCTGTTAACGATGACGATAATGGTGCTGAACGCCAAGTGTTGTCAGCCTTACAAGTAAGTTCTTGAGTCTGACCTCCCACTGATAAAGTAACTTTTTGCAAACCATCGTTGTCAGAGCAAGCGCCTTCAAAAACTGGCTTGTTATCGTTAGTAACAAAGTAGTCCTTAGATGTATTCCCTGATAAATAATAAAGGTGGTCAATACTACCACTGGGAGGAGTACTATCAATCATAAAATAACTATTACCAAAAGATTTTTGGTTACCAGCATTATCATAAACCACATGACCAATGCGATAAGTTCCCTCAGGATATGACCAGCCGGCTGGGGCATGACTCGTACAACTTGATAAAGATACATCAATTAAACTATCACTGTTTGTGCCATTTAGTGGACTAATATTAGCTGCAGAACCATTCCAATTACACAAATGAGCAGTATTATTTCCTGGATAGACAATTGGTTGTAAAGTGTCTGGGTCTACCGTCCAAATAACAAAAGAAGTACGATTTAAACCAGAATTACCATCAGTATAAGTGCCAATGTAGGTTAGATCATCAATTGATTGAACCCTTAATTTTCCATCTACTAGCCCTTTATAAGTTATGTCCAAATTGGGTGGTGTAGCGTCATAAGTAATACTGCATATTTCACTCCAATCAGACGCTGGTTCTCCAACATCATACTGCCCATTGTTGTTTGAATCATAGAAAGATCTAACTTGGGAATAATGTTCAAATTCTCCATCTCCAAAACTGCTATAATTGGTGTAAGGATTAGTATATATTTCATTATCACTCCAATTTACATTGTCTATCGAAAACTGTCTCTGATATTTAACATTTAAGTCATTATTTCTCACATCAGTCCAATGGACAGATGCGCCATTGATATTTGTAAACCCCCCTGAACAGGCGTAGCGAGTTGGAGTTTGTGAAATGGGCGAACCATCATTTACATTGTAGCCAATCTGTTCTGGGCGGTTCACGACTGGCACATATTGAACAAAGTCAAAATCTTCGGCCTCTTGTCCAAGGAACTTAATATGCACATTATCAATAAAATGTTCCTGTGGAGCTTGCGGCGAACTCGATCCAGAAACAAAGACAATTCCACCAAGCAGTGTCATAGAATCCATGTGATTATCTATATGCCAATTGCCGTAATTACTTTGCATTTCTGCAAAAGACATAGAAAATACCGCACCACCGCGTCGGACGTGTAAATTATCATTGGTGGTATCAGCATTTAAAACATGATGAGTCCATTGTCCAATTGGCGTTGTCGGATGATAAACAATCGTTGCTGTTTTCCAAGGAAAAACATTCTGGCGAATGAAAATGTTTAAATAAAAATCATTTCCTGTCTTACTATATTGACTCCAAGCGACTTCTTCTAACGAAGAAACACGTAAACCAGATTGATAATAAGCAAGATAAGAGCGATTAGTACCCGTGCCACCAGTGCGAGCCAAACGAATACTATGTGGACCAAATTGTTGCGAAACATCGTGATCTGCAACCGCTACTAAATCGATAGCGGCATTACCGAACCTAGTCATTCTCCAACCCTGTTGCCAAAACTGCCAAAAACTACTTGAAACAATGTCGGCAGGCACCACCACAAACACCGTCATGTGATCCAAATTTGCCACCTTCACCTGTTCATCGTCAACTGATATGTCACCTTCTACTAGTTGAGCTTCTTGCTCTAATTCCTTCAAGCTCTCCGCATATTTCACTACAACCTCATCATTAGTTTCATTTTTTGGTAAAACTAAATCATAACTAAACTCACCGTCACTCATCTCTGTTTTCACATCATAAGCTACTGGACTTAGCGCTCCCAAACTAACTTGCAAATCAGCACTTAAATTCACTTCTTCAATAGTTAAGACGCCGCTTTCACTGGGTAAATGGTTAAAACGAAGTTGTACTTGCTCATTCAGGGGAAAACGATAAGTTACGTCTTCACGAACAGTCCAAGTTGTACTTGCTTCTTGTTCATCAATTTGCCAATCGTTATATAAATAATTTTTATCATCATTGCTTAATTCTAAGTTTTCGTCTTGATAGCTTTTATCAATCCCGCCAGATAATAAATAGAAATTTTTATCAACAGTTTTTAAAACTAAGCGCTCTGGCTGATGCTCTATTACATCCTCGTCAGATACACTGGCTAACAATAATTCAAGTTTATCTACACTAGTTCCTTGATGCGCCACAATCTCCCCATCTACCACATAATAGACAGCAAAATCACCACTATAATTATCTAGCTTGAGCTGACTATCAACTTGAATAGGTTGTGGATCTGCCTCTTGTGCCCGAGCAGTAGGGATGAGGGTGCTTAGCGGAGCGAAGGAGAAAAGTATCTGTAAAATTAATAAGAATACGGGGAGTATTTTTTTTAAACGACGCGAAATGCGCATAAATTTCCTTGCTGGCAGAATTAGCACTGGTTTTTTAAAATTCAATCTATTAATTTGCAAATTGCAAAACTAAAAATAGATTAACTTGAGGCCCATTATAACATAAAAACGTCTTTTTTATTCAGCAAAACGTAATATATCTTTGTTATAATGTTACGGCTTATTTTTTTTGTAAAATTTTTAATTTATTTTTTAAAAATTTAAGGAAGGTTAAAAATGTCTTGGTTTATTTTTGCTCTTTTATCAGCTGTCTTTGCCGCTTTAGTTTCAATCTTAGCCAAAATTGGCCTCAAAGATCTTAATTCAAATTTAGCCACCGCTATTCGCACCACTGTTGTCTTGGTCTTTACTTGGGGCATAGTTTTTGCTCAAGGTTTAAATAAAGAAATTAGCAATGTTACAAAATCTACCTGGATATTTTTAATATTATCGGGTATTGCTACCGGTTTATCGTGGCTATTTTACTTTCGAGCTATTCAAATTGGTGAAGTAAGCAAGGTAATGCCCATCGATAAAATGAGTATTGTAATTGCTATTATTTTTGCCGCTTTATTTTTGGGAGAAAAATTGAGTTGGTCGGGTATTTTAGGGACTGTTTTAATTAGTGTGGGAGCAATTTTGATTGCTTTTGCCAAATAATTTCTAGAGACAATTGCTATTCAATTAAAAACATCTTTGTTATAATGCAAGAGTTTTTACTAGCTTTGTAAAATTTGCTATTTAATATGGAAGCGTCGCATAGTGGCCAATTGCACAGGTTTGCTAAACCTGAACCCTTTTGGGTTTCGTGGGTTCGAATCCCACCGCTTCCGCAACAATCGAAAAGTTCTGGTAGACCCGTCTAATATGGTCGAATAGGTTGATGGGGCTTGTAAAATTTCCTTGATTTGAACATTTTTCGGTTTAACATCTCTGTAACTTTTACTTTTTTACTATATAATCAGATCAAACAGATGCAAAATGGTTTTATTTATGATCTAGCTGATCAGGTTGTTGGATCATTAAACTACTTAAATATAGTGAAGTTTTTTAAGTTTCTTGCTAAACGACTCACAAGAGAAGATGCTACAAAAGTAGAACTCATCTCAAACATAAACGTTTCAATTGATATTTTTATTGTACTCAAATGGTGTTTAATATTATTTTTGTGGTTTACCAACACAGTTGGTTCCTTTTGGACACTTCTAGTTTTCTACCTAATTTGGTCAAATCTACACACTTATTTTTATTACCACCTTTGGAAAAAAGAAAAAAATAGAGGACTTGAAAAAATGAGAAGAAGATTTGTTAACTTGCTATTAGCAGTTGTATACTCGAATTTTTCTTTTGCCTACTTGTATTCAAAAGTATTTCAAGAAAACTTTTTATGGAGCTTTGGAAATGATAACCAAAATCTTCAAGCCTTGTTGTATAGTTTCTTACAATCCGTTTTTGTTGGCTCAGAAAGCATTATTCCAAAAACACTTGTCGCAGAAACTTTAGTTGTAACACAAGTGCTAGTTTCATTTGTTTTTCTTGTTGTTATTTTATCTACTTCAATTCCTACTCAGAATGAAAGTAATCTTTAGAAATGGCATATAGAAATAAAACATACATTTGCTTTGACGCAGATACTGACATTGGTAGATACAGGATGATGCAAGCTTGGAGAGAAAACCAATATACAGCTTTTAATTTTCATAATGCGCATGAATTAAACAATCTCAGAAACGGGAGTAGTGAGCTTACAATCAAGAGAAAGCTAAGAGAAAGAATGGTAAATACGAAAGTTGCCATCGTTCTCGTCGGAAACAACACTAAAAATTTATACAAATTCGTAAGATGGGAAATTGAGTTAGCAATTGAAATGGATCTGCCAATTATTGTTGTGAATCTTAACAATAAAAAATATATTGATTTAGACCTATGTCCAGCTTTACTAAGGAATCATTTAGCGCTTCACGTTGCATATGGTCAGAAGATAATCAACTATGCCCTAAACGATTGGCCAGACTGGTACTACAGAAATAAGAGGACTGAAACAGGTCCTTATTATTACTCTATGGGTATTTACAAAAACTTGTATCCAGATTTTATGCAGAAAATTTATTTGCTTGAAGATTCTAGTGAGTTTCACGCTGCTTGAGATCAAGTCTCTTATTGCTTAGTATAAATTTGGTCTTTATCATCCCCAACGCTTCTCGTCGATCATCCGAACTTCCAGTTTTCAAAATATGTATCAAGTATTCTCTTGCCATTTCTTCATCGTTATTTTTGACCGCTGAATTTTCAATTTCTCCTAAGTTTCCTGATAAATATTCCTGATGTAATACCTCTGATCTAAGCTTGTGAAACCTTTCAATGTCAGCTATTAGTTTCTTGGCTATTTTTGTTTTGTTAATTTTTACATTTCCTGCATTTATATGGGCGAGTAATTGTTTAATAAGATCTGTTTCAGTAATATATGGCTCATCACAATCATAGTCGACTGATCTTCCACAATGGTAGTAAACGTGTTTAGAATAGCCACCATATTTGAGCTTTTTGTATTTTTCCTCAGCTGTCACTCCACCGCCACAGGATCCACAAATACAGAGTGTCTTGAATGGAAATTTCTTTTTATGCCAATTTTTAGGTGGAGCTTCTAGTTGCTTTTGAGCTTTGTCCCAAAGTTGTTTTGTTACTAATGGCTCATGAATTCCTTTATACCAGTCATCACCATATTGAAATTCTCCATAATAGAAAGGGTTTTTAAGTGTGGAATAAATCTTACTTAGAGCTAGTAACTTATCATTTTTTGTTTTAAAACCGATTTCCTTAAGCCATTTTTGAATAGTTCTACCACTATGACCTTTTTCTGCCACACGCTTAAACATCTCTTGTACTACCCAATCTCTCTCCCGATCTGGAACCACCTCGCTGATGCGATTATTATTAATAACATTTAAATATCCAATTGGAGCTACTCCTGGTCTAATTCCCATCTCACATTTTGCTTTAAGGCCTCGTTTGACATTTACACCCCGATTGTCATTTTCTAATTTAGCTTGTGAGCAAAGAATCATTAGAAGAAACTTTTCATTTGGACTATTGGTAAAACTTTGAGAATATGTTTGAATTTTAAGAAGCTTGCCTTGATCCATTAGGTCAACAAGTGAGCCTAAGTCTCCAGCATTTCTGCTTAAGCGATCTGGAGCCCAAGTTAAAATGGCATTGTATTTTTCTTCTCTAACTTCTTTAAGAATTTCTACAAATACTGGCCTGGTTCCTGAGGCTTTAGCTGAATGACTTTCTCGTTTAGTGTTAACTATACTAATTTTTTCACGCTCGGCTAGGGTAAGCATTTCTTTAATTTGAGAGTCAATTGACATGGTTTGTCGCTCGTCAGATTCGCTAGATTTGCGAGCGTAGAGGCAATATTTAAGTGTTTGATTGTCCATTATTTTATCCCTTCAAGTGGGTAAAGGTACCGCAAAAATACTAACAAATCAAGTGAAGTTTGATATTAAAAAAGATTGATATGTAGTTATTTTTTACTAAAAATAGACTTGATTTTTTTGACTAAAAAATGTATAATTAAGTTAGTAAAAGTGACAGAAATTAAACTTATGGAAAATGGCTCAAAACTAAAAAACGCAAATGAAGTATTTACATTTAATACGGGTTTGGTGTCCTCGTACTTGACAAAAAGCAAAGAAGATGATAAAATCCTTGCGGTTTTACCAGAGGTAAAAGCAAATGAAGAGCCGTCAAGGATTTTATCATCTTCATACGTTTAGATTAAAAAAATTGATAAATGAATCTTTTTTTTATTTAAATCCAATCAATAATCACCTCACTCTCACCCATAAACTTCCGATGCTCTGAGCAAGCCAAGGTGAAGCTATCAGCTAAGTCATCGAAGCGCTCACTGCCAAAAAATAAAAGTTGCTGAATTAATTTTTCAGCTCCTTTTTTTGGAAATAGCACTAAACCGTTTTTCACTTGAGTTGATGCCGACCAAAGTCTAGTGGCTTTGTCCTGCCCTTTAATTGGCATTCCCTCTACTGGTAAGCTACGACTTTTTAACTGATCAATTGAAGCTATTTATTGGCCAGCCTGCTCAACAATAATTTTAATGGCATGTTGACTGCCCAAAGAATGATAATTGCTTTCAATTAAATCAATTAGGTTGGGACTGCTCCATTTACCATTAAACGGATCTGGATGAATATACATTTGTTTTTTACCACCCATATTTGTTAATGAAGCAATAATGATTGCTGACTTATCTGCTTCTTCACTAGTGGAGAATGCTGGATCAACAAAACCATACAGTTTGATACTTTCTTTGAGTCTGTTGAGTGATTGCTCATCCCACTTGCGTGGGTTGTATGGAGCTGGGTTTAGCTCCTCAATCTTAATTTGTACAATATTTAGCTTATTTTGCATAAGCAATCTTTCTAAAAGGTCAATTTTAATAATGATTTGACCTTCTAATAATATTTTAGAAACTTTGCTTAGAATTTTTCCCAAATTGGTTTTTTGATCTGGTAAAAAAAAGCACCCTCATTTGAGAGTGCTTAAAACTTTGTATTTTATAATTTTTTTTAATTTTAAAAAATTCTAAAACAATTCATTTAAAATTTTCCAGTCTGTACTTTTAATATCATCACTATAGTTTTCAGTGCAAATGCAAAGTTCATAGCTTTGCTTGTCTTCTCTTACAAAGCCTCCATTTAATCCGTGTTTTGCAAGATATCTCTTCAACACTTCGAATTTTGTTGGAGAAAAAGCATCAATATCTTCACTGTTTCCGGCTCTATCAAAACCGCCTTTGGTTTCGATTATCCAAGTTTTACCACTAATACCAACTAAATAGTCTGGATAAAAGGATTTTTGTTTACCAAAGTTATCATCATAAACAATTGAAAAAAATTCTTGACCTTTGTCACCGTTTTTATAAAACCAATCAACATTTTTTGACAGCTCACAATATTTTTCGAATTTTTTTTCTGAAGCAGATCGTGGTTCCGCTGAAGACAAATAACCTCGATAAACATTCTTTTTCATTTCAAGTTGAGTTTTGGATTCACCATCGTAAGTAAATAAAAATTCTTGAGGAATTTTAAATTTAACCTCTAAAATATCTTTATAACTAAAACTTTGTTCATGAGCAGTTGACATGGCTCTTCTAATATCCTCTTTAAGCCTATCAAAATTATTTAGAAGAAAAGCATAAACCTCTCTTGTTTCGAGAGATAAAATTTTGTTTTTGTACTTGGATTTTTTGTCAAAGAGTTTACGAATAATCGTATTCATCTGACTATATTCAAGTCCAATTTTTAAACCAAGATCACTAACTCGATGATGATATTCTCGACCATGTGTATGAGTATTAAGTTTTGTTTTAATATTAACATCACTCAATTTCCAAATCTGATCGGCACTAACATGGCTTATTGTTCCTGATTTTGTTTTAGCAATAATATTATTACTAAAAACATAACCAGCTGACTCTAACTTTTTTTGAACATTGGCTTTTTTATTCAATGCATATTGATCAGTAAACTGTTTATGAATAGCATTTATTGCTTGCAAAGAATCTCTACCAACGACAGAAAAAACTGTCTTCTGTTCGCTAATCAAAGAAATTTTTTTAAATTCAGGCTTAAGGTAAAGTTTAGCAGCGTCTAATGCACTTTTACCCAGGTGGATTTTTACACCTTCAGTAAATTTTTCATCTAAAGTATAGAGGTAACAACTATCTAGAAGATCATTTTCATAATGCTTGGCTTCTGGCATGCGTCGAATACGACCTATGGTTTGTATTTCAAAAACTTCACCCATATTGTCGCGTAATTTAACTAAAATATATGCTCTAGGACAATCCCAACCCGTAGCAACAGCTTGTTTAATAATTACAATAATTGGTTTTGCATTTGGTTTTTCAATATTTTTTAAATTTTCTTTTTTATCTGAAAGCCAAACAGCCAGTTGCTTGTTTTCATAAGCAATCCCCTTACTTTCAAGGTATTTTTCTACTTCATCTTGTAAAACTTCTGATTTGTTGGGAATTTGTACAATGATCAAAGGATTAATGTCAACTTTTATTTGTAATAGTTTAGAGTGAATTTCTCTTTGCTTAGTTAAAGCTTTATCAAGTAAATAAGCTATCTGGCTATTTACGTTAATATTCTGTTCAAAATTTTCGTTGATAATTAATACTTTTTTAATTAATCCCTCTGCAACAACGTCTTCTTCAGGAATATCTATTAAGAAGGCATTGGTAAAACCTTTTGGAGTAGCAGAGCAACGAATAATTTTATCAGTTTTAAAATATTGAATTATATCATCTGATTTAATGGTGTCATTTTGATGAGATTCGTCAATAATGATTTTAAAAGATAAACCCTTATCTAAAGCCTTCTGAATATGTTCTAAAAAATTTGTCCTTTCACTATCTTTGAGAGCATTATTACCTTTTTTGGTTAACTTTTCCCAATTGATAAAACAAGCATCATTTTCTTCAAATCCACTTGTCATTACGTCAGATAAAAATTTAGTTTGACTACCATGAACATAGTCATCCATCTTGGCTTTGCTTTGCTCTTCTAAACTACCTTTACCCGGAGTTAACCAAATAAAAACTGTTTTTGCATGTCCCTTGCAGTATTCATCGATAAAACGAGTAAGAATAATTGTTTTTCCAGAACCAGTGGGACTCTTTAAAACAATATCTCTCTTGTCTCCAGCCATCGCATCCATTAAGTTACTAATAGCTTTAATTTGAAAGTTAGCAAGGGTGATGTTCATTTTAACTCTCCAATTCTTTATAGTAGTAATCTGGAATAACATTTGTTTCAATTTCGTAATCTTTAAACAATTTTTTTTGAAAACCATTCACTAAAACATCATGACCTAAATATAGTTTTTGGCATTTTTTTAACTCAGAAGTGTTTTCAGAAAAATCAACTAATTCAGCATCAGTTAAAATAATTTTAATTTTACTGTTTCCTTCAAAGTTAATTCCATTTTCAAGTTCAACTAATTCACGAATGTGTTTGAGTAATTTGTCTGCATATTCATAATAAAGTTGTTTATCTATGGAAATGAAACCCACTTTAAAATATTTCAAACTTTCCTGATATTTTTCTTTGACAATAACTCTCTTAATTCTTTCATAAGTAATTTCTTTACAAATATTGTTCTCGTTATTAGTACAAAGAATAAACTTTCTGTTCCCGCCATCTTCTTTATTTAATTCCATAACCGCATGGCCGGTTGTTCCTGAACCCGCAAAAAAATCTAAAATTACTATATCTTTTTTATCTGATAAACATTTTAATGCATAAATTACAGCGGGCAAAGATTTGGGATATTGAAATTTCTCTCTACCTAGAATTTCATTTATTATTTTGGTTCCATATTCACTCGCAGAAAATTTAGAGTCATACCAAATGCTTTTTGGCACTTCTCCATCCAATCCACCCCTAAATCGAAAATGTAACTGATATTTATTTCTAATTTTTGAACACATCAGATCTCCATTTTTATATAGCTTTTTAACTCCATCTTGATTTCTTCTCCAAATTCTTTTATTACCTTTGTTGTCTATTGGTAGAATTTCTATCGGCAGCTTTTCAGATGTACTAATTACTTTTGTTTTTGGATCAAAGTATATTGGAAAAAACCTCCTCTTAAGAGTCCCATCTTTTTTGATGGCTTCGCTGTCAACGCCCTGTTTTCTTAAATTTACTTTTACAAAATAATTGCCGTTTTCATCTTTTATATATTTATGACTTTTATCTTCTGGAGAAACTGGGAGCTTAGATATAAATGATTTTTGAGTTTTACCAAAAAAAATAGCATACTCATGAGTTTGAGATATTTTTTTCTTAGTCATTCTGCCTTTTGGGTTATTTCTTATTGTCACCACACCCAAACAATTTTCCTCCCCAAAAACATCATTCATTAATAACCATAAGTTAGGTAGTTCATAATCGTCTATAGTCACACATATCACTCCTTTATAAGATAACAAATCCTTACACTCATTAAGTCTTTTTTCCATAAGACTCAACCACTTGCTATGTTTAAACGTGTCATTGCCATCAACGTAATCATTGTCATACCGCCAATCCTTCGCGCCGGTGTTGTATGGTGGATCTATATAGATAGCATCAATTTTCCCCTTGTGTGTTTTTTTGAGTAATTTAAGTGCCGGCAAATTATCTCCCTCAATTAAAAAGTTCATCTGCCCGCCATTATCAATAAACAAATCCCTTTTTTCAGATAAAATGGGAGTGTTAACCTTAAGTTTTTGATCTACTTCTTCTTCATGCTCCTCAAAAACGAGACCATATTTTTTACTACCTATTTCTCTTTCTAATTCACTTAAATAGGTCAATAAATTAGTTGTATTTTTATCCTGTTTTGCTTTTGCAATGTAAGTCTTAATTGCTTTAATCTGGCTGATTAAATTATCCCTTTTTTGTTTAGAAATGTTTTTTGACATGTTTTTCAATCTAATTTTTTATTATACAGCTATATACTTATATCTTAAATTATTGCTTTGAGCCTTCGCCAAATCTCCACCATTGCCCAAGTATCTAATTTGCAATAAGTTAATAAATTTTTAGCAATAGTATCTCGCTCAGCTTCAGGAATATCTCCATAAACCATTTCGTGCCACTTAATCATGGCCGTTGCTCCTTCACCAATTTCTAAAGATTTATAACTCAGTTTTGGAACTAAAATGGGCAAAACCTTTTTAATCGAAGCACTGCCATGAAACCGATAATCAATATATAAACCTTTTGAAAATATTTCCATTAAATCAAAAGTTCGTTTATTAATACTTGCTAAGCGTTCTGCATATTGTGGAACAAGAACTGCTAATTCTTCATTTCTGCCACACTCAAACCCTTTTTTCCAAACAATAATCGTACCAGTATCTCCGATTACATCATACAGCGCTTTAGCTAATTCTGGTGCTGGATCATCTTTTTCTCTTGCCAAAAACTCATGGTGTTTAAACTCACTGCTATCTGGAGACTCTGCTACATGAATAGAAAACTGAGTGGTGATTTGCTGATACGGTCCATAGTTATCGTACATTGGTAGGGCTTCAGCATAGGTTTCATAATCAAGGAAATAGAGCGGAAACTCTAAGCTATCCAACTGTTTTTTGATCGCTTCGTGTTTAATTATTGGCTTGCCAATTCTAGCAGATTGAATTTGTGCTTTTTGTTTAG
>CAYOIJ010000018.1:0-13188 GCA_964404025.1 uncultured Pseudomonadales bacterium
GGGGACCCATTAAACAAAGTAAGTGTGAAATTACATCAAAAAAATGGTTTTGTGATGCTACCAAGAAAATTTTCTTGGACTAATTCTAAAGGAGAGCTTAAAACAGATTTTGGAGGAATGATAGCTCCCATTAATTCAGAAAAATTATTCGAATACGTTTTACATGGTTCAGAGATTTTTTATGTGGGAAATGGCTATTGGTAAATTTAATTTAGAAAAGGTTTAGCAATATAATCATTTACTCCCAAATTAAATCCTTGTACAACGCTTTGTGTTTTAATTTGAGTAGTTAATATAATGGGAGCTAAATTGGGGTAAGTTTCTTTGATTTCTCTAGTTAGTCTTAGCCCTTAACTGTTTTTTTAGGAGATACACTCATATTTTAGCATAATTGAGTCAGCTATCGCTCCCAAACAACATCCATATCCTTAATTTTATATGCGGGACTGTAGGAGAAAACTTTTTCTTCTTCAAAACTGAAAGTTTTATTTATTTGACCTTGTCTTTTATTTATTGCGCCTTCAAATTTTCCACCTGTTCGATTAGTTCTAATTGATTTATTTTGCGATATCAAAATTTTATCAAATCCATTGGTTTTAGCAAAGTTTTCTAAACTTTTCATTAAACCCCTAAATATTGAGTCCTCATCAGTTGAATAGAGGAAGGTGCTGGAAGGATTCAAAGAGGCAGCTAAAACTTTTTCTCCATTTTCTTCAAAATGGTGCAAGAGCACTAAGCCTAAACAACGATTGGTTTCTGGATCTTGTAATACGAATTGAAAATAGTTATCACTATCCCACATGTTTGGTCTTTGTTGTTCTGGAGTTCGGCCGGCAACTGGATTATCTTGACTTACACAAACCCCTCCCACCATTCTTGCATTAGCACTTTCTTTAGTTTTAGTGAAAAAACCATTAACTACTTGTCTTTGCTGACCAGATTCACTTTCAAATTTATCCAACTCTGTTTCTAGCAAGTTTTTTTCATCAGCAAATAAATTTAAAAATCTTAAGGTGGTAAAAGCCCGGAATTGTTCTTCATTATATTCACCAGTATTTAGTTTGGCTAAAGAAATAGCTAAATCTTCTAAGCTAATATCTCCCAAGCTAAATTTTTGGGGATCTATTTTATCTCCAGTTATAGTTTCCATGGCTTCCATAGTTTTAGCTCTTTGGGCTTTGAGTTGTCCATAAAAAGCCTTAGTTAGCCCCTTGTCTGATACTGTTTTAACAGTGAGACCCTGAGTTAGATTTTCATAATAGCGAATTAATCTTCGGATAGTTTCTGGAGGATATTTTTTACCTCTTCTTTTTTCCAGAGTACGGCTAATTTGTTGAATAAAGCTTTCGCTCATTCCTAAACGGTCAAGTCGAAATCTATTCGCTTGATCATCAAGCTTTTTTTTAGATCTTTCTTGAGAAACTTTTGTGAAATATTTCGGCATTATTTCTCTTAAAGATTCGTTTTCCCATCCCGCTTTTACTAGACGCCGATTAATTTCTTTAATTCGATCAGCAAAAAAACTATGCAATTCACACATTAGGGCATAATCTTGATTAGGTGCTTGACTAACCCTGTCTGTGGTTCCTTGAATATAATCTCTAATATCATCAAAAAATGAGAATTCATAGCGTAAAACAAGTTGTTTTAATTCATCACTGGAGGCCTGTTCTTTACCGTAAATTGAATCAGCCAGAAGAACGAAAATTTTTTGATCTAAATTTTCTAATTGATTGAGATCAATATCTTCTAAAGCACCCTCAACCTTTTTATTTTTTATCAAATCATCAACTCTTGTATTTAACTCAAGTTGAATTTTTTCTAGATCAAAGTCAAGATTTTTCATTTCCTCTGCCAAGTTCAAAATATCCATCTTTAATGATTCAATAGCGGCTTCGTTTATTACTTCACCATCCTTAATTTTAATAGTAGCTGCTTCCAGCAAATCAATTTCATATTTGGGGTCAAAGGTGAATTCTGCCAAATCTCCAACTCTATCAGCGCAGGCTTGAGTTCTCTCATAGCCACCCCAATTTCCAGAATTATTAGCATAGACCGCCCTGAGTAAGTCTTGATAATAAGGTTTTTGTCTATCCTGTTCAGACATTGGTTCTGAACCTATCATCTGACTCGTCATTTCCTGGAGTTCGGCAATGTATGCGTCTTCTAATTGATGAGCTTCTGCTTTTAGATATCCTTCCACAATAATTGGACTCAAGGTTCTAAATTTTTTAGTAAACTCTAAGATTTTATCCCTATTTTCATTAGCAACTGATCCAGTCTCCACACAAGCTATATATTCTTTTAGAACACCTAGGGTTTGTTTGCCGTGGGTGCCCATAAATCTACTTAAAAATTTTAAATCTTCTTGATCATTAGCAATTTTTTTAGCATGATTTAAAATGAAGTTTTTAATATTTTCTTGTTCTTTTTCAAAAAGATGTGGTAAAATTTTAATATAATCCAGAGAAAGCTCTGGGGGAATATCATTTCGATTGACATGGCTTGCTATTTGATCTGAGACACGATCTTCAATTCCATGTTGCTGAGCTGTTTCAATGAATTTTCTAGCGAAAATAACAGCCTCATTGTCAGATAAAAATAATTCTGGGTACTTAAAAGCCATCTTATTTTCAATCAGGTCAGCTGCCTGTTCATGGAGCTCTAAAGTTCTTTCTGGGCTAATTCTTTCTTGTCCAACTGCGATAAGCAGTGCTTGTAGTGTTTCGGGATCATGAGGGCTTCCAAGATATGTTTGATGAAATTTTTGTAAAAACAATAATCCATCGTCTGATACAAATTCGTAATTAAGGTGATGACTAGTAATTAAATTATCAACTATTATTGGTGGAATATTCTCATAAAAATTTAAAGCATTATCTCTAGAGAGTTTGCCTTCACCGACTTTAAACAAGATCGCACTTAATGCCTGAGACGAGTGTTCTTCTTTTCCATCACTGTGTTTGTTATAAAAATTCTGAAAGAATTTCATGCCTGATTCATTTAAAAAATATGACGGAGCATGTTGAAAAACATCAAAAATCCATTGATTTTTTGCACCCTTCAATAAGGGATATAAACCATAGGCATCTTTAATAAAAGTTAGCTCTTCTATAGAGGCTTTAGGTCCTTCATTTTTACCAGTGGCTAAATTTAAGACTTTGTAAGAACTTAAAAATGATAGTTTTTCCTCGTCTTTTTGGTTTTCTGTCCAAAGTTCTCCTAGATGTAGAAAACCTTTAAAATCATTTAATAAATTTGTGTATCTGTTGCTTTCAGGACCAGCTTTATCTAAGTTTTTCAAAACTTCTCTAACCTCATACTCCCAGCTATATAAGTGACTACTGAAATTTTGAGCCTTTTCTGCTTCGGGAGACTCTGGATCAGCGCCATTATATTGACTGAGTTTGAACAAGGCTTCGTAAGATTGCTGATAAGATAAAGCATCTTCTTGAGTAATCAGGCCTTTATTAGCCATTTCTGTAATCATGGCATTGTTGAGTAAAGATTCCTGAGCCATAATTCTTAGTCTTTTGTCTTCAGAGTCATTATCTAGAACTTGTTTTGCTAAGCCAGAGACATGTTTCTTAATGTCAGAATGGTTCGCATACTCGGTATAATTCCAATTTATTAGCAATTCTTTAGCTTGGGCTAGTTCGGGAAAGCTTTCAATTGTCTGGTCTAAAATTAACTCCCAATTATCTCTCATGGCTAAAATAGTTAAGCTTTTATTAGCATGATTAACTCGATAGCCTCGTCCATCTGCAGCTGCGATTATCAACAAATTTTTAATTGCATCGGGAGTTGGGTAAAGGATTAGATAATCTATATAACTTCCCTCTGTGTCGCTTAAAGACTTGTCCATTAAAATTTGATAAATATTGTCATCTAACTCCTCAATTAAGGGACCGTAGATTGCCCTAGCAGTCTCAGATTTTTTAAGCAAACTAAAAGCAGTTAGGTTTACACCTATCTCTTTTGACTCTAAAAGTGATTTTGGTCTCCAAGCGGCTTGATAATAGACATTGAATTTTAATTTTTCGTCTAGAACACGGTTTAGTTCAGAAGCAATTTGTTCAGGTAAGTTTTCTAGAAAATCTTGTTTAAATTTAGACAGTTGCTCATAAGCTAAATGAGCCACCATGTTTTTGACAATTGTTAAATCATTTTCGTCAGATAAGTTTTGTAGTTCATGTATGACATAGTTATAAACTTCTCGACTGTTACACAGTTCAGTCCACAATCGGTTTTTTTCTTCAATGTTTCCAGCATTTCTAGCTTCAATGAATTCAGATAAATCAGTTAAAAACTTGTCTTTGTTTTCTTTACTAAATGTTTCTTCTTGTTCACCCCTTTCTAAAAGCGGTAAAATTCTTTCTTCAACCATCTTTTGAGTTATTTCTTCATTAACCCAGGGCTCTTGAGACATCTTGTCTGCATGACTTTCCCAAATTTCTACTAATTGTTCTGCATGTTTCTCCAGATATATTGAAACTTCTTTTGACAAATGCTTATCAATTGTTTGAATCGCATTCTGAATTATTTCTAGTTGAGAATTAACTTCTTCTAACTGTTCGCCAAAGTTATCTTTTTTATTTTCTAAGTCACGTTTGGAAAATTCTTCACCATATTCTCTAATCCCTAAAAATAAAGATTTAATTTTCTTATTAATTTTTCGGTGTAGAGGTTCTTTTCTAGAGTATCTTTCAGTTTTTAAATTTCGTCGACGGTTTTCCTGATCCCAATTTAAATTTCTTAGATCTGAATCAATTGCAGAAATTTGTTTGTTAATTTCTGATGCTTTTGCCAAAAGAGATTGTTTTTCTATTGTTAGTCTAGATAGAGTTTGATTAATAGGCTCCCAATCACCATTATCTTCTGTTAGATTTCGCTCTATCTGGTCTTCTGATGGAAGGGAGGCCAAGGCTGACTCTAAAGAGATATTATTAATATCTTGGTTTAAGTTGGGGATTAAATGTTTTTTTAACTCTTCTAGGTTTTGAATTATTATTTCAGCCTCTCGGTGAGTTTCTAGAAGTTTAGTTTTAATTTCAGTTACTTGTGTTTTTTGAGCTTCGCTTTCTTGGAAATTAGCAGAACCTATTTGTTTCGTGGAATCTTGAAATGAGTCTCTCATTAACACTAATAGTATCAAGTGGCGAGTGTGTTCTGCAAGTATGGGATTTATTTAACTTGTCAGTCATTATTTTAATTTATTTTGATTGTTCAATAAAAATTAAAATAAGTATTGATATCAGGCTAACATTGTATTAGCATGAATTAACACATATTTTTAGTTTTTAGGCAATTTATGAAAATAAAAAAAATATTATTATTGTCGATCATATTTATAATTTTTTTGTTTTCTTCATTGTTTGCACTTAGAAAGATAATTATAGGTGATACACCAGGCAGCCTTGTGAATAGGCGCTTTTTTGATTATGTTGCTATTGATAGGCCAGCAGCAGAATGGTTAATGTATCATATTTTTGAAGGAAAGAATTACCTAAGGGAATTGATAGTTACTACTATCGTTGAAGGCAAAGTTGTTGATGTAGACTTGACAGGAGGAGAAATAAGCGGGCTTAGATATTATCAAGTTGGAGAGTTAGAGGGCACTTACGAATACCTGATAAAGATAAGGTTGGCGAGCAAAGAGTATCCAGAGCAAGAAACAAATTACTTTTTTAGTCCAAGAAGAGTAGAGCTAGCAAAATTATATAATGAACAGGGTGAGGAAATAAATTTTGAACAAATTGAACCAGGATCATCAATTAGAATTGAAGAAACTGTTGATTTAATGTCAACAAATAGAGATGACGCAAACGTTAAAAGTCTTTTAATTAGGGTTCAATAACGCCGAGGTTTAGTATCCTTTTTATTTTTTAGCCGCGCTTTTTCTGGACTCAATCTTTTTCAAAGTATAGATAATTCGATCATGAAGATTAATGTTTTTAATGCGAGCAAAGCGCAAAATGGTAACCAACAAATCACCAAGCTCTTGTTCATATGATTCATCTGTTTGGGCAGCAATATTAGTTTTCTTGCGGCCATGTTCTGCTAAATAAGCTCTAGACATTTCTCCCAATTCTTCAAGCAAACTTAAAATCATAATTGAACCAAACTCTTTGGAATAGCGCTTGCCCTTATCGATTTTATCCAGAATTTTAAAATATTCCCCAAAAGGAGTATCGTGGTAGGGTTGAGTTTTAGCTTTTTTTTGTGTCATAGCTTAATTTTATCAAAATCCAGGCAGAAAGTCGAATAAACTCTTATTGACCAGAATCAATTTTTACCAAACATTATGCGCTAGCTCTATTATATGAAAAAAATATTATTTGGCTGGTAAAAGGCGCTAAGTTAAGGTTTAGATTTGTGTTTCTTTGTTCAAGGCAAGAATATTCTGCACTATTGAGATTAAAAGTTGTGATTGGCTTATATTTACTTTGCATAGGAATTTCTCCACTAACATAATCTTTACCAATATTAATACAAATAATTGCTTTAATGACACGATTGCTAGATTGAACTTCCAGAGAAATTAGATCTTCTGAAGAAGTATTGACTTGAGCCATTGACCACTGACCTTCACGAAAAAGTTTAGATTGCTTAAGTTCCATTAATCTTTGATAATAATTTTTTAGTTCAAGATCGTTTTTCTCCTTAGGTGAGCGAGAAATTTGCATTGGTGGCCTAATGCTTCTTCCATCTTCTTGCCCTTGATTGATTAAGAGCATGGTGTTTGGTAAAAAGCTGATTAAAGCAGCTGCAGCTTTAGAGAAATCCTTACCCATTATTTTTACCGCACGCTCCTCATCGTGATTTTCTAAGTAAACTGTGTCTTTGCACTGTTCCTGCTTTTGTGCACAATTGAGAAGATGAGCAATATGCTCTCTTAAATAGTGGGGTTTTTCTCCTCTAGCTACTCTAAGCAAATGTTTATAGAGCTCATCTCGGTAAATGAAATCAAAATCTTTAGCTAGAATGTCCTTTTCCCAATAAGCTTCAGCCATAAATTCAAAATCGTCCTTTTTTAAAGACTCAGCCTTAGCCTTGGCCTTGGGAATTGCTTCTTGCCAAAATTGGTGGTTTTGGATGTATTGTTTTTCTTCCTCATTAAGAGTCCATCCCCAAGTGCGTAAAAAAGTTGAGGAGTTAAGTAACATTGCCATATCACATCTTACGCCATCAACATGTTCAACCAGAGAAAGTAGTTTCTCAGTCATTATGTGATGAACAGCTTCTTGGCCATAATTTAGTTGCAATGTATCGGACCATTCTGGATAATTGGGGTCTTTGCCATGGGCTAGATAATGTGTTTGACCACTTTGATCATTAACAGCTTGGTACAAATTAGGGTGTCTTAGGAATTGCTCTTTATTGCCTTGAATAAAATACTCTGGGTGTTCTGTTGCCCAAGGATGATCAACAGCAGTATGGTTTGGTACAAAGTCTACGTAAACCTTTTTATCTGCTTTATGTAGTTTTTCAACCATTTTATCCCAGGCTTCCCAGCTTTCTACGACATGGGGGCTTGGTAGATAATCGGCAACTGCAAATGGACTAGCCACCACATCTTTATTTGGATCAATATCTGGCAGAGCATGGGTGTACTGATGAGTATATTTTTTAGCATGATTGGCACTAAATTGACTGGGTAAATAAATACCCATGAACCAAAAAATATCATAGTTGTTTAGTTTTTCTGCCCACTCTTCATCAGGGATTGTATCAATAGTAATTTTTTTATTATATTTTTGACCTAAGTCATTAAGCCACAATCTAGTATTGATTAAATTTAAGCTTATTTGTTGATCTTTTTTTTGACTAGGTTTTAAATATTCTTCAAGTCTGCGATCAAATACTTCATAACTAACAAGGTGAGTTTTTTGCAATGCTTGATTGCTTAGAACTTCTTTATTCATTGTTTTTTATTATTTAACTAATCTCAAAACCTGTCTCAATTTAGCATTGTCTTGGTCGCTTGTAAATCTTTGAGAGAAATTAAGCCAGTAAGAAAGAATTTATAATTAATGATAAAATAGCTTTTTAAGTTAATTGAAAAAAGAAAAATGACAAAAGAAAACAATCAAGTAAAAAATAACAATCGTTCAAAAGAGCGTCAGGCTTACGACAATTTCATAAACATGTTTGTTGAATTAAAAGAGCAATATCCAAATTTAAGTGTAGTGCAATTTATCGAACAATTAGCTACAGCCCTAACAGAAGCAAATGCTATTATTCTTCTTCAAGAAGCCAAGAAAAAGGGCATTCCAGTTGACACTAATTTTATTTCTCAAAAACAGTCTTAATAAGATTATTCCTTAAATAAAATAGACTTGTTGCTGTATCGCAAAATTTGCTATACTAGGGTTTATGATAAATACTAGTTCTGCTCCATCTCAACAAGAATTTTCCAACACTAATAGTCAAGCGCCCCAAGATGATAGTTCTAATAGATTATGGATAATTTTGTTAATTGTATTGTCCGTAATTATTGGTTTCTGGCTTGGCTTTTTTATTAATGAATACTTTTATCAAAATCCAGGAAATGAAGCTGATTCAACAAACTTAGTTGACGAATTAGTTGTTGAACCAGCAAGGGATCAAGTTGTTGAGCAACAAGATAGTGAAATTATTGAGGGGGTTGAGGGCACCGGGGAAGAATATATTATTTTTCAGGAGCAAAATTATGGTACAGGCGAAACGATTAGTTTCCCTTCAGGGAACGAGTGTTTAAAAAATTTAAACTTAGTCATCGAAGATATTCAAGAAGACATGATAACTTTTCAAATTGAAGAATTTGCCTCTACTGTTCATGAAGATCCTAATGAAGCGGGAGATGGTTGCATTTGGGGTGATTTTAAGGATCCAAGTTGTTTTTCAATTAGATCGTCATGCGAAGACACCTTATTTGAGTACTGTTTTTATATGACTCATGCAGATGGACTTCACTACCTAAACTATGATTTAGGAGAACAAAGATCATCAGAATCTCTGATTCGCACATTAGAGCTTTAACCTAAGCTTTTAATAGTAATTTGAGTAAAACTCTTAATCCTTTCTTGTCTTAAGCATTGAAATTCTTTATACTGTTATTGTTAATAAAATACTAGTCTATTATCGATAAAGACCTGCCATTAATGCTGAGGATTTTCAATTTACTCTATCAAAAAAAGGATAAACTTCTCTCCCAAAAAGTTTTCTTTTGTGAATATCAAGATTTAGTTTATTTAATTGTTCAAGACAAAAATTCGGGTAAGATTATTAAGTCAGCCAGAAGCAGTGATGGTTTTCTTTTTCGAAAAGTTAAAGTTAAAGAAGAAATAGTTAAACAATATCCTCAGTTTAGAGGTAAAAGGCGATCCTTTATTAAAGAGCGCTATGCAAATCAGCTGGCGCCAGCCAGTGAGTTCATTGATCATTCTAAAATCAGTATGCAAAATGCTTTCGAAACCTCTGGGGATATATTGGTTTTTTATCATTATCATAACTACCAGGCTTATCAGGTCGGTGTAGCTGGTTTTAGTGTTGGAGATGATCCTCAATTAATTTGGCGCCACCATCGGCCAGTTTGGGAGATGCATGATCAGGTAGCAGGTAAAAAAATTAAATTTATTGATCTTTTAGAAGTTAAAGGCCAATACATAGCCTATTGGTTAGTTGAAGACGAAGCAGTTTGGGCAACGATCTATCCTAGATATCGAATTACAGAACAGATTGAAATTGTAGAAAAATCTCAACTTGATAGGCCCAAGGTTAATCCACTGATTAGTCCCGAACCCGCCCACAGCTGGGAGTCTTTTAATACTTTTAATCCAGCTGCTCTTTACGAAGCTGACAAAGTACATTTGCTTTATCGAGCTCAAGGATACGATTATGTTTCATCTATTGGTTATGCCAGTAGTGATGATGGTTTAAGTGTTGAGCAAAAACTGGAAAAACCAATTTTTGTTCCCACTCAGCCATTTGAAATTTCAATTAAACCTGGTCAGGTAAATATGACTTTTGCTTCTGCGGGTTGTGGTGGTTGTGAGGATCCACGTTTAACTAGAATTGATGATCGTATCTATATGACTTATGTAGCTTTCAATGGTTATTCTGAACCACGCATTGCTCTTACATCAATTGCTCTTAAAGATTTTTTAAATCATAATTGGTTGTGGACTCATCCAGTTTTAATTTCCAAACCAGGTTTAGTAACTAAAAGCGCCTGTATTTTGCCAGAAAAAATCAATGGCAAGTATGTGGTTTTTCATCGAGTTTTTCCTGATATTTTAATAGATTTTAGAGATGATTTAGATTTTAGCGATGGTCAATACTTAAAAGGCGATAAAAAAATTAGTCCTCGATCAGCTCTATGGTGGGATAGTCGCAAAATTGGAGTGGGTGCTCCACCATTAAAAACTAAAGATGGTTGGTTATTAATTTATCAATCGATTGACGATAAGGAGGGACATCCTTACAAGGTTGGAGCAATGTTGCTTGATTTAGAAGATCCCAGTGTGGTTTTACATCGTTCTAGCCAACCAATTTTACAGCCTCAGGAGTGGTATGAAAATGATGGCTTTAAAGCTGGAGTAGTGTATCCCTGTGGAGCAGTAATTATTGATCAAACCTTATTTGTTTATTATGGTGGAGCAGATTCTCGAGTGTGTGTGGCGACGGCTAATTTAGAACAATTTTTAAATCAATTAAAAAAAGAGGGTGATGCCAAAGTTGAGCCAACTGTAATTGCTAAATTAGATCAGAAAAATCTAGCAAAACGAGGATTTTTTAAATTTTAAAATATTAGTCAAAGAGATATAGAAAGCCTGCATGACCACTCTTCAACAAACTAGCCATTTTATTAGACAGTCTGCCAATCCTCTTTTATCTCCAGATTCTCACAAAGAATGGCAAGCACGAGCAGTTTTTAATCCAAGCGTGATTAAAGAAACTGAAGATACTTATCACATGTTGTATCGAGCAGTATCTAAAGAAAAAGATCAGCTTGGTCAATGGATGAGTTTGTCAACGATTGGTTATGCTGAAAGTCGTGATGGACTAAATTTCACAGACACTCGCCAACTAATTGTGCCAGAATATGAATGGGAAAAATTTGGTTGTGAGGATCCACGGGTAACTTTTATCAATGGTCAGTATTATATTTTTTATACGGCTTTGGGAAATTTTCCTCATTCTGCCGATGGGATTCGCATCGCTTTAGCGATTAGTGATGATTTAAGAACTATTAAAGAAAAACATTTAATTACCCATTTCAATGCTAAGGCCATGGCCTTGTTTCCAGAAAAAATTAATGGTCAGTATGTGGCGGTTTTAACACCGAACACTGATTTGCCTCCGGCGGTCATTGCCATAGCTCGCTTTGATGAACTGACAGACATTTGGTCGCCAGGTTTTTGGGAAAAATGGTATCAAAATTTAAATCAGCACCTCATTCCTTTAGAGCGCATTGATACAGATCAGATTGAAGTTGGAGCAGTGCCACTCAAGACCAATGACGGTTGGTTATTGCTTTATGCCCACATTCAAAATTATCCCACAGAGGATAAGCGTATCTTTGGCATTGAAGCAGTTTTATTAGATTTAGAGAATCCACAAATAATAGTTGCTAGAACTAAAGAGCCTTTATTAACTCCAGAAGCCGAATATGAAATGGAGGGCATGGTAGGCAATGTTATTTTTCCTTCTTCAGCCTTAATTGAAGGTGAAAAATTACGTTTATATTATGGTGCCGCAGATAATCATTGTGCAGCAGCGGACTTGTCTTTAGCTAAATTACTTGAAGAAATGAAGGCTAATCCCTTTAAACAAACTTATCACTTAGTTAAATATCGACGTAATCCTATTCTGACTCCGCGCAGTGAAAATTTTTGGGAAACTAATTCGGTTTTTAATCCAGCGGCCGTCTATGTAGGTGATAAATTTTATATAGTGTATCGTGCTCAATCACCAGATAATACTTCAACCATGGGTTTAGCTGAGAGTGATGACGGCTTTAACTTTAAGCGCCATCACGAACCAATTTATGTACCACGCAAAGCTTTTGAACAAAAAAGTGAACCGGGTAGATTATCGGGTTGTGAAGATCCACGCATTACGCGCTTAGGCGATGAATTTTTGATGTTTTATACTGCTTATGATGGGATCAATCCTCCACGAGTGGCTTTAAGCTCAATTGCGGTCAAAGATTTTGTCAATCATAATTGGCAGTGGTCTGAACCAATAGTTATTTCTTCACCAGAAACAGATAATAAAAACAGTTGTTTATTTCCAGAAAAAGTTCGCGGACGCTACGTGATTTTGCATCGTATGGCTGGTAAAGAAATTGCCATTGATTATCTAGATGATTTAAGTGAATTACAAACTGAAGGGGTGTGGTTGGAAAAAGAACAATCAATTGCTCCACGAACAGAGCACTGGGACGGTTTAAAAATTGGTATTGCTGGTCCGCCACTTTTAGTCGATCGAGGTTGGTTACTTCTCTATCACGGCGTATCAGATATTGACCATCATTATCGAGTGGGCTTTATGCTTTTGGATCGAGATGATCCGGGTAAAGTTTTGTATCGCTCACCCTATCCAATTCTTAAACCAACAGAGCCATTCGAACGCATCGGTGATGTAGACAATGTAGTTTTTCCCTGCGGAGCAGTTATTGTTAAGGGCACCTTGTTTGTTTACTATGGCGGGGCAGATAAAGTGGTTTGTGTGGCGACAGCAGATCTGAGCGAATTATTGGCACAGATTAATTAAGTTTGTACTCTTTGTTAGTTAATTTACCGAATTTTATATACATATATATGTAGATATGTATAGATATACATATATATAAGTTTAGCTAAGCGGATAAAAACTACTTGCAGTTTATCTCAAAAGTAGTAAAATATTGTCGAAGAAACATTTAAGCCGTATGTCGCTTAGTCGACTGACCTGCCTTTGACGCGAGTGACATAAAGGAAATTTTTATGAAAAAGCGCACTCGTCGCCTCATTTTTAAAGTTATTACTTTTTTCCAAATTTTTTCGCTCGCGCTTCAACCCCTTAGTTTATTATCTTTGCTAATACTTGATCCTGTGGTGGCAAGAGCTGAAAGTGAGGTGCGGGTTGAAGTCGAGGTGGAGCAAAAAAATCTTAATTTATCTTACGATCAAGAAAAAAATAATCTTGAGCTACGAATGGAAA
>CAYOIJ010000019.1:0-12661 GCA_964404025.1 uncultured Pseudomonadales bacterium
ACGGCCTTGTCTTCGAGAGTGTCGAAATCAATTGTAATGCAAAAAGGTGTACCAATCTCATCTTGAGATAAATAGCGTTTGCCAATATTGCCCCTGTCATCCCAAGTCGCTCGAAACTTTTGACTTAATTGTTTGTAAACTTCTTTAGCTTTTTCTACCAACTCCTCCTTGTTTTTTAAGAGTGGAAAAACGGCCAATTGATAAGGTGCTAGTTTAGGTTTGAAAGCCATAACAACACGCTCTTTATTTGAATCTTCTCTGTAGGCATCGCACAAAATCATTAGTAGTAAGCGATTAACACCAGCTGCTGGTTCAATAACATGAGGTAGGAACTTTTTATTTGTTTGGGGATCGGTATATTCCAGTGACTGTTTAGAAAATTCTTGCTGCTGTTTGAGGTCATAATCACCTCGATAAGCAACACCCCAAAGCTCTTTCCAACCAAAAGGATAGCGATACTCTAAATCATAGGTTTCTTGGCTGTAATGACTGCGCTCTTTATCTGTATGACGGCGCCAGCGTAAGTTTTCTTCTCTAATACCTAAAACCTTAGTAACAAAGTCCCACATTTGATCTTGCCAGTCTTTAAATAATTTTTGCCAATCATTTTTTTCTGGATCAAAAAAATATTCAATTTCGGCTTGTTCAAATTCTAAAGTACGAAAAACAAATTGGCCGGTAGTGATTTCATTGCGAAAACTTTTACCAATTTGGCCAACACCAAAGGGTAATTTTTGCCTAGTACTATTAAGAATTTGTTTGAAATTAGAAAAAATACCCTGAGCTGTTTCTCCACGCAAATAAACCTGGCTTTTTTTATCAGCTAGGACACCGATAGCAGTTTCAAATAAAATATTAAAATCTTGTGCGTCAGTAAGAGGATTGCTGTCAGGAGAGAGAATTTGGTGTTTTTTAATTAGCTCGTTTAATTCTGCGGTTGATAAATTGGCAATAACAATGTCTCCCTGTTTGTCTGGATATTTAGCAAAATAAGCTTCGATTAAGCTATCGGCTCGATAGCGTTTGTGGCTGACTTTATCTTCAACCAAAGGATCTGTGAAGGAATTGACGTGACCAGATGCCACCCAAGTTTGAGGATGTAAGATGATTTGACTATCTAAACCAAGCATGTCGTCGCGTCGACGAATAAAGAAATCCCACCATAAATTTTTAATGCTCAGCAAAAGCTCGGTGCCTAAGGGCCCGTAATCATAAGCATTAGCAAGACCACCATAGATTTCACTAGTTTGATAAACAAAACCTCGTCTTTTAGCTAAAGAACTAATAGTTTCGAGACTAACTTGTTGATTTTCTTCGCTTTGCATAATTTACTCTCAGGCAAAATTATAGTATAAAAAGCTGTTTAAGACTAGTTTTGACTTTGGGTGTTTAGAAAATCAAAACTTTTCATCTTTTTTTCACTAATTTCAGCCACATAATTTTGGATACTAAGATGTTTGGTGTCTTTAATATCTTGATAACCCAACAGCTGTAGCAATTGGTTAAGTAGTTTTTTGATTTTTGCAGCTTGATTGTGTTCACTTAAAACCAGTTTTTCGATTTTTTTAGCTAATTCAAAACTACCCTCATCAATAAAGTTTTCCACAAAAAGCCGGTCAAAAATCTCTAAAACTTGCTGAATATGACTAATTTTTTTAAGAGCAAGTTCTTGGGGTAGATTTTGATAAACCTGACTAGTGTCAAAAAGTAAGCGACTTTGGGTAAGTAAAGCTAAACCCTTAGTTTTAATACAAAAAGCCTGAATAAGGTTGCCTGGTTCTAAATTAGCCCTGTTGGAAGAATTGAGGCGGCGCGCCCCTTTAGCTACTACTACTAGTTTTCCTTGATCTTGAGTTAAAAGAGTTAGTAAGCGGTCGGTTTCACCCATAGCGCGCCGCTTAAGAACAATAGCTTGACTAGAAAATGAACGAGACATGATTTTAAAATTGTAGAGCGTTTTAATAAAAAACCGTAGAGTATTCTAAATCCTGATCCATTAGGAGTTCTTCTTCCCCACCAGTCACATCAATTAGGACAGGGACAGGACTAATTCCAGCTTGTTTCCACAAACGAAGATTGTAGTTTTCTTGATCTTGATAAGGTACTCGATAAGTCATTCTGATTTTAGCCAAACCCAGAGGTTCTAATTTGAAGAAGCCATCAATAACGGTAAAACCTTCTTCTGTGTAAACGTCGGCCTCATCCTCTAAACCCTGGATTTCTATTAACTCTGATCCTTCAGGCAGATAGATTCTTAGCCAGTCATTGAGAGTAGCATTGAGACAAAGCAACCCAGCTTCTAGGTTACAATTATCGGCAGGTGCAGTGTTTTTATAACTAATTTCTAGATTATTATTAATATAATTATCCTGAGGTGCGCCGACGCTCAGTTTGAGCTCATAATTAATGAATAAATTAGATTTAGCTCCAGCAAGATTAGTGTTAATAATCGCTAAGAAGTCTTGATTTTGACCAAATTGCCAGTCTTTAAATCCCGGATTAAGCTGATAAAGTCGGCCAGCAGCATTAATTTTTTCAGCAGCTATTTGAGAGTTTTCATCCACAAAATACATCTGCAGATGACGGCCCTTGAGACTACTAATAGCGACAGTAATTAGTTCGGGGAACTTGAGTTTGTCTAATTCATAGGTTTTACTCAAAATAGTGCTCATCAATGGGCCTAAAACTCCCTTGCGATCTTCCCGTAAATAAGGGGTGGGACGAGTAATAATTTCTGACAGGGCATAAACTACCTGAGGACAATCACAGCGCTTATCAATTTCAGCACTAAAAGTCCCGTATCCTGGCACTTGAACTGGACCAATGACTTCTAGCAGCCAAGTTAAAACTTGAGTATCAACGGCGATAATGCCATCAATGTCATCTGGCTCTCCAGGAACAGTTTGGTAGTGTTCATAAAAAATTTCCATAGACTTCTTGAAGTCTGGATAAATATTCATATCTCGCAGATTCCAATAACGCTCAGTGGTTAAATATTTGCCCAACTCTTCTGGGATTGCTATGTTTTTGCGAAATTTTTGATCTAAATCATATATGTCACCTGATTTTTCTGGAACAACAGTTCCTTGATCAAGTTTAATAATAGAATAAGCGGTTAAAAAACCTCCGGTGGGTCGCAGCTCATTGTCATTTTGGAAAAGAACCAGGTACTTTTGGGCTTCTTTGGCCCCAGCCATTTTAGCTAGTTCAGCCAAGACCGGTTTATAATCAGTAAAGCCATGACTGAGATTGCTGATTTGCTCTTGAGCATTCAGAATTTGGCTGCGAATTTCTCTTTGAGCCACTTGTTCTGGATAGCGGCTGGCATCAATTTCTAGACTAAGCCGCTCAATTTCTCTCAGTTTGCTATCCATTTCTTCAATTTCTGGTTGAATTTCTTCTAGAGTTTCTAAGATTAGTACAATACGATCTTGAGTGGTGCCACCCTCAAAACTACCTTCACCAGCAAAACCAAGCAAGTCACTATAAGGCATCAGAGTCTCTACAAGCTGATCAGCTAAATCTAAGCTCTTGTGGCCAATTAAAAAAACTGTTTGTCCATCGCTGTAATAGTTGCGCAAAACTGGCAAGTACTGATAAACTTTTAGAGCTTGATATTCTTGATCAATTTTTTTTAGGTTTTCTTTAAGGGCGTTAATTTTTTCTGGTAGAGCTGGCAAATTTTGAGTCTTAACTAAGTCTGTAGTTTCCATGGCCAGTGCTTGTGTGGAGTTGCTCAAAGCAATCATTTTCTTTACGCGAAAAAAGGTGTAGCTAAAAAGTACGCTAAAGCTGAGAGCCAGCACTAGTAAGCAGATTAATAAAATTTTTTGCCATTTTTTGAGAGCGAAACGGTTTTTTTGCTTCATTTTCTTTTCTTTGTTTTTTTTGAGAAAAGCCCAGAACAGTTTTTTTTCAGGATTTTCTAAATTTACTTTGTTTTCAGCGAATAGTTGATCGACACTAGAAAAATTTTCCATAGACTAATAGTATAGCAAATTACCACTTAGAAAACATTGCCATCGGCGTCTTGAGCAAGATAATTAAATCTTGACGAATAGAATTATTATTGGCGTATTGATAATCAATTTCTGTTCGTTTTTTAAAGGGAATTTCATTGCGGCCGCTGGTTTGCCATGGCCCAGTAATACCTGGCTTTACCGACAGAATGCTTTTGACATATTTTTTAGTTTCAGGATATTTGTTAGTTTGTTCTTTTAGTTCTTTTTTGACATAGGCACGAGGACCAACAATGCTCATTTCTCCTCTGAAAACATTAAATATTTGAGGAAATTCATCAATAGTAAAGGCTCGCAAAAATCTGCCCAAACGAGTAATGCGCGGATCATCTTTGGCAGCAATTTTCCAATCATTGTTTTTAAATTGATCAAGCAATATGTGGTCTTTATTGTGCAAAATTTCGTCGGCGTTTTGCACCATGCTGCGGAATTTAAACAGGTTAAATTCTTTACCATTTTTGCCAATGCGTCGATGAGAGAAAAAAATTGGCAGACCAGAATCAAGACAGATTAAGATTGGAATAATAATCCAGAAGGGCAAAAATAAGATTAATAAAGCTGTGGCAACAGTGATGTCTAATAAGCGTTTTTGAGTGGCGTAAGTCATGGTTTAGAGATATTTTTCTCTACCCTCTTCTTTTAATTGATTAACTAATTTTTTAACATCCTGACCATTGTCTTTGGGACAAATTAATAAAATTTCTTCTGTATCAACTACAATCAGATCTTTGACTCCATAAAGAGCAATTAAGCGATGATTGCCATGAATTAGATTGCCATAGGCTTTTTGAGTTAAGGTTTGAGTATTACTGCTTTCTCCTAAAATAACATTGCCAGAATTATCTTTTTTACCCAATTGATAAACTACTTTCCAATCACCAACATCATTCCAACCAAAATCTCCGGGAATTAAAACTAAATTATCAGCTTTTTCGCTAATAGCATAATCAATTGAGATGGCTTCTGCCCGCTCATAAACTTCGCTAAGAGCTTGATGAAATTCAGCAGATTTGAGTTTTTCTAAGTGTTTAGTAAGTTTGTGCATGCTGGGCATGTGCTTATCAAAACTTTTTTGAATTTCTTTGGCAGACCAAACATACATATTGGCGTTCCAAAAATAACGCCCAGTAGAAATAAAGGCAGCAGCAGTGGCCAGTTTGGGTTTTTCAGTGAAACTATCAACTTTAAAGAGGCTTAAGTCTCGATCTAGTTTTTTAATTTCTTTACCAACTTTAATGTAGCCAAAAGCGCTAGTGGGATAAACCGGAGTAATGCCGACTGTGATTAGGTAGTGATGTTTTTTGGCTGTTTCGACAGCTTTATTCATGACCCGATCGAATTCCTTGAGATTATTAACGATGTGGTCTGAGGCAGCATTGATAATCACTGCATTCTTATCTTTACTTTTAGCATAAAGAGCGCCAACCAACATTGCTAAAGCAGTATCTTTTTTACTGGGTTCGGCGATAATATTTTCTTTAAGAACCTGCGGCAGTTGTTTGCTAACTTCTGAGACATATTTTTTATTAGTTACCACAATAATTTGAGACCAGTCTACTAGGCGATTAATCCGCTCAGCAGCAATTTGCATCATGCTCTGTTTGCCCGTTAATTTTAAGAATTGTTTAGGGGTATTGTCTCTAGATTTTGGCCAAAGTCTGGTGCCACCTCCACCAGCTAATAAAACGGCGTAAAGATGCTTGTTTTTATTCATTAAATTTCTTTCTATAAACTGATTCTAATTGTCGATTAAACTTTCGTAGAAAACTAGTAGTATCGTATTTTATAGCGTTTTTAGCTAAAATTTCCAGATCAAAATTTGTTTCTTCTAGAATTTTCATTTTTTGACAGAGTTCTTCCACATAAATTTCACTTTGCTCTTCCAGCATAATTTCTGGAAAATTCAGATGGAGAGCGAGACCATCAGCTAAAACCTCACTAGCTCCAGCATGCTGATGAATAAGGACCGGCAGCGAATGCAGACTAGCCTCCAGGGCAACAATGCCAAAATCATCAATACCTGGCATTAAAAGAGCTCGAGCATGACCGTAAAGTTGGCTTAGTTGTTTGGCACTCACTTGTTTTTGAAAAATAATTTGTTTGGAGTTAGGCGGAGCATCTGCCTTTTTAGCTAAGAGTTTTTTGGCTAATTTTTTAAGCTGACGATAATCTGGGCCATCACCAACAATGATTAATTGTCGACCCAAACGAATGCAGGCTCTAATGGCTAAATCAATATTTTTATAGGGCACTAGACGACTAACTAACAGATAATATTGGTTTTTTTGATGATTGCTACTGGGGTGAGCAGCTAGTAGAGCTTGGAAATTATCTAAGTCGACTGGTGGATAAATGACAGGATAGCTTTCTAGGTGATAATATTTGTGGATTCTTTTAGCCACAGTTTGCGAGATGGGCACAATCGCGTCAGGCCGATGAATAGCTAATTGATCCCATCTTTTTAAGTATTGAAGAGCTTTTTTTGATACATATTTTATAATCGGCCAATTTAAAAAAGCTGTTTTTTTCCAATAATTTTCCTGATAATGATAAAGATAGCGCGGTGGAGTTAATAAATAGCAAAAATGTAATTGGTCGCTACGAGTAATAACTCCCTTGGCCTCGGCACTGGTAATAGAAATCACGATGTCATATTCCCTAAGATCAAGAGCCTCAAAAGCCAAGGGCATGAGTGGGGCTAGTAAGCGATGGTGATGTTTTGCTAGAGGAATTTTTTGCAAAAAACTAGTTTTGACTGTAAAAACCTTTGCCCATTTAGCCTTGCGTGGATTATAAAGCGCAGTGAATAAGTCAGCTTGTGGGTATAGTTTTTTGAGAGCCAACAAAACCTTTTCAGCTCCCCCAAAAGGGGTGTTAACTCGGTCGTATACAAAAGCTATTTTTTTATTAACCAGCATAATCAATTGTTTTTAAGAGCGGACACATAGACTCGATAAGTTAATTGAGCTAAATCTTGCCAGCGATATTTTTTAGCAAATTTCAGATTTTTACTAATAATGTTTTCTCTCTTGCTAAATTTAAGTTTTTCTAGGGCAGTTAAAAAACTATCCGGATCTTTTGGATCAAAATAAAAAGCGTTGTTCTGATAAATTTCTTTGAAAATAGGGATGTCACTAGCCAAAACTGCTGTGCCACTCGCCATCGCTTCAATGCCGGTCAGGCCAAAACCTTCAGACAAAGAAGGTTGAACTAAGGCCATTGAGGCTTGATAAATCTTGATCAATTTTTCGTCTGGCACATAACCCATAAACTTCACTTGGCGCTTAACTTTGTAGCGAGCTACTAACTTGCGCATTTGTGTTTGGAAAACATTACGCGAACCGACCACTAACAACTGATATTTAGGTAGTTTTTTTAAAGCTTTAATAACTAAAAGTAAGTTTTTATGTGGATAGAGAGAACCCGTATAGACTAATTGTTTTTTTACTCTTTTTTTAGCTAGTTTTTTTTCAGAGATTAGCTGTAGGTTTTTCTGATAAGCGCTAGCTAGTCCCTCTCTAGTAATTACAATCTTTTCCCGACTATGGCGATAATGCTTAATAACTGTGTCCTTAATAGTTTGAGCAGGTACCAAGACAAATTTCGCTTTTTTGATTGCTTGTTTGACTACGATTAAGTAGGCGAAGTGCTTCAGGTAGTAAACTGGCGGTTTGAGAGTGGTAACTTTGAGGCCTTTTTGTTGGTGCCAGAGTAAATCGTGAATAGTGATGACTAGTTTTTGTCGATAAAAAATCGGAATATTGAAGTGAGGAACGTGTAGAAGGTCTAATTTTGCTTGACGATAAATTTTGGGCAGCAGTAATTGCTCTTTGAGACTGTAGTGGCGAATATCACTTAAGATAATTTCTAGTTGATACTTTGAGGGTTTTTGATAAACATCTTCACCCAAAACTGCACGAGCTTGGTTGAGGTCTCTAAAAAACAAAACAAACTCAAAAAAATTTTTATCTTGATTAATCTTAATAAGTTCTCTAACAAGATTTTCGCTGTAACGACCTATGCCAGCATGTTCACTGCCTGCTAAACGACAATCTATACCCAGGCGATATTTTTTTTTCTTTAGCATAGTTTGTATTCAATCTTTCTATCGACCATCTCGCTTGACAAAAATATAAGAGCGCAAGATGCGTCGTAGTAATCTTGGATAGCGAGGAGCATAGTGTTTGTCATAGTAAGTCAGCATTGCATCATAAAAGAAAGCGTGGGTTTTTTTAGCAGTTTTTTTATTAACACTCTTAATACCAGATTTATATTTATGATGGATTATGGTTACTTGTGGATGAAAAACAACCTGGTGACCTGCATCACGAAAGCGCCGACACCAATCTAAATCTTCACCGTACATAAAGAAACTTTCATCCAATAGGCCAACTTTTTTAATGGCTTTTTGACGAAGCATCATGGCGGCGCCGGAAAGAGCGTCTACCTGGTGAATGGTGTCTAGATTAAGATGACCAAGATGATATTGAGCAAAAAACTTTGACTTGGGGAAAATTTTTTCTAAACCAATGAAGTAGCTAAAAGCAGCCCAAGGATGCGGCTCGCCGCGATGGCTGGCTGGATCTAATTCGCCATTGCTTAATTCTAGACGAGGTCCAAGGACAGCCACTTTAGGATTTTTATCTAAGTATTCAATTAAGATATCTAGATTACTTTTTTCTTGTAAAAACTCTGTATCACTATTAAGCAGCATCACATAGCGAGCCTGGCTTTGGCGTAGAGCCACATTATTACCAAAAGCAAAACCGCCATTGTGGCCCGACTCCATAAGCTTGACCCATTTAAAATTTTTCTTTAGAAAACTAACGGAGTCATCTTGGCTGTCATTGTCAACCACAATCACCTCAATCTTGTATTTTGTATGTTTAAGATAGTTATTTTTGAGGGTAGGCAGCAACTTTTTAAGCCAAAAAAGACCATTATAGTTGAGGATAATAATACTTAAATCTGTTTTTTTTGTCATAATTATTTCTTTATTCTACCGATTTTCTGGTAAATTGCGTCAAGTTTTTGAGAAATTGACTGCCAATCATAGTGATCTTTAACAAATTTTTTACCATTACTTGAGAGTTTATCCCACAAGTTCTGATCAGTCAAAACTTGAACAGTGTAATCAGCTAGTTCTTCCGCCTCATTACTAATCAAAACATCTTCACCGTGCTTAAGGTTTAGACCTTCAACAGCAATTTTGCTGGCAACTACTGGGGTAGAACAAGCCATGGCCTCCAAGATTTTATAACGAGTGCCTTTACCGCTAAAAACAGGGGCTAAAAGCAAGTCCGCACTTTTAAAAGCATAGCGAATATCATCAACTTGGCCAGCCACAGTAATTTGTGAATCCTTGAGGCCATAATTGAGTACTTTTTGGCTAGGAGCGTTACCAACAATGCGCAGTTGCACATTTGCCAACTTATTTTTTATCAAAGGCCAAACCTTTTCCACTAAAAACTCAACTGCTTCTCGATTGGGCAACCACTTAAAAGTCCCAACTGATAAAATAGTTGGCTGACTAGCTTTTTTTCTGGCTATTTGATCAAACCAATTGTTGTCTACACCATTAGCTACTACGGCAATTTTGTCACTTCTTCCAAGCTGTTGAGCAATAAACTTTTTATCTTCCTCGCTCATGACAATTAATTGATCAGCCTGTTGCCAATAGTGTTTTTCCCAATTGCGAATTTTTTTAACATCAATATCAAGAATTGGTCGTAAAAAAAATGGAGCTTTTCTAGCATAATTTTCATAACCTAAATACTCAATAGTTTGTTCGACTAAAATGCTAGGAATTTTTAACTTGGGCAAGTGAGACATCATGTAAAAAGTTTCTGCATGGATTAGGTCATAATTACTACTAGCCAACTCTTCTTTGATAGCCCCAGTAACGGTTAAAGATTGATTGCGAATCACCAAAAATGGATAAGAAGAGAAAGCGGTTTTAAGAATGTTTTTGAGGGTAAAGGGTTTTTTACTGCGTTTAAAAACTCGAACTTTATGACAATATTTTTCTAGTTCGCTAATGTATTCTTTTTCTCGCCCGTCTTTGATTAGAGCAAAGAGAGTGATTTGGTGTTTTTTAGCTAATTTTTTTAGCAGGTTGTAGGTGCGAATTTGCCCACCAGACAAGAGTGGATATGGCAAATAGGGAGTTAACATTAAAATTTTCATGGATTGGTTTTTTCTTTAGTTAAATCTAAAATTAAATAACGATTGGTTTTTTCAATAGTTTGGTATTTCTCTTCAAGTTGACGGCGCTCCTTATCGTCATTGGTGCTAACGTAGGTAGTGGCACCAGCCTGAATCTTTTCTTCGATATGAAAACCCAAGGGCCAACCACGTCGATTAGTTTGAAACAAAAAAGCAGTATCCCCCATCGCTGGAGCAATAACTAGGGCATCGGCCGGAGTTAGGCGATCAAGGGCTTGGCCAGCTTCAATATATTCCCAATTGTTGACATTAAAGAAGCCTGTAACTTGCTTAGCTGAAAAAAACCAGGCACTAAGCAAAATAAAGCTAAGCAAAGCAGTGCCAAGATAGCCTTTTTTAAATTTTTTGTGAGTAATTAAACCGCCTCGCGCTAGACTAATAGCGACAATAGGAATCATCAGGTTCTGATAATAATCATGTTGGATGTTACCACTAGCCATGACAATAAAATAAAGAATGAGGCCAAGCCACCAGCTAGCATAAATCAGAGTTTTTTTATTAATTTGCCATAGATTGCCAAAGAGTAAAACTGTGCCAGTGAAACCAAGAATAAGTTTAATTAGGCGCTCATAAAATAACCAACGCCACCAGGCTGGTCTAAGGCGAATGTTATTTTTGTTAAATAGCCAGTCAGAAGCAGGAATGCCCGCAGGGAAATTTTGCATCCATTCTCGCCACAGATAAAGAGGAATAAAGGCCAAAATAGGAAAGAGATAGATGCTTAGCTTTTTGAAAAGTTTGATACCTAAATAGTAGCAAGCAATGGCCAAATAGACTGGTGCTAAAAAAACGACGAAGGGTTTTAAAAGAGCTGCTAGCGCCAGGGTAATTAGGCTGAGTACATAATGAACTATTCCCTTGGCTTTTTTTTGACAAAAAATAGCCCACTGCCAAAGTGACAATAAGCTTAGTGCTAGCATGAAAGGTTCAGGCAAAATAGCTCGTCCATAAAAAATTGCATAGGGCAAAATTGCGTAAACAAAGGTACTAAACAGGGCTAATTTTTCATTATCAAAAACTTTGATTAAGCGATAAAGTGAATAAATGGCCAGTAGTGAGGCTAAAATGGAAAAAGCTCGACTAGTCATCACTAAATCGAGATTGAGACCCAGTTTTTGGCAAAACAATAGAAAATGAGCAATTAGGCCATTAACCAGAGGAAACTCAACCATTCGATAGCCCTCAGGATTGGCTAAACCAGACTGAATATCAGAGAGATCCTGATATTGAGGCCTTAGCCAGTCGACTCGGCCACTTTTAACATATTCTCTGGTAACAGAAGCAGTATCGGCTTGACGGAAACTATGCCAATCAGCTAAGGGATAGTGAAAGCGATAGAGGCGCAAGACAAGCGCCAATAATAAAATAGCAAGAATTAACCAGCTATTTTTTTGCTTTTTGACTGTTTTTCTCATGATAATGTTGATGATTAATGGCGAGTATTGCTCCAGCTAGTGCCCAATAAATAAAGGCTACTTTAGAAGAAGCAAAGACATCAATGTAAAGGGCATTAAGCAACAGACCGATAGTAGCTGCTAAAAATGCTAGGTTGAGGTTTTTGAGCCAGGGACTAGCTGATTTATTTTTCTTGATTTGATAAAAAATTACCCAAAAAATACCATAAAAACTAATAAAGCCCAACAAGCCAGTTTCACCCAAAGTGCGCAAGAAATTGTTATCTGTACTTTCAGCTTCGGTAAAATGATAAAAATCTTGCTTGTTGAGGGTGGCATAGGCACTGCCTAAAACCGGGTTGGCAACAAAACCATCAATAGCATTGGGCCAAAGTTCATCGAGGCGGATAGCCAGAGATAAACCATATTTCATGGCGTTTGGTGACCAAGTTCGCTCTTTTTCTACTTCAACCAGCTCACCAAACTCATTTTCTTCTTCCACTATATCAGGGACATCGACATAGACATCAACTGGCCTAGTGGTAGTGGGTCGCTCATCGGTTTTGACCATGGTGTTTTCATCAACGGCTACACCATCATCTGGTGGTTGGCCTCGGCGCTGAATATAAATTGCCACTTTTTCATATTTTTCTTCAAAGTTTGCTAGCTGATCCTCGCCAAAGTCCTCAGCGCCTTCATAGACTAAATAAGCTTTCGGATAAGCTCGCAAGATTTGCACAAAACGGTCTTGCATGTCTCCACCAAAGATAAAAACCATAATAATTAGCAAAATACTAAAAGTAGTGCCTCGACGCAACAAAGCCCAGAAACGCTTGATAAATTTTTGCTCTTGCCAAGCCAACATAATAATCGCGGCAGCGATAGCAGCCAGATAGGCTGCAAAAGAGGTGCGAGAGGCTGAGACAACCAGTAGCCATAAACCCAACAAGTGTAAAAACTTAAATAAGCCTCTACCCCACTTGTTTTGGCTTTTTATACCGAGAACATAAAAAATAGGCAAAA
>CAYOIJ010000020.1:0-10309 GCA_964404025.1 uncultured Pseudomonadales bacterium
TTTTTAGTGGGGCCGGCACTGGGAGGTTTTTTGGCTGAACGTTTTTCTTATTCTCTACCGGCTTTTTTAGCTGCTGGTTTATCAGGTTTAACGATGTTAATGACTGTTTTCTTATTAAAAGAAACAGTGAAGCGTAAAGCTTTAAATAAAGCCCAACTAAAAGTTTTTTCGGAAATATTTAAGTTCAAAGATTTTATAAAATATTTTAAAAATCAAAAATTAAGAGATTTATTCTTAATTATGTTTTTATTTTTAAGCACTCAAGTCATTTTAACCAGTAACATAGCCATTTATAGTGATAAAAAATTTGGAATGAATGCTCAAGACATGGGCTTGGTGTTAACGGGTATTGGTTTGGTTAGTATAGTTATGCAAGGTGGTTTATTAAATCAGTTAATTAAAAGATTTAGAGAGTCAAATTTATTTTATTTTTCCTTTTTTTCGATTTTTTCCTCTTTTTTACTTTTGTTGATTGTCAATCAAAAAAAATTATTTTTTTTACCAATGATGTTGGTGGCTATTGGTTGGGGTCTTTTTAGACCAATTATTTTGGGTAATATTTCTAGACAAGCATCAGAAAAAGAACAAGGAGCGACACTAGGCGTGGCCAGTTCTTTGGGGAGTATTTCACAAATTATTGGACCGATTATCGGTGGGTTTATTTTATCTAATTTTCATTATGAATATTTAATTTATTTTGAAATTATGCTATTTATTTTGGTTGGGATATTTATTAGTCGTTTGGGTTCCGTCAAAAACTATCGTTCATCAAAAAGATAGTTTGTTTAATCTTTAAAAATTTTATTAAAAATTTCTTCACTCGACAATTTATCAAAATTTTCAAAAACGATGATGGTAGGGTGATCAAAAACTCGAAAAGTTTCTTCTGCTCCATTATCTTTAATTTCAATGCCTAAGAAACTTGGATAAGAACTAAATTGAGCAACTTGTTTATAACCGAGTTGCTCTTCAAATAAGAGTTTGTAGTATTGTTTGGTGTGGGGATGGTTTGGACTGCGAGGAATTGATTTATAAAGTCGACGACTAGCTACAATTAAACAATCTCCCTCAGCTAGTTGCGACGCTAAAGTTTTGAATTTTTCTACATCATCAGCTTGATAGAGTTTTAAAGTTTGGTGCTGATAGCTAATACTAGAGTCTGTAGTTTTGGGGAGGCGCTCGTCCCATTCCTCAACAAGTATGGTGTTTTGATTAGCAATATTTTTTTCAACCCAACGTGACATAGTGATTCTAGTATGCTCTTTTTTAAAAATTTTTAAGAAAGACAGAGCCCAGACACCATTAACTAATAAAAGAATAATCAGAAGTAATTTATAAAACTTATGATTTTTTAGATGATTAATAGTTAAACTTGCTAATAAAATCACAACCGGAATAAAAGGTAATAAATATCTATTAAATTTTGCATACCATGAGCCAATATAAATAAAATAGACAAGAGAATAAATTAAAAATGGCCAAATTACTAAGTATTGTTTTCTATTTTTTAGCAACAAATAAATGCCCCAACCAGCTGTAAAAACAAGGATTGGAGAGCTCAACCAGATAAGATTCTTAATTTGAAAAAGATAGGGAGTGGTATTGATAAATTGCATAGTATAAAAAACTGTTTGTTTGCCATTAACCACTGCCCTCTCATATCGCATTGATGTTAAAAAATCATTAAAATGAATAAGAGTGTTTGGAGAAACAATAAAAAATACCAAAAAAGTAAAGACTAAGAAAATAAAAAATTTTATTAGAGTTTTTAATTTTAACTTGTGAATCATGAGAATTGAAATAAAAGGAATCAGGGTAAAGCTTAATGCAGAAGTTTTAGTACCAATACTGGTTCCTAAAACAATAGCCATTAATAAAAAGAATTTTTGATTTTTTGTTTTTAAAAATTTAATTGATAGGTAAGTTAAGCCTAGTAATTCTAAAATTAAGAGACTTTCTGTTACACCATAGTGAGCATGTTGAATAAAGCCAACAGTAGTAGCGGCTAAAAAAGCGCTTATTAGAGCTATTTTTTTATTAAAAACTAGCTTTGAAATTAAATAAAAGAGATAAACGCTAAACAAAGAAAATAAAGCAGAATGAAAGCGAGCAATAAAACTAATTTTTCCCCAATTATTTAAATAAGAAGGATTATTAGTTAATTTACTTACAAGTTGAGAACTTATATCAATGAGAAAAAGAGGAAAACCGTTGTAAGCATAAAATTCTGGGTTGATTTTTTTTGGCCAACTAAGTCTTGTAACCGCAGCAATAATATTACGCTCATCTGGGTGTAAGGTTAAGCCTTTATCCCAATTAAGATTATTAAAGCGCAGATAAGTAGCAAAAATTAAGACAATAGTGAGGACAAAATAGTGAAAAAAAGCTTTGCTTCTGATTTTCTTAAATAATTTTTTTATCACAAAATAATGTTACAACAAAACTAAAGCTTTTACATTTCTAATAAACAAACAACAAATTCTTAAAATTACTGTATATTAGTTATATATAAATTTTTTTGGCTTGTTTAGTGTTTAAACCTATTTATGAAACTATCTTTTTTTAGAAAAATAAGCCCCTATTTTATAAATATTTCTATTATTATATTAATTTTGTTTTTCAGCATTTCCTTTTTGAAAGATGCTGTTTTGATAAAAGTACCAGTTGGTGATATCTTTCAATTCATATCTGATGGCAGGACTTATGCTCAGTGGCAGTTGCCAGAGCCAATTTTTATTCCTCCAGCAAATCCAATTTTAAACAATATTTTAGCTGGCTTTTTAAAACAGGAATATCCTGAAGTTATTGCTGCTTTTTTAATTAGTACTTGGTCTAATATTATACTTTTATTTTTGATTTTATTTTATTTGCAAAGGAAAATTAAACACAAATTTTTACTAATTCCCTTTTTTATTTTATTGGTCACTAATCCAGTTGCCATAAGGACAATGTTGACTGGTAATTCGAACGCCCTATTTGGTTTATTGGCTTTTGTCAACTTGATTGTATATGAAAAGAATAAAAAAATAGCTTATTTGTTAAGTGCTATTTTTATTTTGGTTCGTTATGAGGCGATGGCTCTATTTGGAACTTTCTTGTTAATGGATTTTTATTTTAGTTTTTCTAAAAATAAGAAAACAGATATTAAATTTTGTTTTAAAAACCTAATAAAAGAGACTTGGTTTAAATATGCAATGATTGGATTGGCAACAATTATGTCTTGGTTTTTGTTCATTATTTTGTGGAATAATCATTATGATCATCATTACGGTATCTACTACGCTCATGAAGTACTTTCTCGTAGTGAATCTATTCCTAACTTAAAATATTTATTAAAATTTAGCAATTTATTTATTGGTGAAGATTGGTGGTGGGACGGTCAAAGTGCCTTGATCAATTCTTTGTTAACTCAGATTTCTTTTGTAACTTTGTTTTTCGCTTTTTTAATTTCTTTCTTAAAGAAAAATAAAGTTATCTTAAGTTATATAGTTTTCACTGTTTTATATTTATTAATTCATACCTTTTTTCCATCTGCCAGCTATCGCTATTTTTTTCCAATTTTAATTCCGGTCTTAATTTGTCATTTTTATGTAATTGATCTTTTTTTAAGCAAGTTTCAAAACAAGCAATATGGTTTTTTGTTTAAAATTACAATCTTGATTTTGATTTTTTCGTTAAGTGTTTCGATTTCTAAATTTAATTTTAGAGAAAATGAAGTAAATAAGGAGGTGATGAATAATCAACATGCGGAAATTAAAGCTGTTGTTGAGTGGATAGCAAAGCAAGAATTCAGCGAAAAAAAATATGTTACTGGTTTTAATATGTTCCCTTATTTTAATAAAAATTCCATGGTTATCTATTTAGAATATTTTGCAGCTTGCAATAGTGTTCGTTGCGTTGTGGACGAATCAGGATTTGAGAGAGAAGAAGTTCTGAGAAATTTGTGGGTGGTTAAAACGGCAGATAGTCAAATCTTAACTGAATTTAAAATAAACGAAATGGGTGCCAGTGTTTTTAATAATGAATTAGAAGAGAGCTGTCTTAAAGAAATACATAGAATAGAGATTGAGAACATCTATGAGTGGGAAGATGAAAGATCGGCCACTGTTTATGAATACAATTATGTTGAGTGCCAAGAATTAGAGCTTGGTGAACTGTATTAAACACTTAATTTTTATTTTCAACAAAAGTATAATTAAAGTATATGACGGATAGCAAAGCAGAAACTTATCAGCAGGTTTTTGACAAAATACAAGAACTTAAGTTAGCCCTGCAAAAATATTAGTTTAATTAAGTAATGAAAAAGAAAAGGGATCTTTTTTTAGTTTTAGCAGTTATCTTATATTTTTTGTCTTTATTGCTTGTTTATTTTGATAACAATTATCTTTATCGTTGGTTTGCTCTGGTCTTATCACTTGTTCCTCTGCTCTTTGTTTTATTCATTTATTTAGAGTCTTTAGGTGACTTCAAATTTAATAAAGAAAAAAAGTTTTTACTTGGACTAATTGTTGTTTTCCTTTTAGCCGCATCAACAAGGTTTTTTTTATTAGCCAACTATCCTTTTGTTAGTGTTGGGGATGAAGTCAGAGAGCCAGGATATAATACGCAAAGAATTGAAAATGGAAAAGTTAAAAACATATTCGCCTATGGTCAATATGACGCTTATGGTTTAATTATTTCTACCTCAACTCTGGGTTTCTATAAGATTTTTGGAGGATCAGTTTTAACTTATCGAATTCCTGCCGCGATAGTTTCAATTTTAGATATAGTCTGTATTTATCTCTTGCTTATTCTCGTGACAAAAAACGTATTAGCGTCTTTTCTAGGGGCTATGGCTCTTATTTCTCTACCGCTACATTTGTATTATTCTCGCACAGAATTGGTAGTTATACTCAGTAGTCTTTTTTCTACTTTAAACCTAACAGCTTTATTTATTTTTTTAAAAAGAAAGTCAAGGAATCTTGTCGACTATGTTTTCTTGGGGACTCTTTTCGGATTCAGTTTTGGATTGCATGGAAGTATAAAAGCTATGTCTTTAATTTTGATAGTAATTGTTTTCTGTATTAATTTCTTTCAATTAATAAAGAGAAAAAATTACAAAACAATTTTTAAAAGAATCTTAATATTTCTAATGTTTATTTTGCTTGGATTTGGTCCAAGAATATTAAAAACTTCTGGACCCGATATCTTTTTTAACACATCAAGATTGCCTTTTGCGAATAAAGCTCAACATTCTATAAGTGATTTAAGCGGCCAATCTTTGGGTCAAAAATATTTAAGGAGTTTGTTGGTGTGGATTACGGAGCCAACTACCGCTTGGTATGCAGATCAAAAGCCAATTTTAACTCCTATTTTGTTTTCAATATTAATAATGGGACTAGCTACAGCTATTTTTAAAAGGAATTATTATCTTTTGATTATAATATTTACTGCTTTAAGTCTACATCTGACAAACTCTGCATTAACTGATATGGTGAATGGTGATCACAGACTAAGTCCTTTACTACCCATTGGAGTAATTTTTATTGGATATGGATTGGGATTTGTTTTTGAAAAAATTAAAAACAAAAAGATAAACTATATTTTGTCTGCTTTTTTATTTTTATTTTTTCTAACTAAAATTTTTTATTTTTTTGAAGATCAGCCTGCCAACAAAAATAAAAATATTGGAGATTATTTGTCAATGCACATGATTTATTTTATAAACTCGAATCAATATGATGCTAAAACTAACGATAATTTGAGACTTTTAGTTTCTCCAAAGAATTATGAAAAATTTACCACGTTGCATTATGCAGAACAGCATGAATATTTTTTACCCAATCTAAATCTTGAATTCCAGAGCACACTTGATGTGCTAGACAATGAACTATATATTATTAATGGTGAAAATGCTTATTTGCAACAGAGTCGATTAATCAATTGTAATAAAAGAAGTTATTTTTGCCCATTAAACTATAACGATAATATATTTATTTATTTTTAATTGTAATTTGACAAAGCTATTATCAGCTCCATGTTACTTATTATTTATCTTCTGCCTGATCAAAATTTTTAATATATTTGTCTATTAAAGCTTAATTTCTTCCAACTCTACTACTTTTACCTGATTTGGTTTTTCTGCACGATAAATTGCATCATAGTTAATGAAGCGATTTTTATCTTTTTCTATCAGGCCAGCAAGATACCACTGTCTCCCACCATATTCAATACCTTCTGAATTTGGAATTGCTTTTAATTTAGGCTTTTTTTCACCATCTTCATTTTCTTCTTCACCTTCATATAAAGGTGTCAGACTCGTTCTGCTTCTTAAATCGCCAAGATCTTCATCGGTGTCTATGATCACGCCGCCAATCTTATACCTTGGCTCAATTTTTTCACCTTTAGCATTAACATAATTAAGTTCGGCTGGAACAGGGAAGGCCAAATGAGGTTCCATTTCTATAATAGGATTCTTGTACGGACCAGCTTCTACCCCATAATATTGAGGAAATCCTTCATTGAGACTGGGGTTTTCGATAGAATACTCTCTGGGATTAGCAGTTACAAACCACTGGTTACCCTGCTTATTTCCATATCTTAAAGTAACATTGTAAGCAGCGCTCTCTTCAGAAGTTAAGGGTCGTCGACCCAATTCTGCTTCCTTAGCAACTACAAGATCCTCTAATTGCTTCCAAGATTCCATTATTTCTTTAACTAAATCATCTTTAGTTTTTGCTGTTTCTAAACCAGGTGTTGTTTCTTTTGGTGACATTTCTGGTGCTGGCATAAGACAATCTCCTTTTTTTATTTTACTTATAAGGACTATTATAACCCGAACTTATCATAAAATAAACAAATTTAAATCAAGTTGAAATTTCACTTAGGAGAAAAATAACTGCTGCCCCTATTGAATTACATACATTAATTCGAGATAAGTTTGAATTGCCTTTATTTGGCGCTCATACCTAGCTATTTCTTGAGGCGATAAAGTGTTGGAAAGAATTTCACATTCTGTGAAATATAATTTTGGTTCACGATCTGGATCAAAACCTAGGTTCCAAGCGTTAAGCATATCTGTCACCAAGAAAATACCTTTTTTGGTAGCAGCCATAATAGCTTGGAATAGTTCTTGGATATCCTCCTTTGTGAGTGTTTCAGAAGAATTTTCTGCTACTTCTAAGTTAGCCAAAGTGGTTCCAGTTCTCCACTCAACAGCAATTCCTATTACATTTTTTCCGTCAGTATCTTTAACTAAATAATACGGTTCAGGCACATATTGATGAAGAGGAGATTGATACATTTTTGTATGGTCTAAAAAATCTTGATTGGCTTTCTCTGCTATGTCAGCAGAGCTCCAGAAGTTATTTCTCGTCCTGTATATTTTCAATGCAATGTTTTTTTTGCCATCAGTAGCTCTGAATACTTGTTTTTCATCTCCTTCAAAAATCTCGCCGTCAACTCTTCTAAACTGGTTTAGTAGGTGTTCCTTTTCAATTCTACTCATGCTGAGATTCTATGATAGAGTTTGGCCAAACACAATAACTATGATTTTTTATTCACTTATATAGTTTTAGACGTCTAAATTGCTTACCCATTAATTCATGAGTTGGTGGATTTTCCAGAAGATATTTCAAGAGTTTTTTAAGTTTACAGGTTGCCAAACAACAACCTTGATCACCTGAACCATAATAAACATATAGTTCGTTTTTTACAACAACAGCGCTAGAAGGAAAGGTGACATTTTCAGTTATTCCCTTTAATTCATCTTTGGTTTTTGGAAAAAGGATTGGTTTAGGAGCAATTCCGACTATTTTCTTAGGATTTTTTAAATCTAATAAAAGAGCGTCAATGGTCCAAATTCTTTTTCCAATTGCTGTTCCGCAATAAATAATCAACCAGCCTTTGGAAGTCTTAATCGGCACTGCTCCAACTTCTGGCCCTCTGAAAGAGCCTTCAAAAGGTTGGAGTAAAAAATTATCTTCAAAGTGTTCTAGGTTGTTGCCAAATGATGACTTTGAGGGATGAGTAATTTCTATTAATTCATCTACTTCTTTAATCATAATTGTTGAAATTGGTCTATCTGCTTCCCAGGTATACAAAAATACAAATTTTCCATTGATTTTTTCTGGAAACAATGTGGCTGCTTTAGAAGTTGAACCTTGAGGTCCAACAATTCCAAGTTTATTTATTGTTTTTAGATCTTTCGAGGTTGCTAGAGCAATTCTGACTTTTTTGTTATCATCAATTCCCTCAACAGCGGTGTAAAAAATATAATATGTGTTATTGATTTTGGTAACCCTAGGATCTTCACAACCCAAGCCAATTTCATATTTTTCTGTTGGTTTGATAAGCGGAGTGTTTCTTTTATTAAAATTCACTCCATCAATACTATTAGCATAACCAATTGAGGAAACGAAACCATCTATTTTATTTTTTTTTACGTCGTTAGTTGCTCTATAAAAAAGATGGAAGATTTTTCCCTCTTTTAAGACATGTGGATTAAAAACTGAGCCGGCTTCCCAAGACATATTTTTGTTTGAAGTTAGGATTGGGTTTTTTGGATGTCTTTTTAACATTTTAACTTTATTTTCTTTAGAAAATTTTTGTATGTATGGATGCCCGACTAGGATTCGAACCTAGATTGAAAGCTTCAAAGGCTTCTGTCCTGCCATTAGACGATCGGGCAATGTTAATAAGATGTTATTATAATTCTTTACTAATCTTTTTTCAAAACAAAATATTGATTCAACTGAGCAGATTTGCCATCAGCAAAGAATGTTTTAATGATTTTGTAGCCACTTTTTTGCAAAAGAGATAAGCTTTCTTTCTCATTAATAAAATGACAATAGCGAATAGCAGGTTTCATTATTTTTTTTTCTTTGCTTTTTCGCCAATCTAAGAAAAAATCATTTTTTTCTAATTTTTTTAATAGTGTTTTTAATCGCAATTTTTGAAAAATATTTAATTTTTGATTTTTTTTAATTTTTTGCCAATTTAAAATATTTTTTTGAAAGCGCTGATCGTTAGCAAACTGCCAGTTACTAATTATTAATAAACCATCTTGTGTCAGTAAATTTTTTAAATTTTTTAAAAATTTTAGACGCAATTCATGACTTGGTAGATGATGAGTTAAACCAAAGGCCACAATTAGATCAAATTTTTCATCAACTGGCCAAATTATTTTTTTATTGTCTAAATAATTATCAATTAAATCGAAGTTAAATAATTTACTAGTAATTTTTTCTTTATTGAATGTTTCTTGAGCAATATCAATTAGTTTCTGAGAATTATCTAAGGCAAAGTAGTAAAAATCAAATTTTTCTTTTTGTAAAAATTGAGCAAAACGAGCGTTGCCGCAAGCTATATCTAAAACCTTAATTTTTTTAGATTTTTTTAGATTTTTTTCAAGAAACTTTGGAATTTTCTGCCAACCTTGCCACGAGTATTGTCGACTATCACTAAAATCATCAGCCACAATTTGATAAAAGTTTTTATTAAGCTGATTTAATTGTTTAATGGTTTTTTTTTGCACGCTGCCCTATTTTAGCAAATAAAAGCTAATTAAAGGTATAATAAAGCTTCGATGAAAAAACAGTTAGAACAAAAAAGTTTATTTCAACTTGTTGAGCTTTTGCGAAACAATTTAGACTTACCGTGGCCCAAGTTACTATCTTTGATTAAAAAAAACCCCAAAGAAGACGGTGGTTTTTTTAGTAAAACTGAAATTATTGAGGCTCATCGTCAACTATATCCAGATGAACTTTATGCTGCTTTAGTAAAAAAACTAAGATTAAAACCAACTCGCAGTGCTTCTGGAGTGGCACCAGTAACTATTTTAACTAAACCCTACCCTTGTCCTGGCAAGTGTCTATTTTGTCCAAACGATTTGCGCATGCCTAAGAGTTATTTAGCAGAAGAACCCGGTGCACAACGAGCAGAAAAAAATTACTTTGATCCTTACTTACAAGTCATGAGTCGTTTAAAAGCCTTGATGGATATGGGTCATAGGATAGACAAAGTGGAACTGATTATTTTGGGTGGTACCTGGACTAGCTATCCAGAAAATTATCGATTCTGGTTTATTCAACAGTCCTTCAAGGCACTTAATGATTTTGGCAAGCGCGATTATTCAGAAAAAATCCGTCAAAGATATGAGGAAGCCTTAGAAAAATTGAATCAGCCGTATATGAGTAGTGAAGCTAAAGAAAATTTAGCTATTTTAGAAGGATTGAATTTAGATGAGCAAACACTTAGACAAAATTATAATCAACTAATTACAAAACATTATTTATTGCCAGAAAAAAAAGCTGGAATTGATCGTTGGCAA
>CAYOIJ010000021.1:0-9670 GCA_964404025.1 uncultured Pseudomonadales bacterium
ATTCGCTATAATTTTGACAATCGCTACTTCACTGATCAATTTCAGGCGCTGCCAGTTGCTGGCTATACTACTTTGATAGAGAAAATGCTTAAGCACCCCCAGATTGAAGTCAAATTGAAAACTGATTATTTTAGATTACCTAAAACCTTTGTCAAAGACTTTAAAAAGTTGGTTTATACCGGGCCGATTGATCGCTATTTTAATTATCGCGCTGGGCGTCTGGAGTATCGCTCGCTGAAGTTTATTTTTAGCAAACTAGACAAAGAGTTTTACCAAAATAACAGTGTTATTAATTATCCAGACCTGAGTGTACCCTATACTCGGGTTATTGAGTTTAAATACTTTGATCCTAGCTCTAAAACAGCCAAACACAGCGTCATTGCTAGAGAATATCCCAAAAGCAAGGGTGAGCCTTATTATCCAGTCCCTAGAGCGCGCAATCAGCAAGTTTTGACTAAGTATTTGGCTAAAGTTGCAGAGTTGGAAAAAGAGGGTATTTATTTCGCTGGACGTTTGGGGACTTATCGCTATTTAAATATGGATCAGGCAGTGGCAGAAGCGATGAAGTTGGCGAAAAAAATTGCTTAAGAATCTTCGAGTTTTACTAATTTAATTTTAAACTATATACTTAAAATTAATGAAATTGATCAAAAAATTATTCATTGCTTATTTTATTTTTCTCTCTTTGGCCCTGTTTTCGCTCTATTTTTCTTTTTTGATAAAAAGTAATAATTTTGATAACAATACTAATAGATCAATTAAAACTTTTGAAGCTGAAGGAATTTATCCGAGTTTTGGTTTGAGCTCAAGAAAGATAGTTCTAGATAATTTTACTGACTCTCTAATGTTAAATACTGCCTTTTCTGTTAGCAACAATGCTATTGATTACACCATGTTTAATGAAAGAGGCTTGAAGTCTCAAGGAGAAAACAACCAAATTTTAAATTTAAAAGCTAGTTATGAAAAAAATTACACCGCCACTTCTTCTTATGAGCGTTATTGGCATGGCTATTTGATCTTTATTAGACCATTTTTATCAATAATTTCATATCAAGAAATTAGAATAATTTTGACTATTTCCTTATTTTCTGCTTATTTTTATTTACTATTTCTTTTGTTTAAAAGTAAAGAATACTCTAAAATTCTTGCTCTAGTTTTAGCTTCCTTTGCGGTCGATTTATTTTATTTAGGCCAATCAATTCAATTCTCTCAAGTTTTTTTAATTGGTGTTTTTTCTTCAATTTACTATCTTAAAAGGAACAACAAGCTTTTCGATTTATATTTACTATTTTTTATTATTGGAATGATGACTAGTTTTTTTGATTTGCTTACTGCTCCATTAGTCACGCTTGGATTTTTACTTTTAATTTCCAACAACAATGAAAAAATAATTAAATTAATTAAAAAATGTTTGGCTTGGGGTTTTGGATATATTTTATTTTGGACGAGCAAGTGGATTATTTTGGAAACCTTTTTTTATCGTGGAGCAATAAATAACGCTTTTACACATGTTTTAAATCGTAGTATTAATCAAGCTGACCAAGACTTTAGTCATATTAGAGCTATTTTGTTAAATGTAAAACAACTAATTGGTTACGATATGAATAGTAAAACTATTTCTTTACTATTATTTTTAATTCTTTTGCTTGTGTTTCTTTTTTTTAGGAAGAAAAAAATCAACTATTTAAAAATACTTTATTGGGCTGTTTTTGCAAGCATACCCTATATTTTTTATTTACTAGCAGCCAATCATTCTTATCTTCACGTTTGGTATACCTACAGGGCTCAATTTATATCTGTTTCAGCTGGTTTTATGGCTTATTTAAACTTGATAGATAAAAAGAAATTAAAACTATTTATTAGAAAAATAACATTTAAATCCAGTTAAAATAGCTTTAATAAAATCTATAAAATTGATTTTTTTACCAAAACCTTTTGTTCTGGGGTAATAATGAATTGGAACTTCCTCAATTTTTTGATTTTCTTTAGCAAAAAAAGCCGTCATTTCAATTTCTAATTCAAAACCATTGCTTGGACATTTTCCTATTAGTTTTTTGGATAATTTTGACCTCCAAGCCTTGTAACAAGTTGGCTGATCAGTAATATTTATCCCAAAAAGAGTATTCATAAAGAAAGTTAAAACTCTTCCACCAAAATAAAATAAAATACTACTAGTTCTATTGGTATATATTTTTTCTCCTAAAATTCTAGATCCATAAACAACATTTGTTTTTTTATCCTCAAACTTCTTAAGTATAGGATGAAAATCACTGGGATCATATTCAAGATCAGCATCTTGAATAATTAAAATGTCACCGCTGGCAATTTTGATTGCTTCTTTAATTGCAAAACCTTTACCCCTATTTTTATTTAAATTAACAATTTTAAAGGGATAAATATTTTTTTGAATGTCTGTAATTATTTTCTTAGTTTTATCTGTTGATCCATCATTAACAACAATAATTTCTTTTTCCCAAGCTGGTAAATGTTCATTAACAATATTCTCTATACAGCGTTTAATATAGGCATCCTCATTGTAAGCAGCAATCAAAACTGAAAGTTTAGGCATAAAAAAACTTATTTTTATTTAGTTGATACAATTATAAGTTATCTAGTGAATTTTTTGTACATAGGAAGATTACGATAAGACCAAGTGTTAGTCCATCTCCCTCTATCTTTTTATTTTTCATCTCATCTATAATAAAAACCAATGCTTTTAGTATTTAGTCATTGGCTTTTTTTGTGGTTTAGTCTCGCTAGCGTTGGCTATTTATTTGTTAATTTGTTTATTAAACAAGCTCAAAAATACTCATATTTTTTTTATTTATGGCTGGGCTATGCACTACTCACGGCTTATTTACAGGTCTGCTCATTTTTTGTCAGCTTAAATAATAAGGCAATTTTTTGGATTTGGCTTCTTCTCGCAATTTGGGGTTTGCAAATTGTTCTGAAAAATAAAGCTTTTTCGCTGAAAAATTTATTCAAGAAAAATATCAAATTTATTCCTTTTATAATTTTAGTTACACTTTTGGTCTTTTTTGCTTCTACTAGAGAGGTTTTTTATTATGATACCTACCTTTATCAATTTAAAATGGTAGCTTGGAATAAAAATTTTCCAGTGATTCCTGGTTTGGCCAATATTGATGAAAGATTAGGTTTTAATAGTTCTTTTTTGGTTGTAGCAGCCTTTATTGAAACTTTTCTTAAACAGGGTATATCAGTTTTTATTTTGAATGGTTTTTTAACACTCAGTTTTATTATTCATTTAAGCCAAATTATTACTCAAAAAAAAGCTTTTCGTCCAAGATATTTTGCTCTAATTGTTTTTCCCTATTTAATTTATCAGGTGATAGCTGGAGATATGGCTTCTTTATCTACAGATTTGCCCCTGTTGATTATTTCTTTCGTCACAATCTTAGCAATTTTAAATAAAGAGGATTTGTTTTATATAATGCTTTTAGCTGTTTTGATTCCAACTATTAAACTGTCTGGAGCAATTAGCGTTTTGATATTTTTTACTTGTTTATTTTTTATCAATAAAAAAGAATTAAAAGATAAGTTGGCTTATTTAATTTTAGCCTTAATTTTAGGCTTATCTTTTATTGGCAGAAATTTAATTATTTCGGGATATGCTTTCTTTCCCCTGCATTTATTTTCTATTGATTCTGTATGGCGCCTTAGGAAAGAAATTCCTATCAATGCTTCCCGAGATATTACTTCTTGGGCTCGCCTTCCAGGAGAATTGGCTCAGAATGTTTTAACAAAGCCTTGGAGTTTTTGGCTGCCATCTTGGTGGTTAAAAATTAAGCAAACTTTAGAATTTAAACTTTTTGTCCTCAGCGCTTTGCTCTTTGTATTTATTCTAATTCCCAAAAAATTATTGAAAAAAATTTCTAAAACAACTATTTTTCAATTTTATCTACCCCTGTCTTTCGCTCTCATTGGCATTACAACTTGGTTTTTTATGGCTCCAGACATTCGTTTTGCTACAGTTTATTTTTGGACTTTATTTGCGATTATTTTAATCGAGGTTTTTGAAAATTTAATTGTTGACAGAAAAATTAAAAATATATTTTTTAGTTTATTAAGTCTTTATCTAATTATTGTTTTCTTTATAACAAGTTTTTATCTTAACTTTAATCAATTATTTAATAAAAACTCTTATTTTAAAATTCAACACCGACAAAATATCGCCCGAGAAAATCACCATGGTCTTGTTTTTTATATACCCACTCTCAGAGATCAGTGTGGCAACCAAGAATTAACCTGTATGCCACATGATGATTATTTAGAAAATCTTCAATATGTGGAAAAAGATAATATCTATAAGGGCTTTAAATTTACTGAGTAAAATTTCTAAGGTAATAATTTGAATTTGCTTTAATTAACAAACACATTATATTTAACTATTTGCCAAATCGCTTTCAGGCCATCGCTCCATCTAATATGTTTGCCTTGTTGATAAGTTCTACCATAGTAAGCAATACCCACTTCATAAAATCTAATATCTTTAATTTTGGCTAATCGAGCGGTAATTTCTGGTTCAAAACCAAAGCCTGTTGAGGTTAATTGAGTAGCTAATTTTCTAGCTAAATCTCCCTTCATCAATTTGTATCCGACCTCCATGTCAGTCAGATTAATATTAGAGAACACATTGGATAAAAAAGTTAAAGAGCGATTAAAGAGAGAGTGCCAAAAATATAAAACTCGATGGACTTTGCCACTGACAAAGCGGGATCCATAAACTACATCGGCTTGACCTGTAACAATTGGTTTGAGCAAGATTTCGTATTCACTGGGATCATATTCAAGGTCAGCATCTTGAATTAGCACGATGTCGCCTTTAGATTGAGCAATGCCAATTTTGAGAGCGGCTGTCTTACCCAGGTTTCTGGCTTGAGTAATCAGTTTAAAGTTTTTTTGTTTTTGTAAATTTTTTAAAATTTTAGCGCTTTTGTCAGTGCTACCATCATCAACTACTATCACTTCTTTTTTCAAACCCCAACTTTTTGCTGACCAAACTTTTTTTAATAAGGGTTCAATTGTTTTTTCCTCGTTGTAACAAGGAATAATAATCGAAAGTTTTTTGTAATTCATCTTTTATTGATTTTTTTCTCTAAACCATTTGACTGTTCTTTTTACCCCCTCATCGAAATTAACACGTGGCTGCCAATCGAGGATTTTTTCTGCCTTAGAATAGTCCAGTGAGCTAGTAACTTGCTCACCAATGCGCTCTGGCCCGTATTCTTTTTTTAGATCTAAATCTAATTCGCTAACCAATTTATCAAAAACTTCATTAGTAGAGATTTCTGTTTTGGTACCAATGTTCAGTTCTCCAACAAAATCAGTTTCCAGAGCCATAACATTGGCCTTTACCACATCGCCCACATAAACATAGTCGCGAGTGTGGCTACCATCACCGTTAATAATGGGTTGTTTACCTTCACCAACCATCTCCAAAAAGATAGCAATTACCCCCGATTCACCATGGGCATTTTGTCTGGGGCCATAAACATTACTATAGCGCAGAGCAATAAAGGGAATCCCTTGAATTTCGTGATAGTAATTGAGATAAAGTTCGCCCGAGCGTTTTGAAATGCCATAGGGTGAGAGTGGAGTTTCTTTCATGTCTTCCCGAAATGGAGTTTTTTTGTTGCCATACATGGCTCCACCAGTAGAGGCCATAATTATTTTTTTAAGCTCTATTTTTTCTGCAGCCTGCATGATGTTTAACAAACCTAAGATATTATTTTGGGCATCAAACTGGGGATTTTCTACTGAATAACCAACTTGAATATGAGCGGCATGATGATTAATGACATCTGGTCGCTCAGTTATGATTATCTCTTGAATTTTTTCTTTATCAGTAATATCGCATTCAATAAATTTAGCCTTTGGGTTAAGGTTGTCTTTTTGACCAGTAGATAAATTGTCCACCACTACTACTTCATGACCAATTGCTACGTAAGCATCAACAATGTGCGAGGCAATAAAGCCAGCTCCCCCCGTTACTAAAATTTTCATAAATCCCTTCTTTCTATTAATTTAATCTTGATAAAGTTCTTGATAAACTTTGATGGTTTCTTTGGCCGTTTTATCCCAAGAAAATTTTTCTGCCCAAGCGCTAGCTTTTTTAACAAAAGCTAGACGATCCTTCTTTTTCCAGGATTGCACTTTTTTAACTGCTTCGGCAAATTGCTCAGCTGTTTCTTCTTCAACCAGGATAGCTCTTTTACCAGCAATTTCTTTGAGTGAAGAGTTTTTGCCACAGATAACCGGTGTTTGACACTGCATCGCTTCTAAAATGGGTAAACCAAAACCCTCATAAAGAGATGGTTGAATGTAGACTAGTGCTCCTTGATAAATAGCAGCTAATTCTTCTGGATCATCGCTGAGTACTTCCTCAATAAATTTAATGCGCTTACTCACATCACTGAGAGCGATTTGGCTTTCAATAGCCTGCCACTCAGGAATTTCTTGAGGATGAAAATTGCTGCCCACACAAACTAGTTTAATTTCTTTAGGCAGATATTTAAGAGTTTTGATTAGCTGAGGAATGTTTTTGTTGTAGTTGATATCTCCAACATAGAGGATATAGTGTTTGGGTAGACGAAGCTTGCGCTGGTATTTTTGCCATTTGTCTTTAGTCAGCGCTTTTAAATTGGGGTTGGCGGCTAAATAAATCACAGTGATTTTTTCTGGTTTAACACCTAAATATTTAATGATGTCTTTTTTTGAAGATTGGCTATCAGTAATGATTCTATTAACCGCTTTCAGTGCTAGTTTTTGGCGAATAAAATTAATCCTGCCAATTTTTCCTGATGGATAGTGTTTGGGAAAAACCAAAGGAATAACATCATGAATAGTCACTACAGTTTTAGCAATTAATTTCAGTGGCAAAGTGGGAAAGAAAAAATCAAAATATGGATAATGCACAACATTTGGATGAAACTTTTTTAATTCTCCCTCGCTCATGGCTCCCGACTGATAAACCTCAATAGCCTTGTTGTTGAGCAAGCGCTCTAGCAAATAGCGGGTATAAGTACCAATACCGCGAGTAGAGTTAGCATCACTCAGAGGACTAGTGTCTAACAAGACTTTCATTTAGGCCTCTCCTCGCTTTAATTCCCAAAATTTTAGATAAGCAACTAAATGATGCAGACCACTAAACAAGGCAAAAACAAATCCAGGCCAAGCATCCATAAAACCTTTATGACGAATATAGAGTTTCAAAAAAGTGACCATTGGTTTAATGACAGCATGATTGATAAAAGTCAGGGGATTTACTTTTAGACCATGATCTTTGAGTTGCTCAGCCTTCAGTGAAGTATAGGTGTTGAATTTGCGCAAATAATCACTAAAAGTTGGATTGCTGTAGTGCCAAAGATGTCCTTGGGCCATAGCTGTTTGACCATCAACCCACATTTGTTCGTGAACATCTTTTTGTGGCAAACCAGCTTTACCTTTCACATAGAGTCTGATCACTGGATCGGGATATTGCCCGCCTTTTTTTAGCCAGCGACCCATAAATAGATTGCGGCGCCTAATCCACCATGCTACTGTATCGCTACTGCTAAATTGCTTTTTTTTGCTAATTTTTTTAGCTGTTTCTTTTATAAATGCTGCTAATTCTTCATCCACCGCTTCGTCAGCGTCCAGCTGCAACACCAATTGTCCTTTCGCCTCATCCATTGCTAGTTGTTTATTAATATGAAAATTAGCTTTATTGCTAGTTTTGATCACTCTCGCTCCCAATTTTTTTGCTAAAGCGCGAGTTTGATCAGTTGAATCACCGTCCACCACAATTATTTCATCAGCAAAATTTTTGACACTTGCCAAACACTTAGTGATATTCTTTTCTTCGTTGTGGGTAGCCAAAACTACAGAAATCATAGCTATTTATTATAACAAATTTATAATCGCTCCAAAGTTTCTATACCGAGGATTTTTAAGCCTATTTTGATGATTAAAGATACTTGGGCAACTAATTGGAGCCGAAAATCACGCCTTAGAAGGGCTTCTTCTCCAGAGGAATCTTGCAAAATTTGGTGTTTATTGTAAAAACTGTTGAATTGGCTGGCCAAAGTGAATAAATAATTACATAGATGAGAAGTGTTTAATTCTTGCTGACTACGCGCCAGTACTGTTTTGAAATCACTTAGTGATTTAATTAATTCTTTTTCCAATGGTTTAACTAATAAATGAGCTGCGCTTAATTTTTGGCTAGTGATTGTTTGCTCAGTTTTAATACCTTGCTCATTGGCTTTACTTAAAATACTTTTAGCACGCGCATAAGCATAGAGCATATAGGGGCCAGAATTTCCCTGCAAGTTAAGAATTTCATCCCAGTCAAATTTAACATGCAAGTGGCTAGCGCGTTTTAGATCGTTCCATTTGAGCGCAGCAATACTTAGTACTTTGGCTGTTGCCTCATCTCCACTTAGTTCTTTGGCTTTGGCTAAAGCCTTATCTAAAACCTCATTTAACCAAATGACTTGCCCTTTTCGAGTTGACATCTTGCCATCGCTAAAGCGATACAAACCATGCTTGAGATGAATACGCTCGCCTTTTTCAAACCAACCCAACAATTCTTCAGCGCGATATAGTTGTTGAAAATATAAGCTTTGTTCGCTGCCAACTTCATTAATAATTATTGGTCGCTCATTATTTTGTCCACGATAACGCTCTTGCTCAAGGCGCCACTTATCTGTGGCTAAATCGCGAGTGGCATAGAGAGTCGCCCCATCAGCTTTTTCAATCATTAGTGGGGGATATTGATCTTCTGGGAAAAAGATTAGCTTGGCTCCACCCTCACCTTCTCTAATAAAATCCTCTTTCATTAGCTCTGCTATTAGTTCTTGCAAAAAGGGTTCAAAATATGATTCACCATAACCCCTGCCTTCATTTTCGCTAAACTCAACTCCCAAGCGCTGATAAATTTTGCTAAATTCAGCTAGCGACCAATCAATGCATTTTTGCCAAAGTCGACGGGCTTCGTTATCGCCCTCTTCCAGTTTTTTAAACCAGGCTCGACCCTCATCGTTGAGGCTGTCATCTATTTCTGCTTCCTGATGAAATTTAACATAAAGTTTAACCAATTCAGCTACGGGATTGTCACTATTGCTAATAGCTTCTTCGTCTCCCCATTTTTTAATAGCCACAATTTGTTTACCAAACTGAGTGCCCCAATCACCCAAGTGATTATCACGAAAAACGCTGTAACCGACCGCCTCAAAAAGATTGGCAGCCGCATCACCAATAATAGTTGAGCGCAGGTGACCAATGGTAAAAGGTTTAGCAATGTTGGGTGAGGAATACTCAACAATCACTTTTTGAGATTTAGTGTTTTTGCTCAGCAATTCCTCTTCACTTTGAGGCAATTTTTCAAAAATCTGCCAAAAAACCTGATCGCTAAAATGGAAATTAATAAAACCAGGGCCAGCTACTGTGGCACTGAATTTTTGATTATCTTTGTTAAAGTTATCCACAATAGTTTCGGCCAAAAGCCTGGGGTTAGCAAAATCTTGTGCTACTAGATCATGCTTGAGCATGGCTAAATTAGTGCTTAGATCACCAAAATCGCTGTGTTTGGGTTTTTCTAAAAAGATATCTTCTAGCTTAATTTCTTTAGCCAAAGATTTTGGCAGTGCAGTGAAAATTGCTTCTTTTA
>CAYOIJ010000022.1:0-9631 GCA_964404025.1 uncultured Pseudomonadales bacterium
AAATCTCTCTTGCACTTTCTATCACTATATTTGCTGTTAAAAAAATAGCTGTCTTTACTTGTTAAAGATCAAGAAAAATCTTTTGGGCAAAAAAAAGAAAGGAGAAAACTTCTTGCTTTCTCTAATCATCTCTCTTTGCTTGAAGTGGGAGTATTATATGGTCAAAAATTTTTAAAGTCAACAACAAAAACCAGATTAAAAAATGTTATTTTTAGCTTATTTTTTTTATGCAAGCTTATACTTTTTACAAAGCTAACTTTTTCTTTTATACTAGAAGCAATGCCTGCAATTAAACAGGCGATCGTTATGACTTTAACGGTCGTCTTTGCTTATGTATTTTTGCAAACGCCAGAATTATCAGGATATTCTTTGCAATTTTTTGCTATACTTTGTCTTTTTTATTGGTTCTTGCAAAAAAAACAAGGCAAACATCTTTTTTATCTTTTTAATGAGCGGGGCTCAAGCAACATTTTGGTATTAAATCTGGCCTTTTTAATTTTGATTGGCAACACTCAGGGTTTAGCCTCTGCATTTTTTGTTTTAACTTTTATTCAGTTGTTCTTTGTGGCCTTGGCTCTCGAGAATCGTTTAGCAATTTTATTATCTCTAGAAATGTTCTTGTTTTATTTAGGTTTAGCCCTCAATCGCTATGGCTTAATTTTATCTAACAATATTAGTATGACTGAATTAAATAACTTAATAGCTATTCCTTTAGTAACAGTTTTTTACCTATTCGGTAAGGTTCAATATCAGCGTTTACACTATCATTCCTTATTGCTTGATAGTGAAAAGCAAGAGAAGCTTCAAGCTCAGGCAGATGATCAAGCAGTAGCGCTTTTTATTAATAATTTACTAGATCGGCGCCTACCAATGTTAGAATATCTGCTCACCTTTCCCCATAAAAACATGGTTATGATCCATGCTGAAATACAATCTTTAAAAAAAGACTTAAACAATTTAATAAAAGAAATCAATCACAAAACTAGCAAAAACGAAGCAACAAACCAAGAAGAAATTTTATTAGAAGAAGAGGCAGAAGTTTTAATCAAAGCCATTGACGATGAAATTTAGCTTACTGTTTTTACTAGTATTCTTATTTTTTTTCTCAAAGCCAGCGTTGGTCAGAGCTGATAATATGAGTTCCAATTCTTATTATCTACAGTTTGGTAATTTTAATATGGGTAGTGGAGAGTTTGATACTGGTAGTCAATTTGCATTGGCTTATACCTTGGGTGGGACTGCTATTGGTCCGTATGGCAAATATGGCACAAGCCAGTATTTCATAGGTAGTGGTTTTCAATATATTTATCAAATTAGGCAGTTTAGTTTTAGTTTATCTAAACTTACTATTGATCTTGGTGAGCTAAGCCCAGGATTTTTTGCTAGTGACAGCCATACTGTGACGATTAATACTGGTAGTGCTGGCGGCTATCAGGTTTATGTTTTTGAAAATCGTCCTCTAACTCATATCAATCAACCCACCGAGAAAATTCGCAACACTAATTGTAATGCTGGTTGTACCAAAAGCTTGGCGGGTATTTGGGACAATCCGATTCATGATGGCTTTGGTTATCACGTCGCAGGTGATAATACGCCCAGTGATTTTGTTAATAGCAGTTATTTTCGACCCTTTGCCGACAATAGCTTGGGTGAAGATATGCAAATTATTATGAGTAGTAGCAATGTAGCTTTTGATGAGACAGCAACTATGACCTATCAGGCGGCCCCATCAGTGATGAATGCGGCTGGCGACTATCAAACATATGTAGTTTTTGTAGCAGTACCAGGTTATTAAAATGATTAAAAAACTAATTTTTATTACTTTATTTGTGGCTTTGCTAATTCAGCCATCTTTGGTCAAAGCTCAGGGAGCTGATGCTTTATCAATTAATGTCAGTCCTCCGATCTCTTATCTTTATGTAAAACCTGGGGCCGGTATCAGTGCGCCAATTAATTTAGAAAATCAGGGTCGCTATACTATTAGAGTAACTCCAAGGCTGGTTGATTTTCGGACTCACAAAGAAAGTGGACAAATTATTTTAGAACAAACGAGTACTTTTCAACACTTATCAATAGCCGGTAGCCAAGATCGCTGGGGCAGCGAATTTATTATTAAGCCAGGAGAGAGTTATACCCTACCCCTAACAGTCGCAATACCAGCTGATTTTCCTCAAGAGGAATACCACTTATCAGTTTTATTCAGTGTTGAGCAAATGCTTTTTTCTGATTATGAAAAAAATAGCAACACTATTATATCCGGTGTTCTCGCTAGCCATTTGGTGATCACAGTTAGTTCAGATGAGGCTGATCGCAGCCAAATTGTAATTAAAGATTTTCAAGTACCTAAAATAGTAGATAGCTTGATGGGAGTGAATTTCAAGATTTGGGCAAAAAATATTGGTTTAAATGCTGGTCCAATTCGAGGTCAATTAACTGTTAGCCATTGGCCCTCACCACAAGAACAAGTTTATGAATTTTATCCAGATATGGTTTTAACTGCCAGTCAGCGACCGGTTCGAGGCATGAGTCAAGAAGATTTAGCTCGTCTAAAGAGACTATCAGAGCAAGAGGATGTTATTTCTGCCAACAATCAAGATTATTTTGAGTTACAAAGCTCACTGGTAGAAGAAGCGCTGCTGAGTGATTTTTATTACAAGAGGGCTTTTTTGTTGGGTGCCTATGACTTTCATCTTGAGCTGGGAGATGAAGAGCAGACCCAAAGAGTGATAGCCCTGCCCTTCTCTATCTTGATAGCTCTAATCTTACTGCCAATTTTATCTCGTTTATTAATAATTTTAATTAAAAAGCTTGATTTTAAAAAATAAAAAAATTAAAACAAACTGCCCTTGACTCTCCAGTAAAAAAAATTGTAAACTAGATTACATACTATGAAAATAAAAAATCGATGTTTGTTTTTAGTGTCCTTTTTTATAATCTTAAGCTCCTTTTTTATTGTTGCTTTTTTAAACCAGGCGAGGGCAGCTAGTTTGGGTAGTGTTTCAACTTTGTTGAATAATGCGCGTTTTTCTTTTAGAAGCGCTCTTGAAGGAGCTCAAACCTTGGGTTCTTCTTTGATCACTATTGATGTAACTAACTATCCATCGACATCAGTTTTACAATTGCAATCTGGAGATGTGCTCAGAATTGGTGGTCTTAATAACTACAATGTAGCCACCACTATCGATGACGCTACAGATAACAAGCTGAGTTTAACCTCTGGTCTATTAACTGGTGATACGGCAGATGAAACTGCCCTAATTTCTACACAGTCTTCAACCCTAACCGTTAAATTAACCACAGTTAGTGCACTACAAGACGGAACTATTCGTATTTTGGTGCCTGCTACAAGTGCTACTTCAACTAATCGAGATGGCTTGCCAGATGATGATGGTTTTGATTTTGGAGGGAGTGCTAATGCAGCTATTACTTGTCCAAACACTTATCCAACTGGCTTTACAGGTTTTACTCCAACTAGCAACTATGCAACTGGTGCTGAGGTAATAGATGGTGTTGATTATCATGTTTTTGATTGTGCTTATTCGGGTACGGGTGCGGTTGCTGCTGTCTTTGATGGAACGACTTACCCAGCTTTTACAATTAGTAATTTAATTAATCCTTCTCCTAGTAGCTCAAGCGTTTTAGGGGAAGCCGACACCTATACAATTATAGTTAGGCACTTAGCAAATGATGATACGATAATTGATGAAACCTTGGCTAAGGTGGGGGTGATAGATGCGGTGCGTGTGTCAGCGACCATCTTACCTCAATTAACCTTTACTATTGAGGGTGTAGCTGCTAGCCAAAGTAAATGTGGCACAACTACGGATGCCGCTACCACAGCTCTAGCAGTACCTTTTGGAGATATCACTATCGGTACTTTTTCAGATTTAGCTCAGGTCCTAACAGTAACCACCAATGCAGCCAATGGATATCAAGTTACAACGGCAGAAAGTGATCAGTTGGGTAAAGATGGACAAGCTTGCAGTGGTGATGGTTCGAGTGATCCAGCTTGTATTGTTAATGCCCATGTTACTGGCATGACTTTTGCAAACGCAGTAGATTGGGCTGTAGTGACTGGAGGCCAGTATGGTTTCGGCTTCACCATAGGAGCAGCTACTGGTGGAGTAACAAGATCTTTTTTTTATAATGAATCTACTCGAACATACAGTGCTCGCCATTTTGCAGATTTAGCTGCGGGTGATGATCCTCAGACAATTTTTTATCGAGGTGCAGCGGCACTGCAGGACGAAGTAGATGTTTGTTATCGTTTAACACCTTCCGCTCTTAACGTGGCTGGAGATTATGAAAACTATATTGTCTATACAGCAACGGCCACCTTTTAATTTTAGAACTAAATTAATAAGAAATAATTTAAAAACTAAGGAACAGAATGAAATTAGCCTGCCCAAAAAAAAATATTAGAATTTTTATTTTCCTTTTGAGTTTGTTTATTGCTGTTTTTAGCACTGGATCAATGGCGATTGCTCAGGAGGCCTTGTCCTTAACGGTAAAGCCAGTCAGGGTTGGTGATGATAATTCTCTACTCTTGAGTCCTGGTGAAAAGAAACAAGTTCAAGTTAAAGTAGAAAACAATTCTCAATTAGATTTGCAAATAGAGAGTCAGGTAGTAGATTTTATTGTGGACCAGGATGGAACAACACCAATTCCTGTTACAGAAGAACAAGATAATCGATGGAGTTTGGCTAGTTGGATTACTCTAGCTCCAGCGAGCAATTTTTTAAAGGCTGGTGGTTCGGCCACTGTTAATGTTTTAATTGAAGTGCCCGAAGATGCTCTTCCTGGAGGTCGTTATGCCATGGTGTTGCACAGTCCCGATGTAGGACGGGTTGAAGATCAGACTGGAGCAGGGATTGCTCAGCGAGCGGGCACCCTTATTTACGTAATAATTGATGGTCCAATTAATGAATCGGCCTATGTTAGTCTTTTCAAAACACCTGGATTTTTAGAAAAAGGTCCAGTGCCCATGGAAATTCAGATAAAAAACGAATCAGATATTCATATCGCACCAACTCCGCAAATTAAAATCTTCAATCTTTTTGGTCAAGAAATTGATAGTTTAAAGTTGGATCAAAAAAATATCTTTCCTTTAACTGAGAGAGACTTTAGTAATGTTTGGGAAAAGAAATGGGGATTTGGCCCCTACACTCTTAGACTAGAGGCTGCCTATGGATTCCAAGGTCAAATAGCAAGTGCTGAAGCAGTAATTTGGTTAATACCAGTGACAATTATTATAATTGTTTTGCTTAGTATTTTGCTGATTGTGGCTATAGTTTTAGCAGTTAAGAAAAAGAAACAGAGTCAGAAGGCACCACTTAGAGAGATGCCAGAAGCTGAAACTCAGCCAATGGATGATCAAGATCAAGAATAAAAGACAATTATTGAAATTTAAAAAAAATAAAAGCTTTCTTATTGCTGATCAGCTATGTAGAAAGCTTTTGTTTTTTATTTTATTGATTTTTTTAGTAGCGAAACCAAGCTTCGCTCAGTCTGTGCCCCCTACAACTCGAGATGTTAAAGTATCCGCCAGTATTCCCGACATCATCCCCCCATCAACACCAATTTTAATTATTCCTGAAGATGGAACCAATGTTGACACAGCTCGCCCAGTTTTTCAGTGGTATGCGAGTACTGACAATAAGGGCATGTCTCATTACGAGTTTCGTTTAGATGGAAGAACTTGGTTTAACAATATTCCTTTATCAAGTTTTGCTAACGAAGATTATAGTTTAAATTATGACTCTGGATCAGGAATTTATACTTTTGTAGCCAATCAAAACCTAAGTCATGGTAGTCATCGTTGGCAAATTGTTGCTTATGATCAAGTTGCTAATCGGGCCAGTTCTACCATTTGGAGTTTTAATGTTTTTGTTGATGCGCCAAAATTTACAATTAGGAAAATTGCAGATGTTAACACCAGTATTAGTGCTAGCAATCCCGCTAGCGTCCCCGAAGAAGCCATTAGTTTGTTTTCAACTGAGCCATTTGCTAATGAACCCTGGATTATTGCCCTGGGAGATTCTAATTTAAAAGTTAATTTAACAGTTGCTATTCCCAATGCCGATGATCAAATTTTTAGTCAGGACACTGATTCCAGTGGTAATTGGAGTTTACAATTAGGTATTTTGCCTCGTGACGAAATAGTGCGCCTAGATTTTACTATTACCGATGTAGTCGGACATAAAAGCTACATTCGAGAATTGTACATTATTATTCGACAGCACTATTGGCCCCCAACCGCAATCCCAACGGCAATAATTACTGAAGCCCCACCAACGCCCTCTCCAACACCTTTTGTTGCCCCCAGCATTACTGTTTCTCTTACACCAACTCTCAGTTCAACCCCCACCCCCTCTCCTTCTACTGTCCAAACAAGTCCGGCGCCTGTAACACCGCTGCCTTCTCCGGGGATTAAAGTGCCAATTATTCCACCAAAAGAAGTAGTTCATGATCTAGTTAAGGAAGTTAAAAAAAGTCTACCCAGTCGGATAGCCACTTTAATTACTGACTTAAGTGGTTCACCACTATGGAAAGTTATTAATAATTTTTCAGCATTGCTCTTAGCTTTGTTATTACCAACTCTTAGCTACTTTTTTATATTATTTAAGTTTTATCAATCTTTTTCAATAAAAACTTTTCAAACAGTTTTTGTAGCACTCTGGCCATGGTCTAAAAAAAGAAAAAATTTAGTATTTGAATATCGCAATAGCCAGGCTGCTCCTTTAGTTAAGGTGGAATTGTTAGATGCCCAGACTAATGAAGTTTTAGATTGGCAGATAACTAATTATTTGGGGCAGTTTATTGATTTCAATTGGCCAACAGATCGCTCTTTGAAATTACGAGTAAAAGACCACAATTTTTATTTTCCAATAGGTGGTGGTAAGCCGCTTTATTTGTCTTGGCACAATTTTTATCAGGGAGAGCTTTTTAATTATCAGACAAGCTCGCAGCATAAAGGAGTAGTTATAAATAAGTATACTGGTCGGCGGGCTTTAGCGATTCCTACGCTCCTGGCTCAGGGCAAGCATAACTTACCCTTGATTGAGCGCTTGAGGGTTGTTTTGGCCTATTTAGTGAGCTATCCAAGCTGGTTTTATCTACTTAGTTTATTTCCGGTGCTGCTTTTAGCCCTGCGTTACCCCGGATTTTTAAACTATTTGGCGCTGTTTTTCTATTTTGCAATAGCTTTATTCAAACATGCCAATCGTCTAGGAAAAAAGACCTGGCAATTTAGGGTATTTAATAGTAATGGTCGAAAAATTAATCAAAACCTAATACTTATCAGCAATGATTTAATTCACGGATTCTCTCAGGCCCGAGTGGTAAATATTAATGAGGGCTTAAGCCCTAAGCTGAAACTTGCAAAAAATAAATTTATTTTTAGTTTACAAACAAAAGATTATGCTCTGTGGGATGGTCAACGGGTAATTAGTGAGCTGGAATATAATTTTAGAGCAGAATCTATCAGTGAGTTTAAATTACATTTAATTGAAAGTTCTAATCACAATCTCAAGATTTTACAACCCCTTTGTCAATTACTGCCCCAGCAATAACTAATAGGTCTGATTTGTCTTTTCTGTAAAAAACAGCTGCTTGACCGCAAGCTGGAGCAAAGATTTTTTTATTTGTTCTAACAAGAATTTTATTTTCAATTGTTTTTACTTGGCAAGAAGTTAGCTGGCCAGTATTGCGAATTTTAACCAGGGCAGAAAACTCCTCCTCTTTTTTCCATAGCTTTTGATCTTTTTCTTTAATAAAAACTAGGTCTTTAATTGTAAATTCTTTTTTAAAACAAAGGTTTGTTTTTGCTACTACCAATTGATTAGTTTTTTTCAGTTTATCTATGACAGCTAAAGCAGGAGGTTTATTTTTGGAGAAGCTAATTGCTTGACTATTTTTTAAGGCTCGATGATCGATATTAAAACCTCGACGTTGGCCCAATGTATAAAAAGCTAGTCCTTGGTGTTTACCAATGATCAAGCCTTGTTGATCAATGATATCGCCTGCTTTTTTTTCTAAATTTTCACTTAGAAATTCTTTAAAATTACTATCTTTGAGAAAACAAATATCAAAAGACTCTCGCTTCAAATAATTTAAATTATTTTCTTGAGCAATTTTTTTAATCTTTGATTTCTTTAAATCAGCGAGGGGAAATAAAAGTTTTGCCAATTTTGTTTCTTGAATTTGATATAGGAAATAACTCTGGTCTTTGCTTCGGTCTTTAGCGGCAGCTAAATAATAACCATCTGATTTTTCAATAATTTTGGCGTAATGGCCAGTAGCTAAATGACTGAAACCCTGCTCTTGAGCCCAGTCAAATAAGTAGCCAAACTTTAGGAGTTTATTACAAACAACACAGGGATTGGGAGTGTATCCTTTTTGATAATTACTCAATAAATAATTAAGCACACATTTTTTTTGTTTTTGAGAGTAATCCAGAGTTCTAAAAGGAATTTGCAGTGATTGGGCAATTTGCTCAGCCACTTTGCTTTCTTGGATAATTCTTTGTTCTTGCTCTTGGTTGCGGGCATACAATTTTAAATAGACAGCGCTAAGATCAAAGTTTTCTTTTTTTAATAAATGAGCAGCGGTGCTGGAATCAACTCCTCCAGATAGAGCAAGTAAAATTTTTTTTGACATATTTAGAAAATAAAATTGCGTTTTGCAATAGCTTTGACTTTATCTCGATAAGCCAGTGGATTGTCAAGATAAAATTTGGGTAACAAGGGTTGATAATTAGGATTCATTTCTTGAGCTTTTTGAAGATCTTGGATGGCCAACTTACCATAATATAAGGGGCTTGGGTTGTACTGATGGCTTCGCAAATATTTTAAAACTTGTTCAAAACCTTCTAGATAAACTAGGCTTTTATTGAGGCCTCCTGGCAAACTAGTGTCTGTTAGTCCTCTTTTGTTTTTTAGAGCATAGAACCAAGATTTTTGAGAGTCTTGTACATATTGATAGAAGAAAGCATAAACTGTTTTAAAATCTTTTTTTTGAGCCACTTGAGCGCCTAAATAAGATAAGGCAGTTTTGAAAATTAATTGTTGATCGCTATTTAAATACTGATGAATAACGGCCAAGCCCTCTTCAGTACGTAAATAATTGCTAAAACCATAGTGTTTCTTGCGACGATACCAAATTTGCTTTTCATAATTTTCTTGACGCAAAACATGGGTGCCAATTTCATGGTCGAGAGTATTGCTGAGTTTTTGTTCGGAAAAAGAAATGGGTAGTCTAACCTTAATTACATTGTCTTTAAAATTAACAGCAAAGCGACTGGTAAGATTTTCATCAAAGATTACCTGGTATTTTTTATCTAAAGAATAGTTAGCTAAATAATTATTGATAATTTCAGATACAGTCGCACTTTCTAGTTTTTCCTTTACTAACTGATTTTTTTGAAAAAGCTTTTCTTTTTGGGCTTGTTTAATGATTTTTTTAGCTAGACGACAGTGGTGCCAACGAGCTTCACCATAAAAGCTCAAATCGCTTTGTTTTATTGTTGTTTGATATTTAAATTGAGGATTGTAATCAGTATCATTGGCAAAAAATTTTTCTTTTTCTGCTAATAAATTAACTGGTACTAATTCATTAAGTTTAAGCATTTTGA
>CAYOIJ010000023.1:0-9110 GCA_964404025.1 uncultured Pseudomonadales bacterium
AGTAAATCCTGGATTGTTACTAGAGGTTTAGATGGCTGCTTATTTTTACTCAAAAAAGAAAACTTCCAATCAGAGCTAAGCAAAATCAATCAGGCTGGTTTTAGTAAAAAAGCTAACCGAGATTTGGTCAGACTAATGACTAACGAAGCTAGTGAGTTAATTCCAGACGACAATGGTCGAGTAAATCTGCCCAATTACTTGATCGAGTTTGCTCAACTTAAAAAATCCTTAGTGATTGTTGGCAGCCTTAACCGTTTAGAAATATGGGATCAAGAGCGCTATCACCTTTATCTTGATCAACTAGAAAATAAGGCTGAATCAATTGCTGAAAAAGCTTATGTCATCGAATAAACAACACCAAGCAGTCTTGCTCCAAGAAGCACTAGATCTTCTAGCTGTTAAAAAAGGACAACACTATCTAGATGCTACTTTTGGTCGAGGAGGGCACAGTCAAGCAATTTTAAATCAAGGGGGTTTGGTGATTGGTCTAGACTTCGATCAAGAGGCTATTCAACAGGCTCAGGAAAACTTCAGGCAAGAGATTGCTCAAAAAAAATTAATCTTAATTCAAGAAAATTTTAAAGAGCTAAGCGCTGTTTTAGAAAATTTACAAAAAACTGAAAATATAGAATTAGCTGGAATTCTCTTTGACTTCGGCACTTCTAGCGAACAACTAACCTCAGGTGAAAGGGGTTTTAGTTTTAATGCAGATCCAAAGGCTACTCTGGACATGAGAATGAATCAAGATTTAGGTGTCAGTGCCGCTGATTTATTGGTTGTTTTAAGTGAAAAACAGCTAGCCAGTGTGCTTTTTGAATTTGGTGGTGAAAGACACTCTAGACAAATAGCCAAGGCAGTTGCTCGAGTTAAGAAAGAAGCTCCAAATAGCCTACAATATGTCGGCACCCTACTGAGCATTGTTGAGCAGGTTAAGGGTGAGAGAGCTGGAAAACTTCATCCAGCCACCAAAACTTTTCAGGCTTTACGGATTGCTGTCAATGACGAATTAAACAACATTCAAAAAGCACTGCCCGCTGCTTTTACTAGCTTGCAAGCTAGTCCAGCCATAGATAAAAGGTTGGTTTGTATTTCTTTTCATGAAGGTGAAGACAGATTGGTCAAAACTTTTTTTAGAGAACAAGCTAATCAAAATTTGGCTAAATTATTAACTAAAAAAGCTATTGTTCCAAGTTGTGAAGAGTTAAAAATAAATCCAAGAGCTCGTAGCGCCAAACTAAGAGCCTTAGTTATATAAAAAAAGGAAAAAACAATGAAAAAAAAGCTAAAAAATTATTACAGAATTCTTTTCTTAATAGTTTTCTTACAGCTAATCAGCACCACCTATACTTTGAGCCAAAATATTGCTTACGGTCAACAAATTGAAGTCCTTAAACAAAAACAAGAAGCATTATTTTCCAAAGAAACCAACTTGAATCAAGCTATTGCTCAGGAAATCTCTATTCAACAACTAGAAAACTATCAGGGTTTTGAAGATACAAAAAACCTACTAGTAGTTAAAACCAAGACAAACGCTGTGGCCTTGCGTTAAATTAATCATGGCTGAAGAATTAAACTATTCTAGAAGAAAAGTTTTTTTAGCTTTAATTTTTCTAATCATTCTTGTCATTAGTGCTCGTCTTTTTTATTGGCAAGTTCTTCGTGGTCAAGAATTAAAAAATCTTAGTGAATTACAAAGCATTCGTAGTAAAACCCAAGAGGGACTGCGTGGTCAAATCTTAACTAGTGATGGCTACCTCTTAATTGGCAATCAAGAAGCTTATGATCTAAAACTTGATCGAAAAAATTTTACAGGCAACCCTGAAAAACTCAGTCAACAATTAGCTGAGATTATTGCTCAAGAAAATTGGCAGTTTCAAGATGCTTCAGACAGCGCCAGCAAACTATTAGTCCAACAACAAATTGAAAGTAATCTAATTGCTAAATTTAGCAGTCAAGCGAACTGGCCCAAACTAGCTGCTCAACTCAGCTCCAAAGCAAAGGAGCAAATTCTTGAACTCAACAATCCATATTTAGCTTTTGATACTACTTTTACTCGTTTCTATCCAGAAGCCTCAATGGCAGCCCATCTAACTGGTTTCGTCGGCCGCGATGAAGATGGTCAAGAAATTGGTCGTTATGGAATTGAGGGGGCGCTAGAAGATGAGCTTAAACCGAGAAAAGAAAGGGGTTGGTTTCGAACTGACGCCTTGGGCGCACTACTAACAGGATCTAATTATGAGCTTAAAAATTTAAATGGCCGCGATTTAACTCTTACCATTCGACGTGATATTCAACATATTGCTGAAAGTAATCTTGCCTGGGGAATTGAACAATATGGCGCTGATCGAGGAGAAATAATTATTCTTGATAGTCAAACTGGTAAAATTTTAGCTCTTGCAACTTGGCCAAATTATCAACAATGGCATTACTTCAAATATCCGGCCGAAGTTTTGAAAAATCCTAGCTTAACCAGGCTTTATGAACCAGGGTCAACTTTTAAAGTTTTAACAGTAGCCAGTGCCATCGATGCTGGACTAATTAATCCCGATACTATTTGCAGCAAATGTGCTGGACCCAGGCAGTTTGGTTCATACACTATTAAAACCTGGAATGAACAATACCATCCTAATATCAGTATCACTGAGGCATTGGAAAAATCTGACAATATAGCTATGATTTTTGTAGCTGAGCTTTTGGGTCAAGAAAAATTTAGCGAATATTTAAAAAAATTTGGCATTGGCCAAAAGTTTAATTTGGATTTACAGGATGATAGTAGTACTTATTTCCCTAAAAAAATTGGTCCAGTTGAATTAGCTACAATTAGTTTTGGTCAAGGCATTAATACCAATAGCTTGCAACTACTGCGTGCTGTTAATGTCATTGCCAATAGGGGAGTAATGTTAGAAACAAAGATTCTAGAAAAAGTTTATGACCACCAGCTCAATCAAGAAATTAAGACAGCTACTGAAAAAGGAGAACAAATCATTAGTCAAGAAACAGCAGATCTAGTCACAAAAATGATGGTTTCTGCTGCTGCTCACGGAGAGGCTCAGTGGATTGCATCTAAGCGCTACACTGTGGCTGCTAAAACTGGTACTTCTCAAGTACCAGACCCTAAGGGTGGTTATAAAAGTGATGAAACTATTGCTAGCTTTATTGGCTTTGCTCCAGCAGAGCATGCAAAATTTACTATGCTAGTTAAACTAGAAAACCCCAAGAGCAGCCCTTGGGCGGCCGAAACAGCAGCTCCTCTCTGGTATAAAACAGCAGATAAGTTGATGCTGCTGTTTAATATAGCTCCCGATTTGGAATAAATCATTTCACAAATAAAAAGCATTAATTAAATTTTTTTAATTAATGTTCATTAATTTTTCTAGATCAGCTTGAGTTTTTTCTGGAGAACCCTTGAGAGTAATTGTCACCTTAGTCTGTTTGCGCGAACGCACTACTTTGAGAGTGCTATTATTTTTGAAATATTCTTGTAAACGATTCTCCCACCTCGCTACTTGTTGATCATCCTGAGCTAAAGGTCGACCCCGACCATCATCAGCTTTTTTACTGGCTTTATTTTGACCAGCTTTCATCCGCCTAACCAACTCTTCAGTTCTTCTCACCGAAGCATTTTCTTTTAAAACCTGTTTATAACACTCAATCATCGCACTCTGATCCTTCAAACCAACTAAAGAGCGAGCATGACCCTCAGTAATTTGTTCGCTCAATAAACCATCATTAATCGCATCTGGTAAGTCGAGTAATCTCATGGTGTTGCTAATATATGAAGAAGATTTGCCAATTCGCTTAGCCAACTCATTGATGGCTAAACCAAACTCTCTATTTAAACGAGCAAATGACTGGGCTCTTTCAATGGGGTTGAGGTCTGTGCGTTGCACATTTTCTACAATGGCCATTTCCAACATTCCTTGAGGAGTAGTTTTTTTCACGTAAACTGGTAATTCTTCAATCCCCAAGACTTTAGCTGCTCGCCAGCGTCTTTCTCCAGCAATAATTTGGTAACCAGCTGGGGTTTCCGCTACAACTAAAGGCTCTAAAATACCATGAATACGAATTGATTCAACCAAGTCTACAAGATCTTCTTTTTTAACTTTATCTCGTGGCTGAAAGGGGTTGGGCTGGAGATGATTTGAAGGAAGTTTTTGAATATCTGTCATACTCTATATATAACACAATAGATCAATTTTGCCTAGACTTTTTTTCACAATTTTCACACAGGAAAACACTAGTGCTAAAGAATTTGCCAAAAAAATGAAAGGTTTTTAGTTTTTATCGAGGACTCTAACCACTGTTTTACCCCAACGTTTGGTGAAATCCACAACTCCATCAATCATCGCAAAAACCGTATAGTCTTTGCCCATCTTTGCTCCTTGACCAGCTTTATATTTAGCCCCTTTTTGGCGCAAAATAATCTGACCAACTTTAATAGTCTCTCCGCCAAATTTTTTCAAACCAAAACGTCGGCCGTGTCTTGAGCCTTGCGAATGTTGGGTAACGCTACCTGAACCTTTAACGTGTGCCATATATCCTTTGTTTTAATTAAAAGTAAAAAAATAAACTTCTCGCTGCACCCTCGCTCCAGTTCTTGCATAAAGCAGAGGTGAAACGAAAGGATTGTAGCCTTTTGCGGCTAATTTGTCAATTAAATGATCGAGAGCATAGACCCTTTTTTTACCCACGACCTTGGGAAAAATTACGACTACTTTTGCACCTGGGCTAAGAATTTTACTAAAACTATTAAAAGCTCCTAGATACATTTTTTCTAAACCTTTAAAAATATTTGCTAGTTCTGCATCCTTTGGTGTTTGTCTACCCAAAAAAGGTTCTGTAACTAATAAGTCCATTTTATTATTGTTCAATTGATCTGCTGAAAGTTGGCCAACATCGCTGATAAAAATCTGTTCGCTGAAATCTTGAGCAGGTAAATGATATTCATTGGCAAACCACTGAAGATTTTCTCTAGTTCCCCAAACAGATTCTTCGTCTAAGTCAGAGCCATATACTTGACAACCAAAACCCAAAGCCTCAATTAGTATTGTTCCTGTTCCACAAAAAGGGTCAAAAACTTTTGCTTCACCAAGAGAACGCTGAGGTTTGTCTATCAACCACTGTCCCAGAGCAATATTCACCAGCATTCTAGCTACTTTTGGCGGCAACATCCCTTTTTTGCGATTAAAGTATGGCTTAGCTCGATCTCTCTTAGTCCAATCATCAATGTCTTGAACCCCCAACAGGGTGCTTAAAAAAATGCCTTCTTGATCGTGATAGAGAAACACTTCTTGAGCTGATTCTTGATGAAGGCTAAAAGCGCTGCCATCCAGCGTACCTTTAAAATAGCGAGAGCGATAACCTTTTTGTCTCAATAAATCTTTAACCTGAGCATGATTAATTGATTTTTGTCCCTTACCTTTTTGGTAAATACTGAAATGAGGTTGCTGACTTTTCTCTAACAAACAATCAACTATAGCTGTTTTAATCTGACTCAAATCACTTTTAAAATCTAAAACTTTTTCTACTTGAAAAATTTTAACTAAACCACCAAGTCTGTCGAAAAAATTATTGTTTTCTAATTCTTTTTGATCCATTTCAACTAAAGCCAAGCGTCCAGCCAGCTCACCACCAGCAAAAACATTAAGTTTGAGCTTTGGATAAACAGTAGTAAACTCCAAATGAGACAATTGGGGAGTGTTCCCAAACAAAAATAAAAATTTGGACATAGACCCTAAACAATGCTAACAATTTTTAAAAGGCTTTGGAGTTGACGATGGCCCATTACTTTTCGATAACGAGATTTAGCTTTGTATTTAGCAACTCTGATTTTCTTACCCTTATCGTTGCTTAGAACCTCACAGTTGACCTTTACATCTTTAACAATGGGTTGACCAATTTTTTTCTTATCACCATCAACTAGTAATAAAACGTCAGTCACGGCAAACTTTTCACCCTCAGTTTTATCTAAGCGATCAATAGTAATCTGGTCGCCTTCACTGACTTGAAATTGTTTACCTTGTAATTGAATTATTGCGTATTTCATAACGATTTGTGATTATAACATATCTCGAAGTTATTGAAAGATTGAGCTCGGGGCTTTTTCTCCTTCCAAGATAATACTTTGCAAAAGAGCTAGACTAAAAAATAAAGCCAGAACACTGCTTCCTCCATAAGACAAAAAGGGTAGAGTAATGCCAGTAATTGGTAAAAGAGCTAGGTTCATCCCAATATTGATAAAAATTTGCACCAAAAACATAGTAAAAACACTTAAAGCATAAAGCTGTTTACCTCGATTCTCTTCAAAATAAACCAAATAGAGAATAAAAGCTAAAAGACTAAAATAAAGACTTAGGATTAACAGCGAACCAAAAAACCCCCATTCTTCAACAAAAGAAGCAAAAATAAAGTCAGTTTGTCTTTCTGGTAAAAATTTTAAATGAGATTGAGTGCCCTGACCCACTCCCTGACCCCACAATTGACCCGCACCAATAGCGATCACCGATTGGCGGGCATTGTAAGCTGCGCTACTTTCCTGACGAAAATCACTGCTTAAACTTCTTTCTGGGCTAATAAAAAACAAAAAGCTAGTGAATCGAGACTTTTGATAATCTGCTAAGACAAAGAACCAAGCAACTGCAGCTACTAAAATACTCAAAGCTATAAAGCCAGCTACTCTTTGCCAACCCAAACGGTTAAAAAATAAAAAAACTAACAAAGCTGCAAAATAAACCATGGCTGTTCCAAAATCTGGCTGTAAATTAATTAGTATTCCTGGTAACAATATTATGCCTAAAATTTTAATTAACTGAGACCAGGTTAAAATTTTACTGATGCTTTTTTGAGTTTGATTTTTAAAACTAGCAGACAAAAATAGGGCTGTGACTGGGACAGCCAATTGAGATGGTTGAAAGCGCAGGCCAAAAGGCAACTCTATCCAAGCCACTATTCCTCTAGTTGCCTGGCCCCAAATTAAAAGAATCAACAAGATTAGGTTTAAACCCCAATATAAATAAGGACTAAATCGCCACCAATAGGCAAAAGGAATTCGCGCAAGTAAAAAAAATAAAAGAAAGCCTATTAAATAAGCTACTAGTTGAATATTTAATAAATTAGGAACAATGCTTTTAAGAGTAACTAAAGCCAAGATCATCAATAAAAACAATAGGCTAGCTAAAAAATATTTTCGCACTCTTTCAGACTAAAACAAAGTTAGGTATTTTTCAATTGTCACTAATCTTTAAGACCTTCAATTTGAGCTCTGATCAACTGGCTGTTGGTTTTTTTCTCAATCATTTTGGTGAATTGATTTGGCCAGGTTTTTAAATAAACCGGCACCTCTTGATTAAGATCTAAACCGGCATCTTTACGCCAATTTTGAATACGACGAATGATTTTGCGTGCTTCTCCCTCAGCAACTAAATCTTCTGTTAACTCAAGATCAAATTCAGCCTCAAAATCTCCTGTTGTTTTTTGACCCCAACTCACTTCTTTCACGTTTAATTCTTGCTTAATGATTTTTAGTAATTCCTGATCATTACTAAAACTGGCTTTTTTGTTAAATCTTACTGACGCCAAGGGCTGTCGTAAGGGAACTTGAGCTTGTTTGCGCTGGGCGTGACCTAATTCGACCAATTGGCGCAACTCCTCCATTTGTTCTTCTAGCTCATTTTGCACCCAATGTTGAGGAAGTTTAGGATAATCGGTCAAGTGAATTGAGCTTGCTTGGTCAACAAGTTGTTGATGAATTAGTTCAGTAAAAAATGGCACAATTGGCGCAAATAGCTGAGCAGAAATATATAAAGCACTAGCAAAAACCTGACTACTTTCTTGATTATCATCAGCTTTTAAACGATCTCTAGATAGCCTTAAATACCAGGTTGAAAAATCACTGATAAAAGGTGCTAATAAACGGCTAGCTCGCATTACATCAAATTTTTCTAAATATTTAACTAGCTGTTTTTGTAAACTAGCTAAGCGAGATAAAATCCAGCGATCCAAAACATTTTTTAAATCAATTTCTTGATTTAAATCTAATAAGCCCGCACTCTTATTGGCAAAAGTTTGATAAAAAGCTAAAACATTCCACCAGATTAAAAAGACTCTTCGGCGTAAATCAGCAACTTCTTTTTCATCAAAATTTAGTGTTTCTGCTTTAACAACCGCTGATGACATTAAATAAAGCCGTAAACTATCCGCACCATATTTATCTAAAACTGACTCTGGTTCTGGATAGTTTTTCAGCCGTTTACTCATTTTTTTACCATCACTAGCCATAATTAGACCAGTGCACATCACGTTTTCGAAAGCACTGCTGGGAGCCTTGTCTAAGCTTGACTTAAACTTATCATTACTCATAGTTAAAGCCGTAGCTAAAACGTGAAGGGTATAAAACCAACCCCGAGTTTGATCTTGTCCTTCGGAAATGAAATTAGCTGGGAAATTTTGTGAAAATAATTCTTTATTGCTGTGGGGATAATTAAATTGAGCATAGGGCATAGAGCCAGACTCAAACCAACAATCTAAAACCTCTGGTAAATGTTGATAGCTTTTACCATCTTTTTCAATGACCAGCTCATCAACAAATTGTTTGTGTAAGTTATTAATTTTTTGACCAGTTAGTTCTTCTAGTTCAGCACTGCTGCCCACACAAATTAGGTCACCATCTTCACTTTGCCAAAGAGGCAGGGGAGTTCCCCAAAAGCGATTGCGTGAAATAGCCCAATCTCTAGCATCTGCCAACCAATTGCCAAACCGACCATCTTTAATGTGACTTGGTTGCCAATTAACAGCCTGATTGTTTTTTAATAATTGATCTTTAAAGGCAGTGACCTCAACAAACCAAGAACTTGTTGCATAATTTAATAAAGGCGTATCACAGCGCCAGCAGTGAGGATAACTATGGCTAAATTGTTTTTTAGCAAACAATAAGTTTTCTTTAGCTAAATAGCGAATAATCGCTACATCAGTGGCTTGAGGATCATCCTTTGGTTTAACCTCAACACCAGCAAAATCCTTTATCTCGGTAGTAAAACGACCATTCATATCAACATGCTGGATAAAAAGTTTATTTTTCACCAGAGTACTAAGTCGTGAAAAATTTAACAAAC
>CAYOIJ010000024.1:0-794 GCA_964404025.1 uncultured Pseudomonadales bacterium
TCACAAAACCATTTTTTTGATGTAATTTCACACTTACTTTGTTTAATGGGTCCCCCTTGGTAGACTTGTTTCTTAACAGTTCTACTAAAACAAACGGACTTAAGATTGATGCATTTCTGCATGAGTTCGAACTAATCCAGAATTTCAATACCACAAAACTCGGCCACACTTGCTAAATCATCTTGACGATAAAAGTCTCCAATAATTTCTCCAACCTGATAGTAAAGCGAATTTTTTACCCAATAGTACTCAACACTATCACCGCTTGAATCATCATCAGGGAATCTTCTTTCAGGTAATGGGATGAAGTATCTGGCACCATCACATGACAAAAATTGTAATTCCGCAATTTTGGTTTCACCATATTTTAGATACACCCTATACTGTGACACATGACCGTCAGGAAATTTTGACATCCACGGTTCTCTTCGTTCCCAAACACTTCTTGAATCATAGTCCTGTTCAATTTTGTAACTATTGTCTTCTCGGTAAAAATAAATAGCTTGCTCATCAATGTTTCTTTTTTCCCATTGATCGATGTCTTTCGTAAAAATAGCAAAGTTTTCAAAGTGTTTATTATTACCTTTATGATTTTTTATCTCAAGATATCTTTTTACCAAATAACCTATTGAACCAATACAGAATAAAATGAAGATTATTATCTTTTGACTCTCAAAAATAAGAATTAGCAAAATTGCAAATACTGCAAAAAGCAACAACTCATCCTTGATGCGTTTTACTACATCAGAGAGAAGTGAGAATAAATTATCTTGAATTTTTTTAATAGTATTTAC
>CAYOIJ010000024.1:804-8800 GCA_964404025.1 uncultured Pseudomonadales bacterium
ATATCAGGAATGATAAGATATGATAAAGAAAATTTGACTGAAATGGTAACCGAAATCGAGCTTGTTCTCGAAAAACTACAAGCAACTTATGACAGAGCAATTAACGCCAATAGCAAGAAGGCGTTCTTCATTACTCTCTTTGAGTACGTTGATCTCTTTGATAATCAGTCACTTCTTGAGCCAGTTTGGCAGTCAATTGTTGAGCTGGGTAGATCTGAACTTAAACCCCTACAGGAACTAGAAAAAAAATCAATCCAAGAAATGCAGGCTGTTTACAAACAGATTCGACAATATGTAACTGACAAAGGTCTGACAGATGAGAGACTTATCAGTGAACTGGACGATTACGAGTCTTTGGAAAGCGGAAGTCTGACAACAAGTCAGGGTCCGATCCGTGGAAGGCATGGATACTTGAGCTATGCCCTGATGGTTATAGCTGAGCATGAGTCAAAACTTCACCTGGATTTCTGTAAACAATTTGGCAACATTGATGAACGAGGTAGGATTCAGAAATGGACCTTTTCCCCATCTTTCGATACTTGGGAAGATAAACGAAAGATAATGGACCGCATCCAACTAACACGTGTTTGGTATAGCTGGGATAAGCTAGTAAATTTTTACAGATACTATTCAGAATATGAAGAAATGGCAGAAAAAAGCCTCAAGGAACACAAAGTCTGGGAGTTGTGGGGTCATGCCATGATGTATCGAGAAATAGCTGAGGTACTTGAGGATAAACAGGTAAAAGAAAAACCAAGATATTTTATCTTTGAAGACTTACAAAACCATTTACAGCGAGTTCACTTTCACGTTCGAGAGGTGCTTATTAAAGCAAGTAACAAACTTGATCAAAAACCAGAACAAGAAAATAACGTTGCCTATTCTTATGAATCTAACACTGGTCGCTTCACTTTTGGATCAAAAACTATTCGATTCCAAGTTGATTCAATGAGAGGTCAAATTCTCAAGGTTATTACTGATGATCGTGAGCAACAGGAAGAACCATGGAATTACGATGAACTGCATGAGCTTATCCAAGGAACCGATGATATGTCACGCAAGGACAAAATGAAAATATACGAAGGTGTGCAAGGTATTGCAGAACGAATTGCAAAAGAGTTTTCTGTATCCGATTTCTTGGAATACGACATGAATACTGTCTCAATCTCCAAATACTACGCCAAATCATAGGCCTACTGTAGCCCCATAAAGTCCTACACCCAATTTCATACACTTCCTGTCAGATGAACAGCGAAGTTTTTTCACTACCAGCTGAATCAGAACAAGACTTCTCTCTTGAAGAGGTTTCAAGGGTTCGTGATCTCTTTTCCCTGTTTATCGAAATAGAACGTGATCAAAAAGTAAAAGAAAGGAATCACTATGTCGATCACAGCATTCGGGAAGAAAGTCAGTCGAGACAAGGCAATTGACATCATTATCAAGGATAAAATCTGTGATATTTGTTATGCACAGAATACCGATTCATTAGAAGACTTGCTTCTATGGGGTTGGAAGAGTTTGGAAGAATGGACAAATTCTGAACTTGAAGAGTGTATCGAAGGTCTCAGTATTGAGAACCAACCTGGAGGCAAGATATGAGCTTCCACTTTTCCGAAATCGAAATTGTGCCAGTAAAACCCAATAACGGACTTGTTGGCTTTGCCAGTTTTGTTCTCAACAATTCTCTCTTTCTTGGCTCTATTGGTATTTACACACGGTTGAATGGTGGCTACAGACTCACCTATCCCACAAAAAAAATAAGTAACAGCAACATCTCGATATTTCATCCCATCAATAAAGAAATGGGACAAGAAATCGAGAAGATTGTTTGTAAAAAATTCGAAGAGGTAACGAAACAACATGATCGACACGATAGTTCTCGTGCTCTCTGAAGGGTTTACCATTATGGAGCCAGATAGATTTCAACCAAGTGCTCGTGACCTACTCAACAACAATGAGTATATGGGTAGTCGTGGCTATAAAATTTGTAAGCAAAACCCGAGTCGGTTTGAACTACAAAACGGTCAGTACAAGCCAAGACTGACACTTACGAAGCGATTTACAAACAGTGGGTTTGGTTTGTCACTCAAGATTGAGCTGTCACTTCCTAAGCTTATCTATGGCAATAACTTTGATGAACTTACTGACGCCGATTTTGAGCAGGTTGTGTTAAAACTCCAATCTGCACTCAGAGAAATGGGTGTGCTTATCTTTTCAGAGGTACTCAGAGCTTCCCCTATCTCTGCAATACATTATTCGAAGAATGTTGTTTTTACTGATGGACGTATTGCCAAATACTGGATTGATAGGCTGGAAGAATCAAATATCCGCAAGTCACTTGATACCAGCAAAGACAGTTATCAAAACGGTGGAAGCATGTTCAAGACTCATGCCAGCTCGTTTGAAGTAGCATTTTATGACAAGATTCGAGAGCTTGAGGCTTCTACAAAGTCGATAAAACGAGCTGAAAGATTGGATGATGTTGTACAGCTTGGATTATTTGAGCAGTTCCAGAGTCGCAAGATGTTAGAAGTATTCCGAATGGAAGCTCGATTGAACACTAGAAGGAAAATTCGTGCAACACTTAAAAAGCTCACAGTATTTGTTGAACCCACTTTTGAGAATATCTTCAATCAGGATTATTCAAGAGAAGTGCTACTCCACTTACTAGATGAAATTAGAGAAAAACGACCAGCAATCTTTGACTACAAGAAAAGCTCAGGAAAGAAGTTTCTTACTGAGATGCAATTGGCTAACCCTGATATTGGTATGGCTCAGTTACTTAAAATTTGTGGCTTAAAGGCTTTAAGCGATGAAATGGGCATGCGAGAATTGCGAGTAATGCTAGTCAGCTATTCAGATAGAAGCTGGTATCGGCTAGTAGCTGATATGAAGAAAGTTGTCTACCCTAACAGGCTTGATCCTTTGCTTGAATTGCGACAGCGAATTGAGCGAGACAAACCTGTTCATCTCGTTGACGATAAAGAGTATTTGTTAAATAATGATAAAAATGAAATTAACTGACGAGTACTACACCATTCAAGAGGTTGCAGATAAGCTTAAAGTAGCTTATTTGACAGTGTATCGATGGGTGCAGTCAGGTTAAGTTAAAAGCCGTGAAAGCAGGGAAACAGCACAGAATACTAGCGACTGATTTGAATAAATTTATAACAATAAAAAAATGAAAATACTATGCAATCAAGCTTAAATAAAAACTTACGAAAAGCAAGCAAAGCAAAAAGAGATGAGTTTTATACTCAGCTGACTGACATTGAAAAAGAAGTAAAGCACTATAAAGACCAACTCAAAGATAAAGTTATTTACTGTAATTGTGACGATCCATTTGAAAGTAATTTTTTTAAGTATTTTGCTGTTAATTTTAATCACTTAGGTTTAAAAAGGTTGATAACCACAAGTTATAAACCGTCACCAATAGCAAATACTCAATTAGGACTGTTTGGAAAAGATGAAATTGAAAAAAAACAAAAAGGTCGTCCAAAAGTCACTGCTAACAAATTTATTATTAATGAAGTTCGTGATATTGATGGAGACGGAGCTTTTGATCTTAGAGACATCACCGAACAGCTAAAAGCAAATAAAAATAATGAATGGGCAGCATTAAATGGAGATGGTGATTTTCGAAGTCAAGAAAGCATTGAACTTCTTAAAAAAGCCGATATTGTTATAACAAACCCTCCTTTTTCCTTGTTCCTTGAATACTTAGCTCAATTAATGGAACATAATAAAAAATTTTTAATTTTGGGTGATCAAAATAATATAACGAAAAAGGATGTGTTTAAGTATATAAAGAATAATAAACTATGGCTTGGATATGATAACGGTGGGACAAAATGGTTTGAAGTTCCAAGTCATTATGATATTAAAACTGAATCAAGAAAAAAATATGTAGACGGTATTAAATATATAAGTATGGGACGGATATTATGGTTTACAAATCTAGAAACTACAAAAAGACATGAGAATCTAGTGCTATACAAAAAATACAATTCTAAAGATTTTCCCAATTATGATAACTACAATGCCATAAATATTGATAAAGTTTCAGATATTCCAATTGACTACACTGGTTACATGGGAGTACCAATCACCTACATTGGTAAATATAATCCAAATCAGTTTGAACTTCTTGGGATTATGAATACAGGTGAAAAAAATAAGGGTATTAGATATGAAAATTCTCCTCACGGAAGACCTCTTGTGAATGGAGTTGAAAAATATTTGCGAATACTAATTAAAAAGAAGTGAAATATTTAAATTATGGCTAGAAAAGCAACAAATAAATTTCTTACCAAGGCTCGCAAATCAAAAAGTGATGAGTTTTACACAATGCTTGCGGATGTTGAAAAAGAGCTGAAACACTACAAAGATCAGTTAAGAGGAAAAGTAATCTATTGTAATTGTGATGATCCTTTCGAGAGCAACTTTTTTAAATATTTTGCAGTTAATTTCAATCATCTTGGGTTAAAACAACTAATCACAACTAGTTATAAACCTTCGCCTATGGCCAATACTCAGCTTGGTCTATTTGGAGAAAGTAAAACTGAGAAAATACCTAAGGGACGTCCGAAAGTTACTGCAAACAAGTTTATAATTAACGAAGTTCATGACCTAGATGGCAATGGAGCATTTGATTTACGTGATATTGCAGAACAGCTTAAGGCTAACAAAAATAATGAATGGGGACCATTGAAGGAAGATGGTGATTTTCGAAGTCAAGAAAGCATAGATCTGCTTAAACAAGCAGATATTGTTATTACAAATCCTCCATTTTCACTGTTTCGAGAGTTTGTTGCTCAATTAATTGATTATGAAAAAAAGTTTTTAATCATTGGTACATGGAATGCAATTACTTATAAGGAGATTTTTAAGTTAATAATGGAAGACAAGCTGTGGATCGGAATAAACAGCAACCGTAACTTTACTGGATTTATTGTTCCAAAACATTATAAACTCTTTGGAACTGAAGCTAGAGTTGATGAGAATGGAAATAGAATAATATCTTCTAACAATACATGTTGGTTTACTAACCTCGATAATAATAAGCGTCACGAAGAGCTAACACTTTACAAAACATATGATCCTTCTACTTATCCAACATATGATAGCTGTGATGCAATCGAGGTATCAAAAACAAATGAGATACCTATGGATTATAAGGGAGTAATGGGAGTTCCTATCACTTTCATGAACAAATACAACCCAAACCAATTTGAAATAGTAGGTTTAGATGATCACACATTAAGTTTTCCAGAATGGAGAGGAAGAGGACCAGAACTTAATGGAAAAACAATCTACAGAAGAATAATGATTAAAAATAAAAGGTGATAAATAAATATGAAAATTAATCTACATAAAATAAAGGTTAGTGAAGTAGTCAATGGCTACAAAGACAATGCTGAGGAAGGCGTAATAGGCTATGATGGAAAGCTTGATATACGGCCGAAATACCAGCGTGAGTTCGTTTATAAAGACAAGCAAAGAGATGCTGTTATAGAAACAGTTAAAAACGGTTTTCCTCTTAACGTTATGTATTGGGTAGTAAGAGAAGATGGTAACTACGAAGTCTTAGATGGTCAACAGCGAACTATAAGTTTGGCTCAGTATGTACATGGTGATTTTTCTATAAACTTTGATGGTAGGTTGGCAATGTTCCATAACCTGACCACTGAGGAACAGAATAAAATTCTAGATTATGAGTTAATGATCTATTTCTGTGAAGGAACAGATAAAGAACGACTTGATTGGTTTCGAATTATTAATATAGCTGGGGAGAAACTGACAGACCAAGAGCTGAGAAACGCTGTCTACACTGGTCCCTGGCTTTCTGATGCAAAACTAAAGTTCAGTAAGTCTAATTGTGTGGCTTATTTAATGTCGAATGATGGAGGCGCTCTTTTAACAGGATCTCCAATAAGACAAGACTATTTGGAAACTGCTATCTCATGGATAAGTGATGGTGAGATCGAAGATTATATGTCAACACATCAGCATGAGAATAATGCCGATGAATTATGGAACTATTTTCAACAGGTAATATTATGGGTTCGAACATTATTCCCGAACTATAGAAAAGAAATGGCAAACGTAAACTGGGGTGAGCTATTTAATCAGTACTCAAAAAATGATTTTGATCCTGAAAAACTCGAAGCCAAAGTTAAAACTTTAATGCAAGATGAAGATGTAACTAAAAAGTCGGGTATTTATCCTTATCTCTTAACGAGTCACGAAAAGTATTTGAACATCCGATCCTTTACAGATAAGATGAAGCGAGAGGCATATGAGAGACAGAATGGTGTTTGTCCGTTTTGCAAAGAATCCTTTGATATTTCTGAAATGGAAGCTGATCACATTACCCCTTGGCATGAGGGTGGAAAAACTATTGCAAGTAACTGCCAAATGCTTTGCAAACAGGATAATAGAACTAAATCAGGTAAATAATCACAAATGAAAGCCATCCTAATTGCCAGAGTTAGCACCGAAGAACAAAAAGAAGCTGGCAATTCTCTTCCTGCACAAGAGCATCGGATTGAACAATACTTCAAACGTAATGATCATGAGGTTATCAAACGCTTTAGCTTTGATGAAAGTGCCTACAAATCAAAGCGTGACGACTTTGACCAAATTATAGACTTTGTAGAAGAATTTCAGAAACAACACAAAGGAAAGCTCCTTCTTGGCTTTGATAAAGTAGATCGACTCTCTCGCAATGTGTTTGATAAGCGTGTTTCCCTACTCTATGAAAAAGCCCTAGATGACGAAATAGAACTCCACTTTGTCAATGATGGACAAGTCATAAACAGTAAGCTCTCAGCCGTTGAGAAATTCAATTTCAGTATTAGTCTTGGTTTAGCCAAGTATTACTCTGATGCTATTAGTGACAACGTCAAGCGTGCTCAAGAACAGAAGCTTCGCAAAGGTGAATGGCCTGGAAAAGCTCCTTATGGTTACGAGAACTACAACATAGATAAAGAAAGCACTGAGATCAGGATTGAAGAATATCAAGCAGGTGTAGTCCGCAAAGTCTATGAACTCTACTCCACGGGTGCATACTCCATGAACACCATTCGAGATCGGCTCAAAAATGACTATAACATCGAATGGTCAAAAGGCTTTCTTGATAAGGTACTCAAAAATCCATTTTATTACGGGGTCATGATTTGGAAGAAAAAATCCTATTCTCACAAATATCCACCTATTGTTACTAAACGACTTTTTGATGACGTTCAGGCAGTCAAAAGTGGTCACAACAAGAAACGTTTCAAGTACAAAGGTAAGCCATACTTCTATCGTGGCTTAATCAAATGCTCAGAGTGTGGCTGTCAGATCACAGCTGAAAAACAAAAGGGACACGTCTACTACCATTGCACGCAATACAAGGGAAAACACGGAGCAGAATGGCTAAGAGAAGAAGATATAACCGCACAACTATCTGAGCTTTTTGAGAAGGTTCGAGTACCAGATGAAATCATTGATCTAATCGTTACTGACCTTCAAGCCTTGCACGACAACAAGATAGAGTTCAAAGACAAAACCGAATCTCAACTGCTCAAAGAGCGTGCAAATCTTACCCAAATGCGTGATCGCAACTACAGAGCCTATCTCCAACAGCGTATTACTGAAGATAACTATGACAAATATGACAGTCAGTTCCGTGACGAGCTAGCCGACATAGATGCACGACTCGGAATGCTCCAAGAAGCTGATGATCAGTACTTTGTCTCGGCTAAATACATTCTTGAGCTTTCCAAACGAGCGAAAGAATTATTTGAAAGTTCGAAAATTGAGCAACGACGCCAAATTATCAAACTAGTACTTTCGAACCTTACATTAGAGGGTAAAAAACTCCGATATGAAGCCGTTAAACCATTCGACACAATCCTAAATTGTGCTGATGGTCAACGATGGCTCCCCCGGTAGGAGTCGAACCTACAACCTTGAAGTTAACAGCTTCCTGCTCTGCCATTGAGCTACAGGG
>CAYOIJ010000025.1:0-7183 GCA_964404025.1 uncultured Pseudomonadales bacterium
TGGATAAAAAGTTTATTTTTCACCAGAGTACTAAGTCGTGAAAAATTTAACAAACTCTCTCCCAGTTGATAGTCATCTTCACCAAATGCCGGAGCAATATGCACAATGCCAGTGCCTTCTTCTAAATTAACAAATTCTCCAGCTTGAACTGTAAATAATTTTTCCCGAGCTTGAGCTGGTATGGCTGAATCCTCTTTTAGTTGCTTAAAGTAAGGGAAAGCTGGTTCGTAATGCAAGTTTAACAACTCTTGACCCTTAACTGTTTCTAAAATTTGATATTCTTGATCAGCAAAAACTTCTGGCACCCGACTCTGAGCTAAATAGTATTTTTCATTTTTCTCTTTTAATTCAAGAAGGACATAGTCTAACTTTGGATTAACTGCTAAAAACATATTACCTGGTAAAGTCCAAGCAGTGGTTGTCCAAGATAAAAAATAAGTGTTTTCTGATTCATCTAATAATTTAAATTTAGCTGTTACGGCCAAATCTTTAACTTCTTGATAGCCCTGAGTAACCTCAAAATTAGACAGGGGTGTACTACAGCGTGGACAGATATGCATCGCCTTATGGCTTTGATAAATCAAACCCTTTTGATAAAGCTCTTTAAAAACCCACCATACACTCTCCATGTATTCTTTATCCATGGTTTTATAGGCGTTTTCCATATCGATAAAGCGACCAATTCTTTTGATGGTTTTTTTCCAATCTTCAACATAAGTCAAAACTCTTGCTTCACAAGCTTCATTGAAGGCGCCAACACCAAAATTTTCAATTTCTTGTTTGTCAGCTAGATTCAGTTCTTTTTCAAGTAAATTTTCAACTGGCAAGCCATGACAATCCCAGCCCCAGATTCTTCGTACATGTTTGCCTCTCATCGTTTGATAACGAGGGATTAAATCTTTAATGATTGATTGCATTAAGTGACCATAATGGGGTAGACCAGTAGCAAAAGGCGGGCCATCATAAAAAGAAAAGTTTTCTGCATTTTCTCTATTTTTTAAAGACTGTTCAAAAATTTTCTCTTTTTCCCAAAATTGCAAAATTTCTTCTTCCAGCTTGGCCAGATCTGGTGTTTGTCGAAAGTCAATATTTTTTTTAGACATTATTCTCCTTATATTTTAAAAAAACCTCACTAAAATCGTTCTCAAACGATTCTAATAAGGCTTGCTTTACAGCAAAGGTACCAGCCCCATTGCTACTCAATTTATGGCTTTTACGCAGCCGATACGACTTGTTCTACTTTTGCCTTTATTTTAAAAGACAATTTCTTCAAGTACCTCGCTAATTGATTATTAGCTCAAGCGGTTTTTATTAACATTAATATTATAACAGAAAATTAATGCTATTTTATTTAAATAAAAAATTATGAAAAAGTTAGACCGAGCAAGTTATTTTTGTCTCAAAAAAGCCGGCACCTCAAACTCGCTAAATTCATCACTGGTCTCTGCATCCTCTTTTTTATCAGATTTGTCTTCCTGCTTTTTTTTAGAATCTTTTTTCAAATTAAACAGAGCACTGCGAACAAAAGGATTGTTGGTTTCAGTTTTTTCTTCTTTTTTGGGTTTTCGATCCGCTACAGTCTGAGGTTGAGTATAACCTTCTGGGGCGCGATCAATTTTATTTTCCTCAGTTGATTCTTCTTCCATGCTTGTTACAGCTGGAATAGGGGTGTGTGTCATTTTTCTCTTAGACTCTCGACCATAGGCCCCAAAAAATGCACGAGGACCGGTACCAGTATAAGTATCACTAAAACCAGTTGCTATAACGCTAATTTTGATTTTTGCTCCCATATCTTCATCAATAGTGGCCCCAAAAATAACATCGGCGTCGGCGTCGGCACTATCTGCAATAATTGCCGAAGCATCTGAAACTTCTGTCATCGTCATATCCGGGCCACCAGTAACGTTGTAGAGAATGCCCTTAGCTCCAGAGATCGAAACTTCCAATAGTGGTGAAGAAACGGCCATTCTGGCAGCCATAACTGCACGATCTTCTCCAGAAGCTTCACCGATACCCATGAGGGCTGTTCCAGAATCAGTCATGATGGTTTTGACATCAGCAAAGTCAACGTTGATCATTCCAGCCGTGGTAATTAAATCAGAAATACCCTTGACGCCCTGACCCAATACATTGTCAGCTAAACGAAAAGCATCAATAAAAGTCATTTTTTTATCAACCACTTCCAACAAACGCTGGTTGGGAATAACAATTAATGTATCAACTGTGTCTGATAGATATTCAATACCTTCTTCAGCGGTTTGCATTCTGCGTACTCCCTCAAAAGCAAAAGGCTTGGTCACTACTGAAACCGTCAGAGCACCGACCTCTCTAGCAATTTCGGCAATCACTGGTGAGGCTCCGGTGCCTGTGCCACCACCCATCCCAGCAGTAATAAAAACCATATCTGTATCAAAAAGTAATTCTTTGATCTTTTCTCGACTCTCTTCGGCAGCAGTTCGACCTACTTCCGGATCAGCTCCAGCTCCCAAACCTCTAGTGAAATTTGTGCCAATCTGTAATTTAGTTTCAGCCTTAGCAGTTAATAGAGCCTGGGCATCAGTGTTAATACCAATAAACTCTACTCCCTTAATCTCTCTTGAAAGAATCATCGAGTTAATAGCGTTGTTGCCACCGCCACCAACACCAATCACTTTAATTTTTGCAAAGGTAGTATTAGAAGGTTTAACTAGTGCCATAGGTTCTTATATAGCTATTATTTATATCAAACTATCACATTCAAACTAACTGATTTTAACACAAAAGTAAACTAGTAAATAGCTTTTTTCTTATAAATAATCATGGAAAAATTTTCTTAAAAAGATTTTTGCCTTTTTCTACAATTTGAGTAAAGAAGCCCTCAGGTAAAATTTTCATCAAAGAAAAATCACCACGACTGACCTGACCAATATTCCCTTGGCGCTTAGCATAAGCCAATAAACCCTGTGCAACTGCAAAATTAACTTGCTTCATGTCTTCTGTTAAACCGAGCATATTATTTAGCTTAGCCAACCTAACTGACATTTTAGTGGCATAACGAGCCACATCTACTAGGTTATAGGTTAAAGCCCCACCACCAGTTACTACCATACCCGCCGGTAATTGATTACCCTCTAGTAAACCAGCCTTTGCTAGTTCTTCCAAAATTAAACTAAAAATTTCTTTAATCCTGGGTTCCATTACTACATCTGTGACAAATTTGCGTGAAATGGGGTCGCGGTTAGTGATTCCAACTTTTTCTGGATCAATTAAATCAAACTTCTTTTTACGTTTAGTGAACTCGGCTTTTGATTCTCCTGGCAAAGGAACTAGTTTTAATTCTTCATCACCACTGAGATAAAGTTTTAGTTTTTCTGCATCCTCCAAAGAAATACGCAATCCGGAGGCAATATCTTGAGTAATGTATTTGGCTCCAACTGGAATTACGGCTGAAAACTCTAAAACTCCTTCCACAAAAGCACAAATACTGGTGGTTCCAGCTCCAATGTCTACCAAAACTGCTCCTAGCTCTTTTTCAGTTTCTGTCAAAGCAGTCTCACTAGCAGACAAAGCACTAAAAACGAAAGCATCGACGTTTAAACCCAAGTCACCCATGCATTTTTCAAAATTGCGTAAACTAGTCGATAGGCCAGTAATGATGTGGGTTTCTGACTCTAAACGCACACCCATCATTCCAACAGGATCCTTAATTCCTTCTTGAGAATCAACCTTAAAGTCTTTGGGAATAACGTGAATAATTTCACGCTCACTTGGTAAAGAAATAGCGCGAGCTGCTTCAACCACTCGATCTACATCTAGGGAAGAAATTTCTTGGTTAGGGGAGGCAACAGGCACCACTCCTTTTGAATTCTTATAACGAATATAAATCCCGGAAACAGATAAAACAACATTTTTAACAGCCAGTCCTGCCATTCTTTCTGCCGCATCTAAACTTTGCCCAACAGTCGTCAGAGCTTCTTCTAAATTAACAATTGTACTTCGCCTCACACCTCGAGAGGGGACGACACTAAAACCCAAAACTTCTAACTGATCCAATTCATTAACTTTTGCGATCAAAGTTGTGCACTTGTCTGTTCCTAAATCAATAGCGCTAATAATATTTTCTTTACTCATATCAATCAGTCTTTATCATAACAGAATTTAACGATTACTGTCGAGAACAAAAAATAGTTATAGTTGGTCTCTCATCACTGGTAAACGAAACCTCATATCTAAAAAAGCCCGACCCTGGATATTTAATAAAACCTCTTCATCAAGTAAAATTGCAGACAAGTTCTTCATTGATTCTTCCGGATCAAGTTCTTTATCTAAAATCACCAGCCACGATTTGCCTAAATCTAATTCCAACAAATCATCTTTTTGCCAAACTAGTCTTTTAGCTGGAATTTGATATTTTTCTATGTTTTCTTGCAGACTTAAAAAAAGCTGATGATAAATCATTTGCAAATAGCGATCATTTTTATCCAAAATCTGATCTTGACCTTGGTAGAAAACTTCAAAAAGTTGACTCTGTTCCTGATCTTTTTTTAGATGATTATTTTGATTTAAAACAAAACTTCGCTGTTCTTTATTTTCATCAATTAAAATTAAACGATAATCTGGTAGTTTACTGTCTAAATTTAATACTAATGTTTTGGGTGGAATTTTTTCTAAAGAGGCTGGGCGATAAATTTCCTGATAATCTACTTTTTGCCTTAATTCTTGCCAAACATAAGCTTCCGTAAAATTATAAAACAATAAAGACTTACCAACAAAAGCTGTTTCTAGTTCCTGACAAATGGCTTGCAACTCTTGATTATTAGAGCTTGTGTGATGACAATCAACCTTGGAAACTCTAAATCCCAATACCAAAAGCAAGCTAGTTATTGAGGCAACTAGAAAAAAATAGAAATAATTTAAAAAAGACTTATTTTTGATGGACATCGACTAAAAGTTGATAAATTTTTGGTTCTGCTTGCTGATAAAACTGAGCACGAGCTAGAGCTCGGCGCATTTGTTGATGATCTTTCTTGATTAATTCAACAGCAGCTAATAATTTTTTTGGACCTAAATCTTCTTGGGAAATAATTATTGCTCCACCTGCTTTTTCCATCATTTGCGCATTGAGCACTTGCTCATTGTTATAAGTATTGGGCAAAGGAATTAATATTGCTGGCAAGGGCACTAAACACATTTCTAAAATAGTATTAGCTCCTGCTCTGGTAATAGCAAAATCAGCTTGCTGATAAAGCCAAAATAATTCTTCCTCCTCCATCCACTGGCGAATAAAGTAATTCTTTTGTAAATCAGCTGGGAGGCCAGCCTTTATTTTGGCCAATTCCGCTGGATAATTTTTGAGTTTATTGGCTCGACCACATTGATGAACAACAATAAAATCCTTTAACAATTCATCTATCACTGCCTTTAATAAATTATTGATAACAAAAGAACCTTGGTTGCCACCCATGATTAAAATAAGTTTTTTATTAGAATTTGGGAAATAATCTGGTTTTTTAAGATCTTTTTGAAACAGTGATTGCCGAACTGGATTACCAGTTAAAAAATAATTTTCTTTTTTAAGATACTGGGCTGTCTCAGCAAAAGATATGGCCACCTTGTCTGCTAAATTTGCAATAAATTGGTTGGCTTTACCCATAGCTATAGTTTGTTCATGAGTAACCACAGGAATTTTTAAACTCTTAGCTGCTAAAACAAAGGGCACAGCTAAATAAGAACCAAAAGAGAGCAGCACGTCTACTTTTTCTGTTCGCAAAATTTCCTTGGCCCTTCGAATGGTTTTGGGAAACATTAGTAGAGACAGAAAAAAATCAAAAACTGAGCGATTAACAAATTTAACTGCTGCAAAAGGAATGAATTTAACTCCTCTTTTTTTAATTTCACTGGCCTCAACCGCTTTTTGCTTGAGTTTTTCCTGACTAAACAAGCGCCCAACAAAAACCAGCTGATCTTGTGGTTGCTTGAGCTGAATATAATCAATCATCGCTAGAGCCGGGGTTAAATGGGCTCCAGTCAGCAAAATTTTCATAATTTTATCTTAGCATTTTGCCCGTACTTTTACTAATATTTAGCAATATGGCACTGACAAAAAAGACACTTAAGAGTGCAGAACCTCCTTGAGAAAAAAATGGAAGAGGCATGCCACTAAGTGGTAAAAGTGCTACTACCGCTCCCAAATTAAATAATAATTGGGCGGCAATCCAAGCTAAAATTCCATAGAATAATAAATATTGATATTTATTAAGGTTTTTAACTTTAATCATTTTTTCAGCAAAAAGAAAATATGCTCCAAACATGAGCATAATACTTAGAGAGCCAAGAAAACCAACTTCTTCAGCGATTATGGCAAAGATTGAATCACTACTAGCCTCTGGCACATAAGCGTACTTCTGTTGAGAGTTGCCAATTCCTCGACCAAACCAAGAACCACCGCCTAAAGCTAATAAAACCTGATGACTGTGGTAGGCCTCAGCTTGTAAATCTACATCGCTGCGAAAAAAACTTAATAGACGCTCTCGTCGATAAGGGATCAGTAAAACAGCAACTAGAGCTAAAACAAGCGATCCAAAAAGCACTAAAGCATAGGTTTTTAAATCTACTCCTGCTAAAAAATACATTATCATGGCGCTAAAAAGCAAAACCAAGAGCGAGCCAAAATCAGGCTGCAATAATAAAATTAAAGCCGGCCAAATTAAAAAAAAGATAAAACTTAAAAAATTAGTCTTTTTAGCTAATAAATTGGCATAAAAATTAATAAAAAAGAACTTAAAAATTTCTACTGGCTGAAAGGTGTAGCCAAAAATATTAAGCCAACGGCTGGCCCCATTAAGAGTTAGACCTAACCCTGGTATTAGTGGCAGAGCTAGTAAGACTAGAGCCAAAAAGTAAAAAACCGTCGCTAGCTTTTGAAAAATTCTTAAATTAATAAAATAAGTAAGACTGGCTAAGATTACAGATAAAACTAACCATTTTGATTGCTGAGTAACAAAATGATAGGGATGATTAAACAATCTAACACTTTGAACAGTTGAGGCCTCAAATAAGAAAAATAAACCAGTGAGGGATAAAACTAAAACTAGTACTACAAAACTCCAATTTGCTTTTGACATTGTTTAAATAAAAGCCAACCACAACCCAAAAAGAGTTAGCATAATTTGTATTAACCAAGCTCGTTGAACAATTTTTGGCT
>CAYOIJ010000026.1:0-6373 GCA_964404025.1 uncultured Pseudomonadales bacterium
AGAGCACCTGTTTTGTAAACAGGAGGTTCAGGGTTCGAGTCCCTGGGGTGGCTCAGTTTAACTTACCTTTTCAGACTAAATATGTCATAATTTTTTTATGGATAGGAGATTAGATCAAGATGAAAAACCTCGGGTCAATACTGTTGCAGAATTGAATGAGATCGATGGCAATTTACCGGCTTCTGGTTTAGCTCAACAAACTGGGGTGAAGTTAGTAGATAAAAGGACGGGGTTTGCTATTGATGGATTAAGAATCCCTAAGGAGCAATCAGAAAATTTACGCCTAACTCCATTAGAAAATTTATCCATTACTTTGCAAATTTCAGATGAATTACACAGTCTAATTGGTTTATCTGAATTAATTAGTAAGCTCAGAGATCATCTTTTAGAATTAGTATTTTTAGATGATAAAAGTGAAGCGCGTACGAATGAAGTTGTTCCAAAATTAGATAAGGCTGGCTTAGAACACAAGCAAATTCCCCTGGACCCTCAACTATCTGCAGAGCTATTAAGTAAAAAAAAGTCTGTTATCGATCAATATGTCAAAAAACAAGTGCGAATTACCTTATTGTTGTCAGCTATTAATCAATTACCAGTTAACGAATATATACAAAATGATAACTATTCGCTAGTTCGGGAGCAATTGGCTAATTGGCAGTTTATTATTAACTCAATTGTTCCTAATCTCGCTAAAGATCAAGATTTACAAGTATTGATTGAGAGTGAATATCAAAAACAAGCAGGAGTTAATCAAGAAGAGACAGAGCGATTGAGACAGCTGCTTACTGGCGAGAGAGCGGGTGCCAATCTAAGCAAAGTTGAACAACTCAAAAAACGAGTACTAGATGCTCTAATCCAAAACACCAATATTGGGCAAAAAGAAGTAATAACTCAAGATTTGAGCCAGGAGCTATTTGAAACTGCGAACTTAGTTAATGATTGGCGAATTATTGATCGCTTCAAAAAAGAAACAAAGATTGATTTATTATCCATGAGAGAGATAGTGAGAAAATATCAAGAACAAAGTCAACAAAATCCCAATAAAATTGAAAAATTAAACAAAAGACTTATTAAAAAGATTTTGATTCCAATTACAGATGCCGTCGCCAAACTTTTTCCCCATATTGATGACAATTCACCAACATGGGTAGCAACAGCTCTCTATAGAAAGGAGGCTGTATGTGCTGGTAAAGCTGAAATATTAACAATGATATTTAGATTATTAGGTTTAAAGAGTCAAAGTGTTCGGACCAATTTAACTCTTGACGGTGACAACAGGCACGTTGTTAATTTGACTACCCTTTTGGATAAAAGCCTATTGGTAGCTGATGCCAATTATATGGCTGGTGCTGAGGAGTACCCAGATAAATTAGAGATTCTAAAGAAAGATGACCCAAAAGCTTACGAAGATTTATTAAAGGATATAGCTAATGGAAAGGTTACAGGCAAAAGGTTTGGTGAAGAGTTTGGTGCTTTAGTTTATCAAATGAAAAAAACTTCATTGGAAATTTTTAATCGATTGAAAACTAATAAATCTCAAATATTAAATAGACGAGGAGAGATTGAATATTACCAGACTGAAATTCCTTATCCTCACCAAAAGATCATTCGAGGAGAAGAAGCAGCATTTTCTAATCATAATAATTATATTAGATTATTGCTGAAAACTAATCAGGTGCACAAATTGGAACATCATTTCAAAGAATCTTTAAGACTGAGTCCGCATGATCCTTTGTTGAATTACAATTATGCTAACTTTCTAAATTTTAATGATCGCTCAAAAGAAGCACTACCGTACTATGCTAAGGCAGCACAAGATAAAGAGAGTTTGGAAATTATAAATTTTTTGTTTAAATATGGAGATTGCTTATCTGAGCTCTCTAGAGCAGAGGAAGCGATTGAGCAATATCAAGAAGCTTTGACAATTTTAGAAAATAATCCAAACTTAAAATCTGATTTTAGTAAAGATTTAATTAACAGTCGGATAGCTAAATTACTTAAATGGTAAAAGTTAATGTTTAAGCTTTTTCTTCAAGATTTGCCAATTTTTATCAGCGAGCGCAGTGATGGTAGTTTTCGTCAAGCTCAAGAAGTTAGGCAATTTCTAAAGGAAAAAGTCTTAGTTAAGCAACAAGAGTTTAGTTTATTACATCTAGAACTAGAAAACAGACAGAAGTGCATAGTTATTGAAAAAAAAGATTTATTGGATGAAAAACCCTGGAAAATTTTTACTGGAGACGCCATCGTAACTAATTTAAAAAAAGAGGAGAGAGGAGTAAATAAAACCCTAATTTCTATGGTGGTGGGAGATTGTTTTCCGATAATATTTTTTGATCAAAAAACCAAAAATATGGCTATGATTCATGCTGGTTGGCAACCTCTTTATTTAGGTATCTTAGATAAAACTTGGTCTAAAATGATGAAGTTGTGGCAAACCCAAGCAGAGAATCTTTGGGTTTTTTTAGGACCGGGTATTAGAGCTGAGTCTTATTGTTTATCTAGTAAGCCTCTCCAAAGTCAAGATCTGAGTTGGCAAAAATACATCAAACAGAAAAAGAAAAAAAATAACCACTCAAAAACTGAGTTGTGGCAAGTTGACTTACCAGCTTTTATCAAGGACTTTTTATTTAACAAATCTTTGCCAGTCAAACAATTATTGGATAGTCAGCTTGATACCTACAGCGACAAACGCTTTTTCTCTTATCGGCGCAGTCGAGAATCAGAGGGCTTAAGCCAAAAAGAAATGCTGACAGCTAGCAGAAAAAGATTTATGTTGGTCTGCGAATTACCGAGTAACTAGATTTAATTATTACTAAACAAACTTTTTTGCTAATTAATTTTCACTTCCGCTGCTTTTGTGCTAGAATACTGCCTTGTTATCGCAAAAATTTTAAGATAAAAAGGAAAAAATGGCAAAATCAAAAAAAGGTCCCCGACAAGCAATTGGCCTCCAGTGTAGTGTTTGTAAAGCTTTTGGTTATGTGAGCACTTACAATAAAAACAATGAAATTTTAAAAAAACAAACTGGAGAAAAAGCGACTTTCCCCATCAATAAGTATTGTAAAGTTTGTCGTAAGAGAACTCCTCATAAGTTAATGAAAAAACTTAAGTAATTGAGTTTTTTGATAGTTATTTATTAGAGTTGAAAATCTTCAGTAGATTGTGATTTTTTCCGTCCTCAAACAAGAAGTGTTTAAATAAACCCAAACCCTTAAAGTGGTTGGGGTTATACTTGTCAAAGTGGATAGAAAAAATATCTTTGCCTTTAACGCGATCATAAGCCAAATGAATATGACCGATGCGCAATGACTTATGGTGATTGCCACTAGTAGCAATCAATCTAGACAGAATTTGCCTAGGTTTAAAATTTTTTAGCAAGTGTCTATTTTGTTGGTAAATTTGAGCAAAGGGTCCCGATGTTAACCAGTTGTCAATTTCCACATTAAATACCCCCTTAGGGTATTGTTGGCGTAAATAGATGGACAAGAGTAAACGGATTTGAGTTTTTTGGTCAGCTAATTTCCAAAATTTTTTAAAAAAAACTTCTTCTTTTAATTTTTCTAATTCTTCACTAAGAGCTTGCTTGAGAAATTTTTCCTTTTCGTCCAGGTTTAGTTTGGGTAAATCCAAGGGGACAGCTCTTTTCCATTTTTTCTTGGGGAACTGGCGACAAGTTAGAATGTGGTAGCTTTGTTGTTCTTCATCAAAACAACAGTAATGGCGAGTAAAAGTCATGATTTTTGAGCAGCTTTGATAATATTAACAGCTCCTTGATAGAAAATATCAGGCAAGTGGTGGGTGTTGCGCATTGCCTGGGTAATCCAGCTTTCTTCATTATTAATTGAGCTTTCTGCTTGAGGAATAGGCCGTGAGCTGCTAGCAGGGATTTGGCTTTGGTCAGTTCTGATTTGCCTGTTTTGGCTTAGACGAGCTAGTTGTTCAATGATGTTATCACTATTAGCAACTTGGCTAATTTGCTGTTTTTCAAAAACAGCTCGAACATTGTGTTCCCACTCACCCCATTCCTTGAGAGTTAGGAGAGCTGCTCCAGACAAAGCTGCATCATAAGCCATATCGCCAGAAGGTTTACTAATGAATAAGTCAGCCCAAGGAAAACCATAGCGAATGAGCAATTCATTGGCATCAATGATTTGCGGATGATAAATAATGTGAAACTTAATTGATGTTTTGTAATTACGGCGGGTTTGGTTGAGCTGGCCGGTTTTAATGAAATCTGCTGGATCGTGAGGGCTAATCAGACGATGTTTGACTTGGTATTTTTTTGCTAGGCTAGAAGCCATTTTTTGATGGTCGGCGTGGGTTCCAGCGTAATAAATTAATTCAAAGGCAGGGCAATTGGCTGGGGTTTTTTTAAGTGCTGGTAAAAGTTGTTCTAGAACCTGTTTAATTTCTTTTTTATTGGTGCCCAAACCACCAGTAGTCATAACAATACGCAGCGCTCTCTGACCAGACCAAGCTTGTTTATTTTTACCAGCCATAATAACTCGTGGGTCAACTGGCGGGCCAGTAACAATTACTTTGTTTTTAATTTGCTCTGCGGGAATACTGATGTTTTCTTGCGCAGCGACTTTAAAAAACTCTTTCTTTGTCTCTTCATCAAAAACTAAAAAGCGAATGTTACTTTTACCCGCATTTATTACATAATCACTGCGAACATGAGGGTCAGTAATCATTTGTAAAACCTGTTTACCGTTTTCAGCTAAGATGTTACCGTTAGCAATATGAAAAGATAAAATAGCTCGATCAATATTTTGTACCAAAAACTTAGTGGCTGGAGCGATACTATCTAAAATGGGCAATTTTGATCTAGCAAATTTATCTACTAAGTCTTTGAGTGTTTTTAAAATAGGTCGGCGAGCAATGGTTTGGCCAATAAAATCTGTTAGCTTGACACTTGCCCAGTCTTTAGCTTTGATATGATTGGTGGGGTCTACTAACCAAGCTTTTTTTGGATCAATTTTTTTACCCCAAGCAGCGACAGCAATGGCTAGGGCCATTGAGTAGTGTGCTCGAGAAAAAACAATATCTTGAAGCTGGTCATCTTCTAGTTCACCATAAAAACCCTTGAGATCTTCTTTGAAAGAAGCAGAAGTAGTAATAATGGGTAAATTAGTTGTTTCTAATAATTTTTTATCTCGATAGAGAAGAGAAAAATCCTGTTGTTCTTGCATGCTTTTAGCCTAGCAGTTTTTTTCTAAGCGCGCTAGACTGGTTTTTTTTGCTATTAATTTGTTGTTTGATATTGAAGTTTTGGGTTTTTTACTGATTTTTATGATAAAATAACAAGAATATTTAAACAATGGTTTTTTATGCCTAGTATTGAACATCAGTCGGCACCCAACAATCCTGATACTAGTGGTAGCTCGATTCCTCATTGGGCAGCAATTACTGGTACTGAGGAAGAGAAGCAAAAAAAAACCAAACAAACGGCAAAAGAGAGATTTTTAAGACAGAAGGTCCTTTCCAAGTCTGATTTTGCTCAGATATTATCCGAACCACCCCTTGTTAAAAAAGCTGGCCTACAATTTTTAAAAGAATATAACCTGTCAAGGTATAAAAAAGTCAGTGTTAATTTACAAGAATTCTTAGACAGCCCAGAAGGAACCTTCAAAGAGTTAGTGAGTGAAACTGGCTTGTATTATAGTTCGATCCTTAATTTAGAAAGTGGAGAAAGAATTTTTCGTCTTGGTCAACGTCAAAAAGAAGTAATAGAGTTTATTTTAGATAAACTAAGTAGCAAAGAGATTATTCTTAACTCTGAATTGATTTTATCTGAATATTGGCACAATTATTATGGTGGTAATTTGTTGATTAGTAAAAATGGCAGGATACTTGTAGAGTTAGTAGAGGGGAAACATGCTAAATTAGTTAAAAGTGAGGGTCAAGTATTAATGTCAGCCGAAACACAAATTCATACTAATCTTTTACAGTTTAAAAACAAGCCAGAAATGGATGAGCAGCTACAGACTAGTCTTCGTCAAGCAATTATTAGAACCTTAAGCTTAGTACCTAAGAGACAGGTTTTTTTAGATGAAGAAGTTTTAACCAGATTTCAAGAGGCAAGGTTTGATAAAAAAGGTAACAAGTATGTAGAACTACCGCATGATGGCTACTTTGAGTTTATTTTAACTAAAAAAAGTGAAGAAGAAGAAAAGTTACGAACAATTTTCATTGATGCTCGCGTTGGTAGAGCAGCCGACAAATATCAGCTCACTGAGTAAAGAGTATAAAAAGAATTTTACCCCAACTAAAGATTCAGAAAAGTTAAAGATTAACTGTTATAATAACTGCTAAGGAAAGGGGCGGTAGTTCAATGGTAGAATCAAGGTCTCCAAAACCTTTGATGAGGGTT
>CAYOIJ010000027.1:0-6216 GCA_964404025.1 uncultured Pseudomonadales bacterium
TTTTTATGGCTTGAGCATATAATTGCTGCACCCTCTGTGGAGCAAGATCATATTCCCGAGCTATACTTTGAAAATCTCTTAATCTAAAACTCGCTTCCAAAATCTCTTTTACCAAACCTTGAGTTCTTTCTATCGCTTTATCAATTACCTCATCGCTTTGCACTTCTAAACCAGAAGTTTCAAAATTCTGATTAATTAACCAACGAAAATACTCTTTACTCAAACCTTGCTTTTTTTCTGATTCAACTGGTGTCATAAAATTATTCCAAAAAATCTTGTAATTTTTTACGTCTACTCGGATGTTTCAATTTGCGTAGCGCCTTAGCCTCAATTTGTCTAATACGTTCTCTTGTCACTCCAAATTCTCGTCCAACTTCTTCTAAAGTCATAGTTCTGTTACCGGCTAAACCAAAGCGCATTCTCAGCACTTTAGCTTCGCGATCAGAAAGAGCTTTAAGCACTTCTTCAACATTTTCAGTGAGCATTTGTTTACTGGTTGAATCATAAGGAGAGGCTTGTTTATCATCAGCAATAAAGTCACCCAAAGTACTATCATCTTCACCATCACCAACTGGCATTTCCAATGAGGTAGTGTTTTGAGAAATCTTTAGAATAGCTCGCACTTTTTCTGGTTCAAGCTCCATTTTTTCACCAATTTCTTCTGGAGTAGGCTCTCTGCCTAAATCTTGCATTAGCCTTCTGGAAGTACGCATCAGTTTATTAATTGTTTCAACCATGTGTACAGGAATACGAATGGTGCGCGCTTGATCAGCAATAGAACGAGTAATTGCTTGGCGAATCCACCAAGTTGCATAAGTAGAAAACTTGAAACCTTTAGTCCAATCATATTTTTCTACTGCTCTAATTAAACCCTTATTGCCTTCTTGGATTAAATCTAAAAAAGTCATCCCTCGACCAATATATTTTTTAGCAATAGAAACTACTAAACGTAAGTTAGCATCAATTAAATCTTTTTTAGCCTTAGGACTGCCTGCTTCAACTTTTTGTGCCAAACGAATTTCTTCTTCACGAGTTAATAGGGGAATTCGGCCAATTTCTTTTAAGTACATGCGTACCGGATCAGAAACACCAACATTACCTAGATTAGCCAATACATCTAATTCTTGTTGTAGTACATCTTCATCTTCTTCCAATTGATCTTCGGAAACAGATTCAAAAACATCAATATTTTTTTTGAAAAGTTGATCGTAAAAATCATCCAAAAGCTCAATATATATTTCTGGTTCAACAAAAACATCTAAAATTTCATCTTGAGCTAAATAACCACGTTTTTTACCAGTTTTGATCAGCGTTTTAACATCTGACAGTAATGATTTGGGTGGTTTCTTAGTGTTTTTACTTGCCTCTATTTTTGTACTAGAGTCGTTTTTAGTTGTTTTTTTCTTTTTATCTGACTTAGATTCAGCTTTAGCTTTAGTTTTTTTTGAACTAACTTTACTTCTTTTAGATTGAGATTTACTTTTGGGAGTGGTTTTACTTTTGCTTTTAGCCATAATTTTTACCCTAATTAAGGGGTCTTTAAAAATAAAAAAGATCACTGTCAAGTCCTTTTCTTTAGTATCTGCCTCTACACCAGAGAAAAGTTCAGTGCGTCAAGTATATAATTATACAAAAAATTTTGAATTAAATCAAGAAGTAGGTGTTAAAAGAGTATCAAAAAAGTGGCCAATCACGAGTATCAGTCAAAAAAATGGCTTGTTTCTTACCCACTACCACCATATATTCAAACATGGCTGCCTTACTACCATCAGCTGTTTTGATTGTCCAACCATTTTCTTCCACGTAAATTTGATCACTTTTACTGGACAAGGCCTGGGCTTCGACACAAAGTACCATGCCCTCTTTTAAGATTGTTCCAGTTCCAGCTCTACCATGAGCTGGAATTTGTGGCACATCATGCATATCGTGACCAATACCATGTCCTACAAACTCTTTCACTACGCTAAAACCACTCGCTTCAATAATCGCTTGAATTTTTGCACCAATATCTCCCGTGCGTTTGCCTACCAAAGCTAAATTAGCGCCAGCAATAATGGCTTTTCTGCTGACAGTCATTAATCGCTGGTCTTCTGGACTAGGTTGACCAATTGATTTAGTAAAACAATGATCTGTAAACCAGGAATCATCATTAATTCCAAAATCCACCTTGACCAAATCTCCTTTTTTCAACACTTGGTCTTCAGGAATACCATGTACTACCGTGTCATTAACAGATATACAAGTTGCCCAGTGATATTTATTATTTTTTGGACCAACACCTTTAAAACAAGGAATTACTCCTATTTTTTGACACTCTTGATCAGCTAAATGATCAATTTCTCTAGGAGTCACTCCGGCTTTTGTAGCATCAAAAAGAGTTTTTAAAATCTTTGTTGATTTATCTGCAGCTTGTTGATAGCGTTTTAATTCCTGAGGAGAACGAATAGTCATGTTTTTATTGTAACACCAAGCGATCAAAACTGCCCGATAACTAGATTACAAACTGACCCTTACGATAAATAATTAAACTTTCACCATTAGCTAAAAAGGCGGTTACGGTACGATCAGTGGTTGAAATGATGTCACTATGTTCACTGCTGTTGTTAAAACCTCGAGCTGCCCAATCACGTTTTTTTAATTGACTTGGATCACCTCGATAACAATCCTGATAAGCCATACCTACTGCCAAATGCATATTACCAAAAGGACCACCTATGTTTTCGTCAAAAAGAGTTTCAGCCATCACATGACTAATTCGCGACATACGCCTATCTGTTAGCGAAAATTCTCCAATTTTGTCAGCATTTTTGCTTTTCAACATTTCTAGCAGTAGGCGCTCGCCAGTTCTGGCTCGCGCTTTCACTACTCGCCCGCCTTTTATTTCTAACTCAATGTCTTTAATCAAATTACCATAACGATAAAGGGGTTGGTTAAATCGCACCCAACCCTCAACCTCCCGCCAATCAGGAGAAGTAAAAATTTCAAAACTCGGAATATTGCGGCCACTACCTCCGCGCCACCAACGATCCGCACCAATACCAACTTTTAAATCAACGTCAGGACCAACAACTTTAAGTGAAACAATTTTTAAATCATTAATTTTTTTCTTAATGGCAAACTGCAAAGACTGGATCTCTCTCCATTTTTTGATTGGATCTTCCTCGTCTAAAAAACAAGCTTTAACAATTTGTTGCCAATAGTCTTTGTAACTCAAACCAACTATTTCAGCTTTTGCTTCAGTTCCCCACAAAGCAGTTGTCCAAGTATATTTTTTTGCATTTTCTTTATCATTTAACCAATCACGATAAGGTTTTTTACTATCACGAGCTCGCATGATTTTACTTGGATCCACTTCACTTAAAATTAATGGATCTGGATCGGCAATGATAGCAATTTGATGATCAATCAAATTAGCTCGTGCTCGTAAAAATCTTCTGGGAAAAAATTCTAGTTGCTCTTGATTAGCTAAATTATAAAAATCTCGCTCAAAACCAGTGGGCATTAAGTAAAGCATTGGATGTGCGCCTGCTCTTAATAGAGCATTTTGTAATTCTAGAGCCAAAGGCTTAGCTACATCAGGCACCATGCATTGAACCACTTCTCCAGCACTAACCCCCTTACCAGAATTAAGCGCAAAATTAACTAAAACTTTGGCATATTTTTCAAGCATTTCTGCTGGTGGACGATAAGATAAAGTATTTTTACTAGATTTTTCCATAAACTTCGACATTATATCTAAAACAAGCTAATAATAAAGGTCTTTAAAAAAAACTACCCTGAGCCTTAAAAATCTAAGTGCTCTAAAAACTGGAGTGAGCGAATTTCTGTCATCACCTCCTTAATGAGGCGCTTCAAATCACTAATGGCTTCATCACTAATGCTTAAACTGCGACTCACAAATTTGTCACCACCTTTTTCTGTAGGTTGAATAAAATCAAAAACTGCCTCAGCTACCTCAATCTTAGGATTTAATTGACGATCTTGTTGCATCAATAATTTATAAAAAACTAATTGACGTTGATAAGCTCCGCGAATTGTTTCTGGTAGCGCTGCTTCACGCTCTGAAAGATCTTTAAGAGCAGTTTTTGTCTTCACTAAAATGTGATTTAAGGTTTTACTCTGACCAGTTTTATAATCAATAACTTTAACTAAACCTCGACTCTGATCCAACCAATCCAAACGATCAATTTTACCGGCAAGGCGAATGTCTCCCAGCATAATAGGTCGACCCTGACCACCAAAACCACGCTCAACTGCCAACACCTGTGGTTTTTCTTGAATAATGTGCTGATAATAAGCACTTAATACTTCTTTACCATATTTTTGGCGATCCAAAAAATCTGATTGGCTAAGAATTTCTTGGCTCAAAGCTTGATTAAAATTTTCTAGAAAACTTTCTAAACTAGAATATTTTCCCTGTTGCTGGTAAAAGCGATAAAATCTTTCCAGCGCACTATGAACAGCCGTACCAAAACATAATGGCACACCTTTAGCCGCTGGCAATTTTAATAAATTATTAACTACAAAGCTTTGTGGATCTCGTAGGTAATTATTGAGAGCAGTCACTGATAAAGCAAAGTCTTTAACTAGATAAGCAAAAAAATCTTTTTCACGGAGAGCGCTATGAGCTGTCTTCGGTTCAGTTAATAAGGCGCTCAAATGAGCCTCAACATTTTTACTTAAATCAACAGTGCTTTTTTTAAGTTCTTGATCGTTTAATTCGCTTAAAAAAATACTTGGCACCTTATTACTAATGCTCGCATTTTTTTCAACTGTTTCTGGATAACTCAAATAAAGCTTTTTCTTAATTCTAGTTAAAACTACATAAAAAAGGCGTCGTTCATCTTCGTTTCGTTCTTTGCTAGATAAATCAGTATGTTTCAAAATTCCGTCAGGAAGTTTCAGTTTATTTATATTTCTTAAATTACCCCATTTTCCATCAACAAAATTGAGTGCAAAAACATAATCCCACTCCATGCCTTTAGCTCCGTGCGCTGTTGATAGTTGTACTGCTTCTTCAATTGGCAAAGGATTCTGCAAACGAATACTTAGCTGATGTTCTCGATAAATAGCAAAATATTCTAAAAACTTGCCCAAAGAAAGATCATGCTCTCTAGCGGTTAAATCCTTAATTTGTTGGAATAAAGTATTAAGTTCTAATAAACTTTTAATTTTGTCTGTTTGCTTTTTTAAATAAGGTAAAAGATTGAAGCCCTCAGCTCCAATAAGTTTTTCAAACCAAGCCGTTAAAGTTATATATTGGCTATGGGTTGCTAGCGAACTTAATTTAGCAAAAAAGTCTTGCAGTGTTTGCCAATCACTATCACTAATTTCCTGACCAAGCAAATGTTTATTAACTGTTTTCAGACCTTGACTATAGAGCTGATAAATAGAAACTTCTTCTCGCTTAACTCTGCTCAATTGGCCAGCTACTCTTGCTAACTTCATTACCAGTAATGAATCTAAATTAACAAAAGGCAATAACATTACTCGGTACAGATTATCGAATTCCAAACCGTGTTGAAGTTGATTTATAACTTCCATTAGAGCTAAAAGTTGATTAATCAATTCACTTTTTAAAATATCATCACCCTTGTGCAGTTGGTAAGTAATTTGCCATTTATTTAAAACTTCAACTAGTTCTTCTGATTCTGCGTGAGTACGATACAAGATAGCAATTTCTTGAGGCGACACACCTTTGGCTAATAATTTTTTAACTTCTTCAGCAATATAAATTACTTCCAAAGTACTTGTAGGAGCAGCGTGCCAAACTATCTTTTCTCCCTCACCCTTTGGTGAGTGAAGTTTAGCAGCCAAATCAATTTGCACGTTTTGTGCATCAAATGTAGAAAGTTGATTATTTTTTATTAACTGAGTAGCACTATCATAAATATTTTGTGGACAACGATAAGCAACATCTAAAGTAATGACTGTAGCACTTGGATATTGACGAGTAAAAGCTAAAACATTTTCTACTGAAGCTCCCTGAAAACGATAAATTGCTTGATTAGGATCACCCACTACAAATAAATCAGGCTCTAAACCTTGAGCTGGCCAATACGAGGCTAGCAAGTTAAGAAGCTGAGTTTGACTGTTGTTGCTATCTTGATATTCGTCAACTAAAAAATATTGCAGTTGCTCTTGTTGTTCTAATAATAATTCTGGATGTTTTTTAAAGGCCTCAATTACAAAATTGATCATGTCATCAAAATCATA
>CAYOIJ010000028.1:0-6133 GCA_964404025.1 uncultured Pseudomonadales bacterium
TCCCTGCAAATATAAAAAATTCCAGCAGCGCTGGATTTTTTTATATTTTGTGTGGTGGAGAATGATCAAGCCTGGGCGAAGCGCTGGGTTCCGCCGGCGAGTGGCGAGCGTGAGCGAGCCACCCGCCTAGTGCATGCGAGCCAACCTACAGAAAATATAAGTAGGCAAGTCGTGGATTCCTTCCCGCCCTGCAGAAGTAGACAGATAGGAGACACACTCATCCACCATCATCTCAAAACCCACCTCAAAAACCAAACTAAAACCATAAATAAGCGCCTCATCTTGGCTATTTTACTCATTTTATTGGCTCTAACCATCTGGCTATTGCCAGCTTTTATGTACAATGAACTAGAACTGCGCTTTCGTCTAGGAGCCTATCTCGCTGAAAGCAATTTTGAACTGGCAGATGAAGGCATATATGTCAGACAACAGGGTGGTGCCAGCTCTTATTATGACACCTTGTTCACGGTGGGTGATGAAATTGAAAGATTGCTAAAAAGTGGTTTAGAGGAGCTAGAAATTGCTCAAGAATATAATAAAAAACAGCGATTTTGGCTGATTTTTTTAGGCAAAGAGTATAAAGATTATCATCAAGCCAAAACAGCCAGTGTTGAGCGCTATTACCAGAGTTATCAGCAATTTTTAACACAAAAAGAACAAGAGCATTTAAACAGCAATACCCTCTATTTATTAGCTCAATTACAAGATGAATTACCAGTAATAATAGCAACAAGTTTTTATGAACACGTTTTACCAGATATGCCCGAAAGAATAGCGAAGATTGCTTATAATCGCCAACAATTGCTAGAACAAGCTTTAATTAACGAAAATATAAATCAATATTACGAAAATGAATTAGAGTTTTTTCTAGCCGTTTATCAAGAAATAGAACAAAAATACGCTTCTGGTGATGTTTATAGTTTTGATTTGTCAATTTTTGATAAACATCGAAATATAGATGCAACATTAGCAGCAGATTTTAGGCAAAAAGCAAATGAGATTGGTGAACGAGGAGAAGAAATTAATAAGGATTTAGCTATTAGTAGTGATAGTTTTTATGAACTACTTGTTGATTATGTAAAAAAAGAATTGAATCTTGATCAATTAACTAAGTTACTAGCAATCATTAGTAATGATTTTCCCCGGATCAAAATGACCGAGACAGAGCTAGAAGAATATGAAAAAAGCAAAGATAGTGATGATGAGGAGAGTGAGCCAGTCAAAGTACCTTCTAAAGCGATATGGGAGTTGGTGGGGTGAGGGAATAATAATTTTATAATAATATATTTAAATATTTTTATTAAATTAAAAAAACAGCTAAAAAAGCTCAAAAAACTGCAAAAAAGATAGTTACTATAGCCATAGTAGCATTTATACTTACCCTCCTTCAATTGAAGTTAAAAGCCACATGACTTTTCATAAAATAAATTCCAAAACCTTTCTCCAAATCCCCGCAATTGATATATTTTGATATAATTAATCAGTGACAGAGCGATTAAACATTAACCCTTGGACATCTGGGTTTAAAAAAAACAAAGATTTATACGAAAAAAGATCTTATTTTTCAGGTGACAAACACAAAGATGGTGTGCAGTTCCCTAAAGATGGATCTTTTCTTGATCCTAATTCTGAATATCGACATAAGGCACTAGATTTACTTAATATGCTTAATATTTCCGAGCCAGGATTGGTGGCTGATATTGGTTCGGGTCCTGGTCACTTAGCTTATTGGGCAAAAAAAATGGGTAAGCCATTTTCTGTAATCAGTTGTGATATTTCTTTTTATATTTTAAATGAACACGCAAAAGAACATGGTTTGGCCATTCAAGCAGAGGTCGAGCGACTACCTTTTGCCCAAGAAAGCTTGATAGGAATTGTTTTTTCAGATATTTTGGAGCATGTAGAACCACAGGATGCGCTGCAAGCATTGTGTCAGGCTCATTTTATGCTCAAAGAAAACGCCTGTTTGTTGATAAATATTCCAAATATGAAAACATGGTCAGATGCAGCCCAAAAAGATCCTGGCCACGTTTGGTTGCCAACAATTACAGAGTTGCAACAGTTGCTGAGAGATTCGGGTTTTAATAAAAAAGCACATATTCACACTAGAGGTTTTCCTTTTTCTGATGTTTATAGAAAAGTTGCAGGAAAAGACTTGCGCTTGCCAGTTATGGGCAGATCGATTCAGCTGGTGGTGAAAAAATAAGTTTTACTGTTCTTTACTGGTTTTTACAAAACAATTTTCAATTTCTTATAGAAATAAGATTTATTTCTTATTATCAATCCTAGTGTAAAGCGCAAATACAAAGGCTTTTTCTCCAGGATTGTGATAATGAAAAACTTCTGGGCGAAGTTTAAAACCCAGATCTATCTTTATTTGATGAGAGTAAGCCCGTTTAATAGCCTCTAATTTATTTCCACCACATTTGTTTAGCTCATTTAAAAATGTTTGATAAGTATCTGATCCTAATTCAAAATCTACTAATAAATGGGTGAAATTTTTTTGTTCATTAAGACACTCGAAAGCCCATGGAATGAATTTTTTTGCTCTAAAAGCAGGATGATAGGCCCCGTCCACTTTACTAATGATATTAAAACTAAGCACACGACTTGAGGGTGTTATTTCTTTTGAAAATGGCACCTTTTGGCTATCAAGCACAAATTTTAAAAATTGAGGGTTGTGCTCCAAAGCCTCCATTTTATATTTGATATCTTTTGAAATTAATCTAAGCACCTGATCGTAAATTGGTGGTTGTTTAAGCTTAGTTAGTTGAAGTTGAAAGTGCCGTTTTGATTGATTTTCTTGATTTTCTTGATCAATCATTTCTACTTTGAAATTAGCTGCTGTATTAATTGGCATATCTCTCACCAATTGAGGATCTAAATTACAGGCGTCACCAGTAATGATTTTGTCATGGATGGGGAGATAAGCGCTAATTTTATTTTCTTGATCTTTTAACACAGTTAATTTGTCAATTAAATTTTTATAATTCTTGGGACTGATTAATAATATCTAGTATTTTTTGAGCTAGTTGGGGATCTTTTTTTAAAAACATTCGCCAAGCCTTGAGGTTTTCATCACTCGCATTGTTTGCTATAGCTTGAATTATAGTTAAACATAGAGTCTTTTGAGCAGTGCTTAAATTTGCTGTCAATTTTTGAATTTCAGTGCTTTTGGCCATTTTTTATTTCCTAGGACAGATATGCTAATTGAATGGATATTATAGCAAACAAAAACTAATTAAAAAAACTATAATTAGTTTTAATAAAAAAACTCTTGTCTACTTCTCTAAAGAAAATTTTCACTTGTAATCAAATTTTTTACTAACCATAATGATTCTGCGCAAGATAGTCTTTTTGACTTACAACAGCAAATTGCCGAGCATCTCATCGATTTGCTTGAAGATGAGTCGGTCAGTATCCAACGTGTTGGCAAAATTGTCAAAGAGGTGCTAAATATTATTGATGAAGATGCTCCAGCATCAGCGTTAGCCGGTATTAAACAGCAGTTCAAAAAAAATAATAACTATTTATTTTTTTTTCATCTCTGTTATTGTCATTTTTCTTGTGTCATAATGAAAAACATGAGCATGGATTCAAGCCCTACTTTAGAAAGATATTCGATGGGTTCTGTTGCGCAAACTGAAAAGGATGCAACTAAAAGTCGGGATAATTTGGGTTTGGCTGCTAAATTAACTCAAACAAGCGAACAGGTAGAGAGCAGAGTCAAAATGGGGGACGAATACCGCTTTAATCCGGCTGTGAAGATAGACGTTAGAGGAAAAATTATAATAGAAGTTAAAGATATAAGCAACCAAACACAAACAAAAGATCTTACAGAGAGTGTAAAAAGAGAATTTCAATATTTATCTTCTACTCAGGGTTTAGAAATTAACACCGATAGGACTAATATTCTTCAAGATTATGTAGATAAAATGATTGGGAGCAATCAAGATTGGGAGGGTAAAGTAAGGGTGGTAATAATGAATAGGGGTAAAGAACCGAGAGCCTTTGCTTATCCTGATGGAACAATTTGCATTTCGCAATCATTAATAAATCTTTATGATAGTTTAGACGAAGTAATGGCTGTTCTCGCTCATGAAGTTGGTCATTTAATTAATGGGACAACTAAAGCTGCCTTTCGGGCTAATGTGTACAAACGCAATTCACTAGGAGTGAAGTGGTTGCATGAAACAACCTCTGATTTTATATCATGCGAGTTGTTAGAAAAGCTTGGTTTAAAATCTACTGCTCAAGCTGACGTTTTAAGTAAATTAGCTAAGCATTCTGGTAATAATAATCGAGGTATTGAACATCAGGCACCAGTTTTAAGAGCAACTGAAACGTTGGGGGTTCATGCAATTAAAGATTTTGAAACAAGTCATCTTGAATACACTCCTTTACCGGCTGAATTAAGCAAAGAAGTGACTAAAACCAATTTTGAATTAATTTTAGCTGCGACTGGAGAAAATGATTTCGAGGCCATAGAAGAATATTTACCCAATTTGCATCCAAGAGATTTTGGGGAATATTTTGATTTAGCAATGACAGGTAATTTTTGGAGGATTGAATCTCAATTAGGTTTAACCTCTCTTAAAAAAGAGACTATAGATGGGGTAGTGAAGAGAGTTAAGCTACTAACTTCAAAAAGATTAATGGAAGAGGGTTTGTCAGAAAAAGAAATTAAACTTTTCTTTTTCTCAGTCCTTAGTGATTCCAATGTTCTTTACCCAAAATTTAAAGACTTTGCAGAACTTGAAGATCACGTTGCGGTGGCAAGGAAAATATCTCAAGAAAATTTGGTTAATAAAATGATTGATAAACTCTTTGATAAGCCGAATTTTTATGGTATGGATCCATTAATATTGCTGGTTTCTTTAGTAGAAAATGATTTTAGCAAATTAACAGACGAAGACCTTCATTCTTTAATTGACATTAGTGAGTTTACTCCCTTTGTTTTGGCAGTTCATCAACAAATTGCAGCTGAATTGCCTAATATTGATGGTGTCGATTTTGTTGATGAAAATGGCAAAGTACTTGATGTTACCTCTTATAATTCTATTTATGACGTGAAAAGTGGAAGAATTACTATTCCAATTCTAATTCAGAATAATTTGGAAAAGATGATTTTTAATTACATTTATAATTATTATTTACCCCAAATTGAATCTTACGGCCTAGAACTTGATCAAAGTCAGATTGAGGATATTTTTCAGTTCCTTAAAGAGAAAGGCTTTATTATCATGGGTAATAGAAGCTATTTTCCCTATTACTATGACAAGAGTGTTAAATTAATTGATGAAAAATATTTGACTGTTATTGAGAAGGCATACCAAAATGTCTTTGGCGAAAGATTGGTAAAAGAGGCTGAGAAAACAGAGGTTTTATCTCTACCAAGTTTAGAACAATTTCGCCAATCAATTGAAGGGAAGGGAGTATTACAAATTTTAGAAATATTTAATAAAAATGAAATTATTTCGCAAAAAGTTGATGAAGAAATGGCGACAAATTACACACAAGTTGTTTTAGATTATTTAGATCAGCGTGATTATTTTAATTCTAGATTAAATGCACTATTGATGATGGGGGAGAATTATTATGGTTCTGCCCTTGATGAGGAAACATGTAATCAAATCATTGAAAAAAAAGGCTTGAATAAAGAAGCTCTCTATCAAGAAGCAAGACAGAGGGCAGAACTTGATCGCTTTGCAGACAAAGTGTATTTCTTATCAAGAAGCATCGCTCCATTTGAAAATAAATTTTTTGATTTCGTTGAATCAATAACAGAACAATTTCCATACGATCTAAATGATTATGATCACTTTCAGCTTGCGGTGATGTGTGAACCAATGTTGGAAATGATTGAGGGTGATAGATTCCATATGGCAGGAAAAATTACAAATCTGGATCGTTTCTCTGAGCTGAAAATTGTTCAAGAAACAATGAATAAATTAAAAAGTCCACATTTTGAGAGTTTAGCTGATTTGCAACTTTACATAAAGGATATTTTAAATATATATAAACAATCTTCATCAGCTACATATCCGGGATTAAATGAGAAGATAGCCTTATACGAGGACAACATTTTTTCTGTTTTGTTAATGAAACCAGTTAGGGACGAGTTGTTGCGCCT
>CAYOIJ010000029.1:0-6117 GCA_964404025.1 uncultured Pseudomonadales bacterium
TCAGCTTCGGAGCGTGTTTATTTCTATGCGGAGCATGTGGGTCTGGAACCCGTGTGTCCCATAGCCACTTGCACCTTTCAGAAGTAATTGTACAAGAAATGGGACAAATCGGACACTATAAAAAGGGATTGTCTTATTTTATAGATGATATATTTTAATCTACTAAATGCTATTTATCTTTTTTTAACTCCTCAAACTTCTCCTTCATAGTTGGATTACCTTTAGTGAGCCGTTTGATAGTGAGATCGTCCATTTTATTTTCAGCTGTGAGTAAGTGTTTATCTGAAAGCGTTAGTGCATCTCTTACTTTTTCAAGATCTTTAATCGCTTTATTAATTTGTTCAACTGCTTCAACGTGTTGCTGACCCGCATATTTCATTGATCTCAACCAACTATTTTTCCATCCACTTACTTCATCTTCAAACTTAGTAATATCAATGTTTTGACTCTTAACTATAGCCAATTCAGTTTTATATTTAAGCGAATTTAAAGCGGCATTCCTGAGCAACGTAATCATTGGAATGAAGAATTGAGGCCTGATGACATACATTTTGGGATATTTATGTGATACGTCTACAATTCCGGTGTTATATAGCTCGTTATCAGCTTCTAGTAATGAAACGAGCACTGCATACTCACAACCCTTGTCATTTCTATCTTTATCGAGCTTTTTAAAGAAATCTTCATTTTTCTTCTTATTCTCTGTATCATCACCCTCGTTCTTCATTTCAAACATGATGCTAATGATTTCTACACCTTGATCATTAGTCTCACGATAGATGTAATCTCCTTTTGTACTGCCCTTTGCGTTTCCCTCATTATCTTTTTCAAAGTAGGCATTTTGAAAAGCAGTGGCTCTAAGCTTATTGAATTCAATTTCACAGTGCTGTTCAAGGGTTTCACCTAGCATTTTGGTCGAGGCTTTGACCTTCAAATCCTTGTAATACTCAATCATTTCCTCTTTACTCTTGAGCTCATTTTCATATTTTTCTTTGATAGAGGTAGTAAGAAGTTTTGACTCCGAATCTTTTTTATCAAGCTTATGAACGAGTTCATCGCGTTCTTTTTCAACTACCCTGAGAGCTTCTGTGACAGCTAGTTTCTTTTCTGTTTGTGCAGCTTCTATCTGAGATTGAAGCTTGCTAATTTCAGCTTCTTTTTTGGAAATATCTTCTTGTGATGAGTTCTTAGCATTGGCTTCAGCTAATTTAACAGCTGATTCTTTTTCTTTTTCTAAGATTGCAATCTTTTCGAGAAGTTTTTGCTCTTCGATTTGTAACTCAAGTTCTTTTTGTTGCTCGACATTTTTACGTATTTTCTCAACTTCAGCATCAAAAGCATCTTTTTTTATCGAATCAACGACACTTTTGATGGTAGATTTATCGATATCTAGGTCGTGGAGTGAAGAAAGGTCGATTAAATCTCCTTTTTGACCATCTTCTTGTAGTTCTAGTGTTTGCTCATCGCGGATGGATACTTTGATTTTTTTCATATTTATTTAACCTTTTTGTTTAAAATTCTGCTTTAATTTCTTTAATTTCTAAATTGACGTTATACCAATTAAAGGTTGCTATGTGATCAGATAAAATTTCATAGACGTGAATTACGTATTCTGAGTCTTTCATGTGATCAAATTCAACAATCGCAATTCCTCCTAGCGATGATTTACCATCTACTTTTGAAAATAAATTCAGCCACTCTTGAACTTCAGGTAATCTTCTAACCATTAGTTCTGCCGTTTGTTTGGCAGTTATCTCTGGCATTTGTTCTCCAAATGGTTTTTGATAATATCCACCAGCCCAGAATTCTCTGACAAGGTTATTAAATTCAATAGCATCTCTACTTATTTGTCTGCGACTAATGGTGTCAGCAAGACTTATTTCTGGGTCAAAGGTGTAAAGTCCATCTTCTGGATTCATTGAAAAAGTGGCGGTGCCTAAAAATGCAGGAGAATCTTTAAGTAAAATTTCAACCATAGCATCATATTCTTTAATATTTAGTTTTTTAAAATAAGGTTTTTTTACATCCACAAAACTATAAATGTTCCAAACTACTCTAAAGCCTCTGCCTAGACCATTGTTCTCTCGATTAATTATTTGCCATGATTCATCCATGTCTTTTTGATCAAGACCTTGCTTAGCAAATTCCTCTTGAAATATTTTTTTAATTTCTAAATCTTCTAATCGTGGTGCATTGACAGGAAATTCATCGACAAACTCCACAATTTCTTTGAAGCCGTCTTGATCAATATCTTTTATTAAGATATTTTTTCCTCTGCTGGTCCAGAAGGGCATGTACCAAGATTCACTCTCTAAATCTGCAGCCATTAACATCACTAATTGTTTATCATAAATGGTAAAGAAAACTGACTCAAATTGGTGAGGTCCAGCAAATTGATACCAATGAAGATATTCTTTAGTTTCAGAGTCCTTAAATTTAACAGCAGACAACTTGGTTGGTTCCTTTATTTCTTTATTGGCAAACTCAGTCTGAGTGATAGTTTTATTTTTTTCTTTAACTTCAATGATAGTTTTATCATCCAAGTAACTAACATAAACTTGTTGAGGGGTACCAGTGCCAAGTAAATCAATATTAATATCGCTTGTTTTAAAAGATTTTTTAATTTGACGAGAAGTAGTCCATTTTTGATAAGAAAAGAAAGCTAATAAAATAATGATTAGTATAATCATTATTTTTTTAAGATTTAATTGTTTAAAATTCATATTTATAGTTCCTTTTCATACTCGTTCATTTTCCAATTCATCAATTATGCTTTCGGCATCTTCACAGTCACCGCTGTCGATTAAACTTTCTATTTCATCTTTTTCTTCGTCAGCCAAAAGGCCTTCTAAATCTTCGAGTCGGGAGCTGAGTTCGTCGCTGTTACACAAGCACATAGTTTGATTATATAATCTAACTATGTTTTTAACCAAATCAGACTTTTTGCTATGAAGACTATGATAATCGATTTAAAGCTATGGTTATAGAATGACGATGAGGTATAATTTAGTCAGGAGAGAGAAGCAATTACTCTAATGATTATGAGTGCAACAAAAAAGAAGAAAAACAAGCAACCGGCTTTTTCTAAAGATGAAACTAAAGATTTAAGTATTTCAGCTCATATTATTGAGGATACTTTGGAACACTATGGAATAGTTTCAAAAGTTGTAGAAGTAAATAAACACGAAGACAACATTGAATATATTGTGGACGTAGTTGTTGGTACTCCACTAAACTCAATAGTAGCTATTCATAAGGAAATAGGCATGGCATTAGCCTCTTCATCGGGAGATGTGGAGATTGAGGCTCCTATACCGGGAAGATCTTTTGTTGGAATTAAAGTCCCACAAAAGAAAAAAAATAAGAAGGAAGCTGAAAAATATAAAGTCATTAGAATTGAAAGAGAAAAAATTATTTACAAAGGTATTCTGCCTCAGTTGAAAAATTTTATTAAAAATTCTTTGAAATTATTAGTTAGATTACTTAACCGTTTAATTGGTTATTTGGAATAGAAAAAAAATAGACTCTATTTTTTATTATTTTTTATCCACAAGAAAGTTGACACAGTTAAATGTTTTGTTTATTATTTCTTTAGTGCTATCATAAAACAATGGATCGAATCACGGAGCAGGAAGCATACTTATATGGATTAATAACTGGACGTGGTTATCTATATAAGAAAAGTTTTGAAATAGCTGTTGAATTTTCTCATGCAAATAAATTTGTGGTAAAAATCGCGCATTGTCAAAGTTGTGGAGACCTAGTTACTGGTTTCGAAAAAAAGAGATGCAAAGCTTGTGGCAAATTATTTGATAATAAATTAATAAAAAAAGTTGAACAAATTGAATCAACAAAAAGATCGTTAAATGATAATATTATTCCTTATTTAAAATCAAACATTGATGCTACTTACAATGTAGTAGAAAATCCAGCCATAACCCTATTAGTTATTGATTTTAAAAATAACAAACCGACTTTTGATTCTATAAAATCGAATTTTCCAAATGCTGAATCTTTTAATGCTTTTCATATACCCGAAATTATTAAAATTAGTTCTATTAGCAAAAAAATAGAATTTATTAACGGGTTGTTAGATACGGCTGGATTCAATAATGCTGGTGGTTGGATGCCGCGCAATGGAGAACACGCACAGGGAAGGATGAGGTCATATTTTCAAATTGTTAGAAATTGGCATTTACCAGTAGAAATTGATAATTTTCTTAGAAAGAACTTTTTTCTTCCAATACAAACTATTGATTGGGGGCATCCAAACATTCGCGATTCAAATCTTAGAGATTATTACGAATCAGGTAAAACAAGCTGGAGTCGAGAACATCAGGTTAAGTTTTTTCCTGAATTTTACAAGCAGTTTCACTTTCGTATAAAACATAAACAAGAATTATTTGAGGATCTTATTGCTCATAATGAATATGCAGTGTTTGATAGAAGGGAAGACTGGTTTCCACCAAAAAAGATTAATAATAATGCTTTAAAAGCTTATCATCCTGGAGAAGATGATGTAAGAATACCAATTCAAGCAAGGAAACATTTTGATAAATTTTGGCAAATTAATGCTGCAATGGGTTGCACTTATTTAGAAGATGTAGCCAATAGTGCAGAGAATAAGGAATATTATTTGTTGACTGGTGACAATAAAACAGACGGAAATGTCAGTTCTTTAAAAGATCATCGTGCTCATATTTATTTAAAAAAAACTAAAAAAATCCATGAAAAATATAAAAAAATTGAAAAGAGAAAAAATAGACCTATTTCATCGCGATCTAAACGCACAAATCCAGAACAAAAATTATATGATCCTCTAAAGCTATGGTTTAAGGGGAAGCTTCAGCATATAGACGAACATGCTCAAGCGTTTGATGTTTCTTCAGGCAATCTTAATCAATTTATTGATCGCAATTCAGGTTTAATTGAAGTGTTTGATTTTTGTAACAATTTTCGTATTAAACCGGACATAGTAGGTTTTCTACCAGAGAAAAAATCTGTAGCCTTTATTGAAGTAAAAGTGACAGCTTTAAGTTTAAAAGAGCTTGGTCAACTACTCGGTTATTGTTATGTTGCTTTGCCTATAGAAGCGTGGTTAATATCAAATAAAACGCCTTCTTCAAGCTTGGTTAGAATTCTTCAGGCTCATCCTAATTTACTTGAGTATATGGATGGCAAAAAAATTAAAATAGGAACTTGGGAAAAAAATAAAGTTGTAGAGGTGCAAGTATAAATGAATAAAAATCAACTTACGGATTCGATAGCAAAATGGTTAAAAATATTTCTTGATATTAAGTTTTCTAAAAATTATGAAACAATCAAAATATTTAAACCAAAAAGAAATCTTAATTTGATTTCAGATGAGATGTTATCTTCTATTTCTGGAATCAGTAGTTGGGAGTTTAAGCCAGATATTTTTGCAGCAATGACAAAAACTGATGGTTCTTCAGATTTGATTATTGTTAATCGCAGTATTTCTTCAATTAGCTTAAAGGAAATTGGTGAAATGAATTGCTATGCACAACTTTCAGCTCCCATTATTGCAATGATTGTGTCTCCACAGTCTGGATCAAGCGAAGTTAATGGAATATTACTTGAAGACGAAATGAGTAAACGAATATTAGATTATGGCGGAAAACACCCAATTTCTATTGTGGGTTGGAATGAGAGTTTAAGTCAACCAGAAATAAATTCAATTTTACCAATTGAGATGCAATCGTTTTTTCGGAATATTTAACGCTTCCAGTATATACAGATATACTCATGTACTTTATTAAACCTAAAGACCCATGGATATCCTAAAGTTTTCATGTTGTTATATTCTGATGCTCGATCCCAGATAACAAACTCTTCCAACTCAAATCCTATTTCACTCATTATGCGTGATTGATCTATATGAAGTGGAAAAAATTTATCTTTTTTTCTTATATCCATAACAACTGAAACACATCTTTTGTTTGGTTTTAATGTTTTATAAACTTCCGCGTATACTTTTTTAAGTTCAGTAAGAAATTTATTGTAGTCGTGAATGTTGCCAAGATCTTCTGAATTGTCAGAATAATTCTTGTTTTTTCTTTTGTCAACTGTTCGAGTCATGTTCAATATGTCCCAATA
>CAYOIJ010000030.1:0-6031 GCA_964404025.1 uncultured Pseudomonadales bacterium
TTAGAAGCCGAATTAGCTTCAAACTAATTTTTCAGCTACAATTAATTTAATGTCTGCTAGCAAAATATTTAATAAAATTTTTTCTAAAAGAGTTTTTTTGTTTTTGATAAACATATTGTTTTTAAACATTTTTTTTGCTAGTTGTTTATTTACCCAACCAGTTTTTGCAACTGACAGCGATAAAAATTTTATAATTAATCTTAATAGCACTTATCGAGTTAATGCTAATGGCAAAACACTAGTAACTCAAAAATTTACCATCCGCAATCTCACTCCCGAATACTTTATCAATAGATATGGAATTGTTGTTAGCTCTACCAATCTCGAAAATATTAGAGTGACTGATAATGGAGCTTCGCTAGAGCCACAAGTTAGTAAACTAACTGGCCAAACCAGCATTGGCGTCACCTTTGAAGAACAAATACTGGGGGAGGGAAAAAGTCGAGAATTAATTATTAGCTATCTTGATGCTGACATTGCCAATATTAGTGGCAAAATTCTTGAGGTCAATATTCCAGCCTTGGCAGATCCAGAACAGTACGACCAGTACCAATTAGACTTAATAGTACCGAATATTTTTGGTCCTGCCAATCGAATTAGTCCTAGCAACTTTAGCATCAAACAAGCTGGGGATTTTGATACTTTTCATTATGACAAACTCGAAGGGCAAGCTGTCAGCGCTATTTTTGGTGAAGAACAAGTTTTTGACCTAAAACTAAGTTACTATTTAGACAATCCCAATAGCCAAAACGCTCTTACGCAAATTACTTTACCCCCAGAAACTCCTAAACAAAGGGTTCACTATCATCAGCTAGATCCTTTACCAAAAAATATCAAAATTGATGCTGATGGTAACTTTATAGCTACCTATGAAATTCCAGCCAACAATTCTTTTAGAGTTGAACTTTTAGCTCAAATTCTATTAAAACTGCAGGCAGATCCAGACATTAGACCAGCTCCAGTTTTACCAGCTCACCTGACCGCTCAAAAATTTTGGGAAACTGACAATCCAGACTTGCAAGAAGCTGCCTCAACACTTAATAGCGCCAGCGATATCAATAAGTTTGTGGTAGAAACCCTTAAGTACACTGAAGAGAATCTCAACGCACAGTTTTATCGCTTAGGTGCTGCTAATAGTCTTTTGCCAGAAAATAGGATATTTGCTACCTGTCAAGAATTTACAGATTTATTTGTTGCCTTGGCAAGAATTAAACAAGTTCCTGCTAAAAGAATTGTTGGCTATGCCTACAGCAGCAATGAGGAGTTGAGACCAATTAGCGTTGTTGGCGACGTCTTGCATGCTTGGCCAAGCTTTTATAACTTCGAAAACAATAGTTGGCAAGAAATTGATCCAACTTGGCAAAATACTACCGGCGGAATTGATTATTTCTCAAAATTTGATCTTAATCATATTACTTTTGCAATCAATGGTATATCGAGTGTTTTACCTTATCCGGCAGGCTCATATTTAACTGACAAACAAGCTGAAAAAAAGAAAATTTATGTTGAATTTAGTCAAAATGATTTTCCGCTTATTAAACCAGAAATTAAACTTGAACTAAAAGAGCAAGAATTATTGAATTTTAATATTCCCGGCAAGTATTCTTTAATTGTTAGTAATCCTACCGGTCAGGTTTGGTATTTTTCTAAATTTACTTTCACAAGTGATGAGCTAATCGTTACTCAAACAGAAAACTGGCCAAACTTAATTGCGCCATTTCAAAACTTAGAAATTCCTTTAAGCGTTTATAATAAAGATGGTTTACTTAGTAAAAAATCAAAGTTAAATATTAACATCCACTTACAAAAAGGAGAGAGTTTTAGTCATGAAGTCGAAATCAAAGGCTTTGGAAAAATCAGCATCGAAAACCCAGAAAGAATACTTTTCTTGGGCGCAGGACTTGTCGTCCTTGCCCTCGCAACCGGGAGTTTATTCCTTCTTGGACGAAAACTCACAAGTGCTTTACGTCGGCAAAGCCAAAAATCTGAAGAAAAGGATCAAGAGTTACACTCGTTATCCTCAGCTCTCAGCGAAGATCCAGCAATTAGTCAAAAAAGCCAAAATAATCAGAACACAAGTTCTAAAAAGTGAGCTTCAAGCCCTGCTAATTGAGGCAGAATTAATTAGAGCCCATCAACCTTTTTACAATAGCCTGCTCAAAGATGATAAATCTCGACTTTATCTTTTTTTTACCAAAGAAGACTACCCAAAATTATTACGACTGCGCAAAACAGATTTAAAAAAGAAACAATATCAAAAGCCTCTAGCAATTTTGGGTCCTTTTGCTAGTGCTTATAAAGTTGACGAACTATTGAAAATAGTTAGACCAATTTTTCCTTGGTGTAATAAAAAAAACAAAAAAGAAAATAAAGCCTGTCTCTATTATCACTTAGAACTTTGTCCTGGAGCTTGTTGTAACAAAATTGATCCGCAATCTTACCAAGACAACATTAAACAATTAATATTGTTTCTTCGTGGGCAAAACCGTGACCTAACTAAACAGCTAACTAAAGAAATGAAAAGCTTAGCAAAAGCTGAAAATTTTGAAGAAGCACAAAAAATTAAAAATAAAATTGATTTAATCAATGAAATTACTCAAGAACAGTATCGTTTAAAACCTGATTTAATCTTACCCAATTTAACCAAAAAAATCCAAGAAGAGGCATTGGTGCACTTGCGCCAAATTATGCATCAACAGGCCATAGTTGACTTAAAATATCGTTTTCAACGCATAGAAGCTTATGATGTTAGCAATACTCAAGGACAACAAGCTACTGTTTCCATGGTTTGTTTTATTGATGGCCAGCCTGAAAAAAGTGAGTATAAATTCTTTAAAATTCGTCAACAGGCCACTCCTAACGACTACGCCATGTTGCAAGAAGCACTATTGCGCAGGCAAAACCACCCAGAGTGGGGCAGACCAGATTTAATAGTAATTGATGGTGGTAAAGGACAGTTGCGCAGTGCTCAGCGTGTTTGGCAAAAAAATCCTCAATTTTTCAATTGTCCAATTGTGTCTGTAGTTAAAAATCCAGATCGGTTAGTTTTACTTCGTCCAAAAAATCAAGAAAAACCCAATAACGGGTGGCAAAGCATTGAAATCAAGTTGCCCAGCAACCATCCAACTCTTCACCTAGTTGTTCATTTAAGAGATGAGGCCCATCGTTTCGCCAAAAAGCAGCATACTAGACTAAGGGAGCAAAATCTTTTACAATAACAAGAAGAAAAGCTAAATATAGAGCTATTTTATGAAAATACTTAAACCAATTATTGTATTAATCGCCACCATTGCTATTTTAGCCTGGGCTTTACCTAACGTTGGCTATAGTAGTTATTTTACTCTTATTTTAGCCGCTATCGTCCTGACCATTCTTGAAAAAATTATTAAACCAATTTTAAAACTTCTTTTTTTACCTATTAATATAGTCACTCTCGGCTTGTTTTCCATGGTCATTAGTGTTTTTATCCTTTGGCTGGCTACTTATTTTGTGCCAGGCTTTAATATTGCCCCAATGATTGTCTTTGGTTTACGCCTAAATCAATTTTTTAGTCTGCTTTTAGTTTCCAGCCTAATTAGTTTTTGTCAAAGAACTATTAATTTCATCTTATAAAGTTGTAACACGAACCATTATGAATTTTAAAAAAATCTTACCCACTTATTTATTGCTTTTTATTTTTGCCTTTCTTGCTCTAGCTCTTTGGCCAAATCAAAAACAACAAAAGATTTACGCTCAAACCATTAATCCTATTCAATTTGAAGGGGACGATTTGGAAAATTTAGAGATGATTGAAGAAGCAACTGAGGAAGCAGAAGCAAGCGATAGTGTTAAATTATCCTCCCCATCAGCAGAAATAGTAGAAAAAATTCAACAAAAAACTGACGAAGACATTACTGAAACCACAGGTAGACAAAAAAGTGTTTTGGCGGCGCATTTAGATGAAAATCCCATTGGTCCACTGAGCCCTACTAATTTTTTACAAAAAGCTATTCGCCGCGCTATCGCTCAGGGTTTACCAGCAAGCTTGGTAGTAATTATGTTGATTTTTCCAGTCATTGCTTCGATTATCGCTATAGCTAGACACGTCATTGGTTTTAAAGGTTTTGGCATCTATATTCCAGCAGTTTTATCAGTGGCTTTTGTGTCTACTGGCCTCGTTGCCGGCATTATTCTATTTTTAGCCGTACTTCTATCAGCAACTCTGGCAAGATATTTAGTGAGATTTTTAAAAATGCCACTTTTGCCAAAAACAGCTATGCTTTTGCTCATTGTCTCAATGTCAATGTTGTTTTTATTAATTGTTGCCTCTTTATTCAAAATTGATTTGGTGCTTAATGTAAGCATTTTCCCATTGCTTATTATCATTTTGCTTACTGAAAACTTTATGACTACTCAGATGTTTGCTAGTAGAGGAGAGGCCCTCAGTGTCACTTTTGAAACATTAATATTGGCTATTGTTGGTACTTTATTAGTAGACAACGAAACTGTCAGAAAATTTGTCATTTTAAAACCAGAGATAACCATTTTATTGGTAACAGTTATCAATCTGGCCGTTGGTCGCTATACCGGACTAAGAATTTTTGAATATTTTCGCTTCAAAGACCTCCTCAGCAATAAAAGTAAATCAGAAAAATTTAAAAAATTTATGGCTGATGATTTTTCAGGATTAGAAGAATAATAAAAGTCGACTATGACTAAACAAGCCACAGCTAGCGACCTCCTAGGCATTAATGCTCGTAATAGTTTGTACGTGAGTCGTAACTCTCGCAAAGCTAAAGCGATCGCTCGTTCTAAATACGCTACTAAAATTTTGTTAAATGACAATGATATTCCTTGTGCAGAAATTTATGGGATTTTGGGCACTGACGAAGATATCAATGATTTTGATTGGCAAAAACTAGATGGTGATTTTGTTATTAAACCCACCAATGGTCACGCCGGAACCGGCGTAATTGCTTTTAGAAATAAAGTTAATAGTGAACACTGGCTAAATGTTTTGGGAGAAAAATGGAGTCTAGATGATATTAAACTACATTGCAGAAACATCCTGGCTGGCCAATACAGTATTCACGGCACTAATCATAACGTTATCATTGAAGAACGCATCCCCATCCACCCCAAACTATTGAAGTATTCTTATAAAGGCACGCCTGATATTAGGGTTATTGTTTTTAACAGCGTACCGGTTATGGCCATGTTGCGTTTGCCCACAGAAGAGTCTGCGGGTCGTGCTAATGTCTCGCAGGGAGCAATTGCCGTAGGAATTGATATTGCCAGTGGCATTACTACCTATGCCGTTGCTCATAAGAAACAAAACATTCAGTATTTGCCAGGAACCAAAAAAAAACTAAATGGCATTACTATTCCCAATTGGTATAAAGCACTTTTGACCGCCGTACAGGCCAGTGAAGTAGCAGACCTGGCTTTTTCTGGAATTGATATCTTCTTGCACAAATCTAAAGGTCCAATGGTGGTGGAACTTAATGCTACACCTGGATTATCAATTCAAGCTGCTAATCGCGCCGGCATGCGTCGTCGACTAGAAAGGGTAGAGGGTCTAAATGTTATTAATCCTGAACATGGGGTAAAAATCGCCCAAGCCCTCTTTGCTAGTGATTTTTCGAATCGAGTTAAAATAAAAGACGAAATTACTAAAATTAACTTGCGAGAAGAAATTGTTCTTTATGGTGAAAAAAAGCAGGGTATAACTACCCCAGCTTTTATTAATACCGGACGACTTCATAGCGCTATTGCTCGTAACTTAGCTGGTGAGCTGGGCTTACTGGATCTGGAAGACTTGTTATGGTTTCAAAAAGAAAAAGAAGAAGGTAGCTTGCCTGTCGTAGAAGTTAAATTTAAATTAAAAGGTCATGTTGTTAAAACTACTATGCTGGTTAGTAAAAAATTAAATAATCGCCAACATAAATTAGAGCTTGGCCGACAAGATTTAGATGGTTTTCTAATTGATCCTAGTAATCAAAATGCTTAAACTTAATGAATTAGTACCAGTTAATTTATTAGCAGAAAAAGA
>CAYOIJ010000031.1:0-5617 GCA_964404025.1 uncultured Pseudomonadales bacterium
CCATCATAGCGCAACAGACTTTTAATGTCTTTTAATTGGCTGTTGGCTCTAATTAAACTTGCTAGTTGAGCTGTAGCGTTCCCTTCAACAGTATAAACTTCTTGACCTCGATCATTAATTTTTTGCCAATCGTAAAGCTTATTGAAATCTTTAGATAAAAATGGCGCTACACAGGGCAGATGAATAACTGTCGGTAGTTTAGCATCTTCGTTTTTCATTAATCTTAATAACTCTTGCAAAACATTAATAGTTGAGCCAAAACTAATTAAAATTTTTTCAGCTTCTTGTGGATTGGCTCCCAAAATAATTGGCTTGGGTAGTTCGGGCAAAAGCGTTTCTAATTTTCGCAGGCGCTTATCCATGGCTTTCTTAGCAACCATGGCTTCTTCTGTGGCAAAACCTTCTTGATCATGCTCATAAGAATTAGTTAAATGCACTGCAGAGTCTAAGCCAGGAATGGCTCGTGGAGAAATACCACTAGCTGTATCTAAGTAGCGCAAATATTTCTCACTTTTATCTGAAGCGCTAGTGCTTGAATCTTCTGATAATAGAGAAAGACGCTCATTTTTATTTAACAAATCTGGCTGAAGCATACTTTGTTGTGACTCTAAAATATACTTATCAGATAAAACAAAAACTGGTAGTTGATATTTTTCAGCTAAATGAACAGCTAGACGAGTTAGCTCATAGTGTTCTAAAACCGTACCTGGTGTTAAAACTACTTTAGGAAAATCTCCATGTCCGGCATGAATAATGAAATTTAGATCTCCTTGAGAACTCCAGGTCGGCAAACCGGTACCGGGACCAGGCCGCATCGCTTCTAAAATTACTAAGGGTAATTCGGCTACACCAGCCAGAGAAGTAGCTTCTACCATCAGCGCATAACCGCCGCCAGATGTACCAGTCATTGCTCTCACTCCAGCAAATGAAGCACCCAGAGCTTGATTGATCGCCGCAATTTCATCTTCACTGTGCTTAACCACTAAAGGATAATGTTCTTGTTGAGCTGCTAAATAGTGTAAAAGACCAGAGGCTGGAGTCATTGGATAGGCACTAAAGAACTGTAAACCAGCGCTGATTGCTCCCAAGCCCACCGCTTCATTACCAGTTAACAAAATATCTTTATTTTCTTCATTACTCTGATTATTTGACCAAAATTTTTCTATTTTATAATCAGCCAACTCTGTTCGCATCAACTGCTCAAACTCTTCACTCGCTAGATCTATAGCCTGTAGATTATTGGCAATTAATTTCTTGTTATTAGCAAACTCTTCTTTGATAAGCTGGCTCAATTTAGTTAAATCAAGAGCAAAAAATTTAGCACTAACAGCAACAGCCATTATGTTGGCTGTCAAAATATCTGCAATTTTTTGTCTAGCCAATTGACTAAAAGGAATAGGGACAACTTTAGACTTGAGTTGAGGATATTGACTAGCATCAAAATTTTTAGTATTGATTAAAACTACTGACTGTTCATCTAAAACATCTAAATAAGAATCCAAAAAATTCTGATGAAAAAGAACCAATAGGTCTAGATGACGACGCTGACAATGAGCACTTTCAATACCAGCATAAACTTGTCCGGTTTGATGACCCCCTTTAATTAGAGAAGGGTATTCATAATAATTAAATACTTTCAGTCCATGGCGCTGACAGAGTTTGGCAAAAATTTTACTGGCCAACATCACTCCTTCACCAGCTTTACCAGCAATTTTCCAATTAAGTGCAGTTTCTTCCATACCTTTTCATTGTAGAAGCGAAGGGGGAATTGGTCAACGGATATCTTAAAACAAATCTGCTAAAATATATTCAGCAATAAAGAAAGGCGCTTATGAAAAATCTTCTTTTATATGGTACTTTAACTGGTAATACTGAGGCTGTGGCTCAACAAATTCAAACAAAGGTGAGAGAGGCTGGAAAAGAACTAGAAATAAAGAATATCAATCTAGCCAGCATTGAAGACATTGCTCAAGTTGAAAAGCTATTAATCATGGCTTCCTCTACTTGGGATGATGGCTTGCCTTGTAGTGATATGGCTGATTTTCTAGAAGAGTATTCTTCAGATTTACCAGATTTAAGTACAAAAAAATTAGCTTTTTTTGGTTGTGGAGATAGCAATTACCCAAAATTTTGCGCAGCTGTAGATACCCTGGAAGAAACTTTTTTGGCAAAGGGCGGACAAAAAATCATTAGCAGTTTAAAAATTGATGGCTACATTGAAGATAAAAATAACCAAGAGAAAATCGACGATTTTACTAATCAACTAATCAAATCACTGTAAATTTATTTAAACCACTTATTTTGATGCTTTTTTCACACCAGCTTTTGACTTGGCCTTAGCTTTTTTAATCGCTTTTTGACCAGCGGTCTTTGCTTTAGATGCCATTTTCTTGGCTGTTTTTTGAGCACTTTCAGCAGTTTTTTTAGCAAAAGCTTCGGGATTCTTTTTAACTTCTTTTAAAGTTTTTTTTGCCTGGGCTCGATTCTTTTCATCAGAAAAGAAAATAGCGGTTGCGCCAGCAATTGCTCCAACTAATAAAGGAAATAGACCACTTCTTTTTTTTGCCATACAATAACTCCTTTTTTTAAGTACTATCCTTAGTTTAACTTTTTTTTAATAAAGATACAAATTAGACTATTGTCACCAAAGATAGAGAATCAGTTCTTCGCTTAGCAATATCTTTTGCAAAAGAGGCAATGATAAGGACTTTATCTCCTTTTTTAACAACTCCATATTCTTTAAGACTATTCAATAACTCGTCTTCTGTTTGATAATGAAAAAACTCTGGCGCGGTCAAAATAGGGTCAACACCAAAAGTTAATGACAATTTATTATAAGAATGCTCATTAGCAGTTAAAGCCTTCACTTGCACCCCTGGTCTAAAACGAGAAAAAGCCTTGGCTGTTCTGCCAGTTCTAGTTAACAGAACCATTTTGTCTACACTGTCTGGGCGGTTTTCTAAAAGATTGAAGGCCGCACAACTAATAGCACTCACACAATCTTCACCAGCAAATTCCCATAAATAATTTTCTGCATAGGGCTCATTAAAAAGGGCAATCTTACTTTGAGTCTCCACACACTTGACAGGATACTTACCTAAAGTAGTTTCTCCAGAAAGCATGACTGCGTCGGTACCATCATAAATTGCATTGGCTACGTCGCTTACCTCAGCACGAGTTGGTCGAGGACTAAAGGTCATACTTTCCAACATCTGAGTGGCCGTAATGACTGGTTTGCCTGCCGCTCGAGATTTTTCAATAATCAGTTTTTGCCAAAAAGCTAATTGTTCATAAGGTACTTCTACTGCCAAATCACCCCTTGCCACCATAATTCCATCTGAAGCCTCAATAATTTCATCTAAATTATCTAAGGCTGCCTGATTCTCAATTTTTGAAATAATGTCGGCATGAAGATCACGTTTCTTTAGTTCATCCTTCAAGATAGCAATGTCTTTAGCATTACGGACAAATGACAAGCCGATAAAATCGATGTCCTTGTCGCTCATATTGTCTAATTGAACTAAGTCATTATCAATCAAAGAGGGCATGTCAATCACAATACCTGGAGTGTTCATTGTTTTGCGATGTTTAATCACACAAGGGTTCAAAGACCTGACTGTTAGTGACTTTTCATTCTTGTCACTAACTTTAAATTCACAAATTCCATCATCAACAGATACTAAATCTCCAATCTGAATAGCATCAACTACAATTTGAGGAATATTCATTTCTTTTTCGCCAGGTTCAGTAACTACAAACTTAACCTCTTCATCTTTTTCAAGTTCAAAACTCTCCTCATTTTTAAGGTTAATTCTGATTTCTGGACCCTGCAAATCTAATAACACACCCACTGGTTTACCCAACTCTTTGGCAACTTTTTTAACTCGATGAATCCGTTCTAAATGCCACTCGGGCGTGCCATGCTTAGTATTAAAACGAGCAATATTCATTCCAGCCAAAATTAGCTCCTTCATTATCTCTTCGGTTTCTGTGACTGGACCGAGAGTGGCTATTACTTTAGTTAACTTAGGCATTCAATTCCTTTTCTATATTGTATTTCTTAACAAATAATTCTATTTTCTATAAAAGATTATTATCTCGCGAATCAAGCAGATAATCAAGAAGAATTCAGCCTATTTTTCTTTTTTGCTATTTTTTGCACAACTTTGCGGATCATCACTTTGACTAATACAAGATTCCAGCGGATCAGGGGTTGCTCGACGCTTAGCCAACCTACTATTGCTTAGTAGTTTGGGTACTTTTTTTAGAAGTCTTTTTTTAGCTAAAAACCAACGACGACCTAAAACTCGATTTTTTTGTTGATTTGTCATAGTAAACCCTTTCACTTAAACTTGTATTTTACTTCAAAAATAAGTGGTTAAAAAAACCAGCGAATGACATATTCACTGGTTAACTATCACTTAATTTAAGATAACAAAATTTAGTCAAAAAATCAAGTACAAATTTTACTCAAGATTGAATTATTACTCGAGTAAATAATTAAAAAATTAAAACTTAAGGTCTGAAAAAACGCTTTTTAAAAATTCTTGCAAGACTGGTTGTTTGTTTCCAGAATAAGGCTGAGCTTGCCAAATTAAACGCGGAGAAGAGTTGAGTTCTAAAATGGCGTAATCATCAGTTTTTTGTGGAGCATAAATATCTTTAGTTAAATAATCAATGCCCGACCAACTAAGTCCTGGAATCGCCTGAATGGCCCGAACAGCAATTTTTTTAACTGAAAAGTGCACACGATCAGTTACGTCAACAGTGTCACCTCCTAATGAAATATTCAAAGTACTGTGAGCTCGCAAAAACACCTGTTGCTTGTTTTTGACCACACTATCTAAATCCAAAGCAGATTTAGCCAAAAAATCTTTCATTTTTTGATCAATTTTGATTTTAAACAGAGCTTTGTCATCTTTTTTATTACCTCTTCTGGGGTCTTCATTTTTTATTTTAATTAATTCTCTAATCGTGTGCCGTCCATCTCCAATCACATTAGCTGGTACACGCTCGATAATGCTAATCACTTGCTCTCTATTAACTAAAATCCTATACTCCTTGCCACTGAACATTCTCTCAACTAAGGCCCGCTTTTCATCAGCCCGATCATAGGCAAAACTTTCCTTTAGCGCTTCTAAGTATTTTTTTTGACTTTTAATATTAGTGGTTACTGCTATTGCTTCTGAACCATCAATAGCTTTGACAACAAGGGGTTTTTTAAGGTCACTAAAAACTTTTAGTTGATATTCATGACTATCGCTGTCCTTGAGTAAATAACCCTTAGGAACCGAAAGATCAGCTCTAATTAGTAAATTTCTAGTGATAGTTTTATTGCGACAACAAATGTGAGCGGTTGCGGTGGTGTGGGGAGGTGTACGGTGGTAAAGATAAGCCTCTTCACCCTGATAATTCAATTTAATTAGTTCCGTATAAGGAATGCGCTCAACTTCGATCCCAAACTGCTTAGCTGTTTCTATAATGGCTAAAACATCACTAATTACCTTTTTGGATTTTTTATCTTCCGCCAAAGCCCTTCTTTGATAATAAACACTCATGCAACTCTTTCTTTGAGAAATGTAACTAGGATAAGTCAACAACTACTCTGTAAAACAAT
>CAYOIJ010000032.1:0-4414 GCA_964404025.1 uncultured Pseudomonadales bacterium
AATGGTTGTGCAAGACATTATCTAAAAGAGTTGATTTGCCCGATCCCGAAACACCGGTAATACAAGTGAAAGTGTTGAGTGGAAAATCGACATCAATTTGTTTGAGATTATGATGAGCTGCTCCACGAAATGAAATTTTTGAGCGCTCAAAAACACTAGCTACTGTCGCCTCTGGATCAATTACTTGTCTTCCCTCTTTTTTGTCTTGGCGAATAATTTTTTTCTGGCGAGACAAATATTGGGCCGTTAAAGTTTTTTCTTTGAGTAGTTCTTGATAAGTGCCAGTAAAGACGATATTGCCACCTTCTTGACCAGCTAAAGGACCAAAATCAACAATGAAGTCAGCAGCAGCCATAATATCACGATCATGTTCAACGACAACTACCGTGTTACCTTTGTCACGTAATTCTTGTAGAGTTTTGATTAGTCGATGGTTATCACGTTGATGCAAACCAATGGTTGGTTCATCCAAAATATAGAGTACTCCAGTAAGTCCAGTGCCAATTTGTGAAGCTAAACGAATTCGTTGAGCCTCTCCTCCAGCCAAACTTCCTGCTTCTCTAGAAATGGTTAAATAATTGAGTCCAACTGCACTTAAAAAATGTAAACGACTATAGATTTCTTTAAGAATTGTTTCAGCAATACTCACTTCTTTTTGACTGAGAATTTTTTCTTGGTTTTTCTGTAATTTAGCAATCCATTCTAAAGCTTGGTCTATAGTTAATTGGCTAATTTCAGCAATGTTTTTTTCATCAATATGTACAGATAAGGCTTCTGCTTTTAAACGGTCACCCTGACAACTAGGACAGGTTTCCTTATGCATAAATGAGGCAATTTCTTTACGGATATATTCACTATCAGTCTCTCCATAACGTCGTTCTAGATTGTTAACAAAACCTTCAAATTTAGTTTCAAAACTAGTTTCATGGCCAAAACGATTTTCTCCAACTACTTCATAAATTTTGTCGCTACCATAAAGTAAAGTTTGTTGAAATTTTTCGTCCATATCTTCCCAGGTGGTTTTGCGAAAATCATAATTTTCTGCTTCAACAACTTGTTTAACTAAACGGGAAAACCAGGTGTCATTACTCATTGTTCGGGCAAAAGGAATTACTGCTCCCTCACTAAGAGTGAGACCAGGAGCTATTATTTTTTGCTGATTTATTTTTAAAATTGAGCCTAGACCATTACAGGTTTCGCAAGCACCTTCTGGAGCATTAAAAGAAAACAATCTTGGTTCTAACTCTTTAAGTGAAACGCCGCAGTCACTACAAGCTAGATTTTCACTAAACAATTGTTCGCTAGTTTTTTGAGGACGTTCTGGAAAGTCAAAACCAGTGTCTTCAACCCAGACTAGTAAAACTAAACCGTCAGCTAAACGTAGCGCATCTTCTACAGATTGATTGAGGCGCGAGCGAAGCGAGCGCTTCTCTTCTTCATCTTTTAATTGTTTGTTGTTGAGAACAAAACGATCTACTACAGCCTCAATACTATGTTTATTAGTTTTAATTAAGGTTAGTGGTTCTTCTAAATTATAAATTTGACCATCAATACGTGCTCTGGTATAGCCTTTTTTGATTAAATTATTTAATAAGCCGTCAAACTCACCTTTGCGATTTTTGACCACCGGAGATAATAAAAGAATTTTTTGAGGATCAGCAGAATTACTTTGGAAACGTTTCTCAATTTGTTGAAAAATTTGCTCGATAATTTGGTCAATGCTTTGGGTAGAGATTTCTTGACCACATTTGGGACAATGAGGATGACCAACTCTAGCAAATAATAAACGCAGGTAATCATAGATTTCAGTAATGGTGCCAACGGTAGAACGAGGGTTGTGAGAGGTGGTTTTTTGATCTATAGAGATAGCTGGTGACAGACCATCGATTTGATCAACATCAGGTTTGCTCATGACGCCTAAAAATTGTCTAGCATAGGAACTGAGTGATTCAACATAGCGTCGTTGTCCTTCGGCATAAAGGGTGTCAAAAGCTAAAGAGCTTTTACCCGATCCAGAAAGTCCAGTAAAAACAATTAGTTTATTTTTTGGTAATTCCAAATCAATATTTTTGAGATTGTGTTCGCGAGCGCCGGTAATTTTGATAGTTGATTGTGACATTTTTTTCTGTGGGTGTTTTTTGTGAATGGGTATTATAACAGCTTTAATTCGGCAATTTTGTCCCTAATGATAGCAGCTAGTTCGAAATCTAAATCGCTAGCAGCTCTGTTCATTTGTTGGCGCAATTGTTTAACTAATTTGACTCTTTCATCGGGAGTTAAATTTTGAGCATCAATGGCCATTAAATTAAGCCTAGTGCTTTTGTTAATTTGTAAATAAATAGCTTTTTTATTATTATATTTTTTTGTTCGATTTAACTCTTTTTCCCATTCATCTCCGTCTTTTTCTCTTTGCAGTAATTTTTCTCTAATTGGCTTGTTGATACTAATTGGATCGATGTTATGTTCTTGGTTATAAGCTAGTTGTTTGTGGCGACGACGGGCTGTTTCGTCAATAGCTTTTTGCATTGATTTAGTCATTTTGTCAGCGTACAAAATTGCCAATCCATTTAGATGGCGCGCTGCTCTACCAATGGTTTGGATGAGTGCAATGTCATTGCGCAGAAAACCCTCTTTATCAGCATCTAAAATACCAATTAAGCTAACTTCTGGTAAATCCAAACCCTCTCTTAATAAATTAATACCAACTAAAACATCGTAGGTACCACTGCGCAAATCATCTAAAATATCACTGCGATCTAGGGTTTCTATGTCGGAATGCAAGTAGGCAACTTTGGGTAGACGCTTAGGATTTTTACCAACTAATTTTCTAACTTTTTTTGGATCGTTTAAATAATCAGTTAGCGCCTCAGCCATTTTTTTAGTGAGGGTGGTAACTAAAGTTCTTTCTCCCAACTCTACTCTTTTAATTACTTCTTTAATTAGGTTTTCAATTTGATTTTGACTACTTCTAACTTCAACTTTTGGATCAACTAAACCCGTTGGTCTAATCAATTGTTCGACAATTTCTCCTTGGCTTTTTTTAATTTCCCATTCTTTAGGTGTAGCGGACAAATAAATTATTTGTTGTTGTCTTTGTAAAAATTCATTGAAGTTGAGTGGTCGATTATCCATGGCACTGGGTAGACGAAAACCATATTCAATTAAAGTTTCCTTGCGTGAACGATCGCCAAAGAACATCCCTTTAATTTGAGGGATGGTCATGTGACTTTCATCAATGACGGTTAAAAAAGATTCTTTTTCAAATTTCTTCTGATTAAAATTTAAATAGTCAATTAAGGTGTATGGTGGTTCTCCAGTCTGGCGACCATCAAAATATTTTGAGTAGTTTTCGATGCCATTAACAAAACCAAATTCTTCAATTCTTTCTAAATCGTAATTAACCTTTTGTTGTAAGCGATAAGCTTCTAGAGTTTTTCCAAGTGTTGTTAATTCTTCAATTCTTTTACTGGTATCTTGACGGATTTCTTTAAGAGCATCTTTTTGAGTTTGGGGATTGAGTAAATAGTGTTTGGCTGGATAAATAACAAAATGCTTTCTTGTTTTTTGTCCAGGTGCTATAGGAAGTTTCTGACCAGAGATAGGATCGATTTCATCAATTTGATTAATTTTATTACTTAAGGTATCGATTCTAATGGCAGTGTCGCTATAAGCTGGCCAAATTTGAATAGTGTCCCCTCTGAGTCGATAGGTGCCACGTTCTAAATCAGTGCTGCTGCGTTCATATTGCAGACTACTTAATTGCAAAAGCAAGGTTTTTCTTTCAATCAATTCTCCCTCAACTATTTCTAAGATAAATTTTCCGTATTCAGCTGGAGAGCCCAAGTTATAAATACAAGAAACAGATGCAACTACGATATTGTCGGGTCTAGTTAGCAAATTGGTGGTGGCAGCTAGGCGTAATTTGTCAATTTCATCATTGATCATTGCCTCTTTTTCAATGTAAGTATCACTACTAGGTAAATAAGCTTCTGGTTGATAGTAATCATAATAAGAAACAAAATAAGAAACGGCGTTTTTTGGGAAAAAATCACGCAGTTCTTGATAAAGTTGAGCAGCCAAAGTTTTATTGTGAGCAATTACCAGTGTTGGTCTTTGAGTGTTAGCAATAACATTAGCAATAGTAAAGGTTTTGCCTGAACCAGTAACACCCAATAAAACTTGATGTTTTTTTTCTGTTTCAATTCCAGCACTCAACTTCTCAATTGCTTGAGGTTGATCACCAGTGGGTTGATATTTAGCTGCTAGTTTAAATTTCATTTTTTATTTGATTTTGTTTATTTTATGTTTAGTTTTTTTAAAACTAAGGCAACCCTCCATTATACCTCACTTTTAAAGCTACTTGTTGCCTCGCATAAATTCTCTAATATAATGACAAAGATGTCTTTTATATCTA
>CAYOIJ010000033.1:0-4235 GCA_964404025.1 uncultured Pseudomonadales bacterium
AAGTAAACTCAATCAGTGCTGAATCTAAACCAACACTTTTAGCAACCGGCTCCATGGTTGATGGTGGTGGCAGCGTACTAAAGGTTGCTTCTTCAGACTCTCCACGATTACCATCCTCATCTACCCAGCGAGTAACGTAAAAATAAGTAGTTCCTGGAGATAAATTGTCCAGTTCTAGAGAGTGATTAGAAACATGCTCGGAACTAGAAACCTCTGTTTCTGCGTACTCACCAGAACTGGTACCAAAAGCTACTCTCGAATCGCTCGTTCTAGCAGTAGCCCAACTAACCGTGGCTTTTTTGGTTGTGATATCTGTAACTGTTGGACCAGAAACCAATTCTGCAGCTTCAGTATAGCGACCATCGGGATATAAACTAACAGTGTTTGAAAAAGCACCACAATTATTGGTATTATCACAAGCTTTAATTTGATAATAGTGGGTTTTTTGGGTTAATCTCGTATCTACAAAAGAAGTGCCACCACTAGAAGAATGAAAGTCATAATTTTCTCCATCAAAAGAGCGATAAACTTGGTAATTGTCGACTCCACTACCCACATCTGTTGGCTCATCCCAAGAAATTGCCAAACGCCAAGAAGAAGTGCTCTTCACCGAAACATCAGCGATCTCTACATCAAGAGGAATACCCGGAGCTACAGTGTTAGCAAAGAAGGAAACTTGGGCATAATTACTGTAATTAATATTGCCAGCCTCATCTTTAGTAGCTATATATAAAATATTTTCTCCTGGCAAAGTTGCGTAAGCTCCAGGATTTAAATATTTCAAGCTAGTAGTTGAAGCTCTAAAAGCAGCTGGCAAGACGTTGACACTATAATGATAAGACAAATTTGAAGCCGAACCCAAAAAAGTGCCTGTTGCTGGCTCATCCCAGGTGAAACTAAATAAATTATTAGTACTAGTTTCAGGATCGACTCGTAAGTTCCGAGGCGGAGCTGGTGCAGCCGAAATATCAGCATAAAAATAATTAATATTGGCATAAGCACTATAATTACCAGCCTGGTCCTTAGCTCGAACATAAAAAGTGTTCACTCCCACTCGATATGAAGGAATATTCTCTACCACTGTGCCTTCAATACACTGGTCACTAGCAAACTCACCCTCACTCACCCCAGTTTTATAACAATAAGCCACAATATCAGCACCAGCTGGAGTCACTGCATCCCATGAAAAATTAAAATTATTAAAAGAAGTATATCCAGAGGGATCAGCCGTCAAATTTTCTGGAGCGGCAGGATCTCTAGCATCGTATTTATAAATAAAAGGCTTCCAAATGTCTTCGTTAATATTCCCCGCCTCGTCACTTGCTTTGATTAATAAATGGTAAGTTTCTCCATTTTCTAGCGAACCTGCTTCAAAATTATTATCTATCTGAAATTGACCATCTTCGGCTGGGTCAGCTAGCTCATTTGGACCAAAATAAACATAATACCCAGCCACCCCAGAGCCAACTGCTGTATCACTGGCCCCATAGCTCTCTTCAGGCTCAGGCCACTCAAAATATGGATGAGAGTGGTTGTACCAAACATTGGAAACCAAAAGTTCTCCTCCTTCTTCTTGACTATAAACACTCAAGCCTTCGTCCTGTGGATTGGAGGGGGGATCAAGATCTTGGAAATAATTAATAGTGTAGTCATTGATTCTAGGAGAAAAAACACCGTCGCTAGATGAAAAATCAAATTTTATTTGAATGTAGCGACTTGCCTGAGAATTAATCCGATAAGAATATTGACCATTAACAAGCTCCTTAGCTTGAGTTACCTCTGCCCAATCTAACCAGGTCTCTCCATCAACTGAGCTACGAGTTTCAATGCTTAAAGTAGTATTACTTGGCGTAATTTGATTAAGCTCTAAACCAGCCCAACGATAAACACCACCTAAGTCATGAACTTGAGACATATAGGTTCCTTCTTCTACAAAAGCTGAATTTTCAGTCTCCATCACATAGGTGTACAAAGCATCACTGTAACTATTAGTTCCTGTGCCAGTTAAAACGAATATTTTGTTTTCTAAATTACTTTCAGCAGAACTTCCTGCATATAATTGAGCGGGAATATTATCTAATTGTTGCCACGAATCACCAACCAGTGAATATCGATAAAATTCACTGGTGTTGTGAGCCCGACCTAGATAGAAATGACCTTCATTACCATCAACCAAAAATGCATCATTATAGATTGGTGACAACATCGGTGATAAAGTGTCATTCCATACTTCAGCAAGAGTGTCATAATAGTAGAGTGGATTATTGGCAACATTTTGCCCTCTCATCGTATAAATCAGATTGTCTCTAAATACAAGCTTAGCTCCATAACCCAAACGATTAGGGGCATTGCTTAGAGTTTCCCATTTTCCCCCACTTTCTCCTTGAGTATCAAAGCGATAAAAAGAAGTAGTGTGACTTCCACGATTAAGATAGATATAACGTTCTCCATCATAAACCATAGAAGAACCGTAGCCAGTTACTATAGGTGTTGGATCGGCCACTTCTTCACTCCAAACATTGCTGTCAATATCATAAACATAGAATTTTTGATTATAGGTGCCACCAGTTAAATAGATTTTATTTTGCTTGTTGTCATAAACCAAACCTGAGCCCTGATATAAACCTGCTGGGGTATTGGCCAACTTAGTAATCTCCCCAGTTGTTTGGTTCCAGCGTACAAATTGATCAGCATAATTACCTCTAATTAAATAGAAATTGTCTCCATCACCCATAACTATGTCTGCCCCATAGCCAGTAGTAAATACACTATTATTTTCAAATACTCGACCAAATAAGCCTCTATTGGGAACTAACCAACTATCTTTTTTGATATCATACTTATAAAAACCATTGTTATTTTCTCCACGAAAAGCCAACAAGTAATCGTCCACTAGAACTAGACCACCACCATAATAAAAACGATCTGGAGCAGAGGCTAGCTGAGTCCATTCTTGTAAACCAACATCATATTTAAAAAAGTGGTGAAAATAATAACCAGCTGTGTAGTAAACTGCCCGAGTGTTAGGGTCATACTCGATCCCCGAACCATAATAAGTTAAAGCGGGCGTATCGGGTAAGACTTCCCAAGCATCAGCATTAATATCATAAACTGAAAAACCATGCCTTAAATTACCTGCTGTAGCATAAATTAATTGATTTTCTCGATCGATAGTTATATCAGCTGCAATGTAGGCATTATCATTAATAGAATCTGAGGGAGCACCAAACTGAACTGAGCTTAAAGTTTGCCATTCATCTGAAAAAGTATCATATCGCCAAAAATTGTTGGAGTTGTTGCCCCTTAGTACATAAATATACTGTTCGCCATCAAAAACCAAAGAACCTCCGTAGCTAATAGTCAAAGGTGCATTGGCAATATCTGCGTCCCAGGTATTAGCCTCTATGTCATAGCGCCAAAAATCAGTAGAATTATTGCCACGAGCTGCATATAAATAGCCAGGAGGACCCTCTACTACTCCACCTCCAAACCGAACCGCTCCAGGAGCATCAGTGAGCGTTGACCAAGTATCCGCGCCCACATCGTACTCATAAAAAGCGGCATTATTGGCACCACGTAGAACATATAGCTTGCCCTCTTTTGGCTCATCCTCTTTCACCACATAAGCCGTATTTTTACCCCCATATTGAATGCCAACCGGCGGAGCAGTTAATCTCTCTTCCAACCAAAAACCCTCACTATTATTACTCAATTGTAAATAATTATTATTAGTATTAACCGAGTCGGCTTCTCCCAAAAAATCTCCTGTTTCACTAAAACTGCTTGTTAGTGCTGGAGAAATGCCGCGATAATCATATATGAAGCCAGTTACTGCTGGGCTAGTGTGGCCCGCTAGATCTTGAGAAGCCACTCTCAAATAATAAGTGCCAGTTTCCAAAACTTGATTAACTTGAAAATTAGTATTCAATTGAAAATAGCCGTCTTCTTCTGGATCGGCAGCTTCATTTTGCCCAAAATACACAAAATAGCCTTGGACTGCTGTTTGCTCGTCTGAGGCTGCATCCCAAGTGAAATAAGGATTAGTAAATCGATAAGATACTTCACTTGTTAACGAGTCACCACTAATTTGGCGAGAAAAACCAAGAAAATTGTCTGGCACTGCTGGTGGCGATTGATCGCCAACATAATTGAAGCTAATGCTATTCACAATGGGCGTCATTTCAGAATCGCTAGAGCTGGAAAAAGTTATTTTTAATTGTAAAAATCTATTAGCT
>CAYOIJ010000034.1:0-3993 GCA_964404025.1 uncultured Pseudomonadales bacterium
TTAGATGAAAATAAACATCTTCAAATATATAACAAACTCAACAATGTTCGTAAGAGAGCTTTCGAAAGGTGTAGAAGCATTTTTTCAAATTATCCACTTTCAGTGATCATTGTTAGAGAAAAAGAACTAGATGAAGCTGTTGATATTTTTGAGAGAATAAATCAAGGAGGAAAAAGACTTTCTCTTTTTGATCTAGTTGTTGCTGGAACTTGGGGAGAGGACTTTGATCTTAAACTTGAATATCAAGAACTAAGAGACTTCATTGAAAAAGAAAATGGCTTTGGCAAAATATCACCGGAAGTGGTTACTCACGCCGCCTCACTGATCATTAAAGGTTATTGCAGAAAAACCTATCAGTTGCAGCTAACTAAGAAAGAATTAAAAGAAAATTGGGAAGAAATTGCAAACGCTATTAAGCTATCTGTTGATTATCTATCAAATAATATGGGTGCAAAGATTTATGATTTCGTGCCTTATCCCGCCATGATATCCATGTTGGCTTATTTGTATTTTAATCTCCCAGGAAGGTCTTTGACTAAACCAGTGGCTGAAAAAGTTCATGAGTGGTTTTGGAAAGCTGCTTTGAGTGATAGATATGCAAGTTCTAGAGAAACCAGGATGGAAGAGGATAGAAGATTAATATTTGATAAATTACTTAAATCTAAAGAGGTTAAGATTAATTATCCAATATCTCTTGATAAAGAAAGAATTGTCAAAAGTAAAATTAGCACAAAGTCTGCTTTAAGAAATGCTTTTTTCTGCATGCTAGCCTTAAGACAACCAAGGCATTTTAAAACAAATGCAGTAATACCTTTAGATGCAAAGATTTGTTCAAACTTCAACAACCCAGAGAAACACCATATTTTTCCAAGGCAATTTCTTAGAAAAAATAAAATTAGAGGTGAATATTTGCTTGCCAACTTTTGTTTTATTCCAGCAGAGTTAAACAAAGAAATTTTAAATAAGGCTCCCAGTGAATATTTTGCTAAATACGATCAAGAAAATCCAGATTTTGAAGATGCATTAAAAACTCAATTGATCAAATATGACGATTCAATTAAGAACGATGATTATGCTGTGTTTATTAATAATCGTGCAGATGCTATTTTTAAAGAATTTGAAAGACTTATTGGTTCAAAGATATTACAAATAGCAGGCCACAATGCTAATAAGGCAATAGATGAAATTGAAAATCAGCTAAGGAAATTAGTTCACGCTGTCTTAATCAAAGAAATTGGTCAAGATTATTGGGATAAGGCAATTCCTTCTGATATTACTTCTAAAGTGGATAATAAAACTAAAGAATTTTTGAAGAAAAATCCCTCAAAGACAGAGCTTGATATATCTTTGACTGAAAAACTAGATTTTTGTGACATTATGGATTATTCAAATATTGTTCTAAAAAACTGGGAATACTTTGAAGATACATTCCGCTCAAAATTTGAAATAGAAAAGCGATTCATTGCTTTAAAGGATTTTAGAAATGCAGTTAAGCATAATCGAGATATTAATCTAATTTTACAAAAAGATGGTGAAGCAGCTCTTGAATGGTTCTCTCAATTACTAAAGCCAATCAAACGCATAAATCAAGATCAAGCAGTAAAATTTATTAAAGAAAAAAAGATTACTCCTCCCGAGTCAGAAGAGGAGACTATAGCCAGAGTTAAAACAGAGTTTGTTAAAGATGCAGTTAGAGCAATTCCAAAGTGGGTAGAAAAAGAATTTCCTAATGAAGAAATTTCTATCAGAAAAGGCGGTGCTGGCTCACATAGTAGCCTTTTTAAGGGAGATGAATTCATATTTTTTTATTATTTTTCTCAGAATTGGGTCTATGGTGAATTACAACACACTACATCTGATGAAATTGACATTTTAGAAAAAAAATTATCTAAACCATCATCGATACTTGATCGTGAAGGGAAATATGGACAAGTTCGTTTTCATTTAATAAATGATGAAGATTTAAAACTTCTAAAAGAAATTATTAGAAAAAGAATAAAATGAATAGCAATTACAAAAAATTCAAAGAACGTTTTAAAAAAATGAACGACAAACAACTACTACTCGCTTTTAATAATGAAGTGGGGAATTCAGGTTGGACAAGTTCAAGAGCAAGTTATATTGCTGCACTTCATGAAGAATTTGAAAATCGTGGATATGACTATTCAGCAATTGGTAATAAAGGTTCTTTAGCTTTTAATAAAAAAGTCAGACTTGTAGATAAAAAAATAGTAATAGATACCAAACTGACTAGTTAGTTAAGAAATGAGCAGAATATTTAAATATGTCTCAATATTACAATCCTAAACGCTTAAAAAAGTATTGCTATCAACCTGACTCTAACAAACCCTTTAAACTTAGTCGCTCAAAGATTGACTTATTTTTAGAATGCCCCAGATGTTTTTACATGGATAGACGGTTGGGTGTCGCCAGACCTCCTGGATTTCCATTTGCTTTGAATAGTGCTGTAGATAAGCTCTTAAAATTAGAGTTTGATGCGCACAGAGCAAGTGGTATTCAACATCCATTGATAGAAAAATATGGTGTGGACGCCAAGCCAGTAGCTCACGAAAAGTTAGACGATTGGAGACAAAATTTTGTTGGAGTGCAATATTTACACAAAGCCACTAATTTATTGGTTTTTGGGGCGATTGATGACTTATGGATAAATTCAAAGGGTGAATATATTGTGGTTGATTATAAATCGACCAGTAAGATGGAAGAGATAACCAAGTTAGATAAAGATTGGCAAGATGGTTATAAACGACAAATGGAGATATATCAGTGGTTATTAAGGCAAAATGAGTACAAAGTTTCTGATACTGGTTATTTTGTTTATTGCAATGGCATTACTGATAAAGAAGCTTTTGATGCCAAGCTGGAATTTGATATAACTTTAATTGCTTATGAAGGCAATGATGATTGGGTAGAGCAAGCGATAATAGATGCCCATAAGTGTCTAAATAGCAATACAATACCAGAAGCAGGCGATGATTGTGATTATTGTGCTTATAGAGAAGCAGTAAAAGAGATAGAGAAATTAATATAAATTTTCTTGCTGATAACAAAAAATGTAGTTGTTATTGAGATTGAATATACTTGTCAATTCGTTTATTTCTATTTTTTATAAAATCTATTGAATTGTTTTTATATTCAGTGTAATCATTTATATTTAAAGGAAGCGCAGATAAATTAAAATTATCAGATTCTAAAAAAAACTTTATCTCTGAATAATTGTTTTCAACAAGGTCATTTAATAAAAAGAAATCAACATAGCCTCTAAAATCTACGAATAAATCGAAGAATTTTTTATACCTCATAAGGACTGACTGCATGGGATGATCTTTTTTAGCATAATGAAGCCTAATACATTCCAGAGTCAAGTCAAATCGATCAGCGATTTTATTGTTAAAACCACGCTCTGCATTTATTGTTGGTAAACTTGATATTTGATTACTTGGAAAAATAATCATGCCGCCCATTGTGTATCCAATTTTTTTAAATTTTTCATTTTCTTCTTTTGAAAAATGATTGATGATGTGAGTCATGCGCTTCCATTTAGTAAAAGTGGCGATAATAGAATCACTAGAGAGAAAGTACTCACCGACTGAAGATTTATGATATAAGTATGAATCACTTCGATGATTATCCAAAAGAAATAATTGTCCCGATGGTAATGGCTTGCTCCAGAGAACCTTGTGATAATTTTTAAGCGTTGTGCTGTATCTGTCCGGATCTAAACCACCCGAATCTTTTCTAAAATCAAAAGAAGTGTCAATATTTTTAATATTCATTAAATATCATTATAGTTTAAAAAAAAGAAACCAACAAAAATAAACCTACTGAGAAAGAACCATAAAATTAACTTAAAATTTCCCCTCAAATTTCTTGTTTTTTCCTCAAAAAATTGCTATACTACATGTAGCTTGAACGGCGATTTATTTTTCTTCCACTTACTGTCTAATTTTATTCACAAGAAAGGTTTTTAAAAAC
>CAYOIJ010000035.1:0-3637 GCA_964404025.1 uncultured Pseudomonadales bacterium
CCTTCCAATCACTCATAAATCAATTTTAGTATTAAATCTGTAAGCAATAATTAAGTCCACCAATAGCAAAAGAAGAAAGATTATAGATTAGATTGCCGAAAATTTTTTGTGGCAATAAATAAAAAAAAGTAGAGCCGAAAATTCCGCTCTACTAACTAACTAATTAAAGCAAAATAAAGCCTTTAAATTATAAACCCTTATAAATACTCATAAATCATCTTTTGTAAGCAATAGAAAGCAAATAAAAGCAATCTGTAAGCAAATCAAAAGAATAGACGATAATTAATTTAAATAGCTGTTTTTAACTTTTAATTTTACTTCACTCTCTAACCAACTCTTCAATAGTCAGAATAGAAAGTGGCAAAAGTCCTCTAAACTGTATCAATTAAGAGCAGTCTCAATAGTAAGATGTATAGTTTTGTATGGTTTAACGACTAATTTGTTTTATGAAGGGGGATATATTTTATGAGATTCAAATTTTTTAAGAGCCTATTCTCTTATGCTCACATCAAAAGACACTATATAGAGAGTTTAATTTCAAAAGACGACCATTAGTGATAGCTCTCTTTTGTCCGTAAGTAGCCGAAATGGCATTAGATAAGGTGATTTATTATATCTAAAACAATTTATTTAGAATAAAAGTGTAAAGTTTAGATTTAATTATCGTCTGTCGTCATATCGTCATTTTAAAGCTTTTTAAGACTTTATTTTTATAAACCCTTATAAACACTCATAAACCTTCTTTTGATGTTATTAGAGCTTAAATGAAAGCTATTAGAGAATGAATCCAATAGAATCAGATAAAGTCTTTTTTTTGATTTATGATTTTATGGCTTTTGATAGCCGAAAGAGAGAGAAAAAAGCCCAAAAAAAATCTATATGCCACCACCCAAACTGTAAAGAGACGTTTATAATAACTATCTTCCGACCGTAAGGGAGGAAGGTAGTTATTAAATGATTTAGAAATGATTTAGTAATGATTTAGAAGTGAGACACTTTTATAACAATTGAAGAGACACTTTTATAACATTTTGTTAAAAGTGAACAGACACTTTTATAACAATTACAATTTTTACCAAAAGCTAATTAGAGCGTTTTCATATCTGATTTAAGCGTTTACAAACACCTTCAAAAGAGCCAAAATGAAAGTTATCCACAACTATTATATTTTGATATTCAAACTATTTAATTGTTAGATTTTAGCCATTAGGTTTCGGCAACAGATAGAAATATTCTATTCTTTTCTTTTGCCACAATAGCCCTAAAACTCATTTTAAGCCTTTCTAAACATCTTTAATATTAAGGTAGGGTAATTATAGCCTAACCACTTTAAAAGCCAATAGAGAGCCTAAAAATAAGGTTTAAGAGCATTAATATAGAATTAGGCAAAAGAAAAGAGAGAATCCGAAATGGACTCTCTCAAACTTATCTCTTTTGGTTGTTCTTTTGATTGTTATGATTCTGATTTGCGCCATTTACTGCTTTTGGTTCTTTTGGTTTAGTTTTGTTTTCTTCTTCTTTTAAAAATTCTTTAAAATCGTCATTAGAATCAAAAGCAAAATTTAAACAATTAGAAATAACAGAACTATATTTTTCTAACTTCTTACCTTTACTTTTCCCTTTTGTTTTATCTAAAAATTTAATAAATAAATCAATCGTTTCCCAATCTTTATTTTCTAATTCAATTTGTTTTTTTGATTTTGTATTATTATTCAAACTCATTTCAAATTTACTCATATTTATCAATCTCCTTTTGCTAAATTAATCAATTAAATTTTTCATTAAGTTTGGCAATAGCCGACACTACCACTTTATTCTTTTGTCTGCTCTTAAAATATCTTTAAACTCTTCTATCGTATCTCCATCTAAATGTCCATAATCTTCTTCAAATAAAGACAAAAGATAAGTTAATCTTTCAAATTCTTTCGGACTATCTGCCTTTTGTTCTAATTGGTCTATTTCTATAATGACTTCCGCCAAATCCTCTACAAAATCAAAAGTAAAGTTATGTAATTTGCTGAATTGTTCCATCTTATTTCTTAACATATGCCGAATCCTCCACTTTAAGTCTTTTTAAGAGTTTTTTTATTTTATTTTTTATAAAAAAATTATAACAAATATTTTTTAAAATTTCAAACAAAAGAGAGTTTCGGCAATAGCTGTAAGAGAGTTGATTTTATTTTTAAAAATAAATTTTATATAATATAAATATAAAGCAATAGAAAGCAATTTAAGAGCCTTTTGCCCATTTCCCCTAACTGACACTCATAAACAATAAAAAAAGCTCTCTAAAGCCCAAATAAGAGCAATAGAGAGCGTATATATTTTAACGTTCTATTGAACGATTAAATCAATAGATTAGAAAGCAAACATATCGTCTTTTCCTTCTTTAATTTGTTTATCTAAATGGTTAATCCAATTTTGAAAAAATTCTTCATCTTCTTTTGTCATTTTAATTTGTTCATTTACTTTTGTTTCTTTCGGTTTTTCTTCTTCAATAGGAGGTAATATCTTCTCTTCTTTAATATGTCTTTTACCTTCAATTCTAATCGTTTTCTTTTTCTCTTTATTATAGTTCAATCCTTTTACATAAAAACGCACTTCTAATAACTCATAATAAGGAACTGTATGTCCTTCATAATGAACGACAACAGAACGATAGCTTATTAATCCTTCATTATGTAAAGAATTTAAAATATAATCAATTTCTTCTCTATTTTTTGTATGAACTGCTAAACCTACTGCTTCACATAATTCTTTTTTAGTGAATAAATATTTATCATTAATTTTTTCTTTATATAAATAACAGTTCAAAAGATAGATAAATGCTTTTACACAATAAGATGATTTTACTTTTAATAAATATTTAATAGTTAGTGTCGGAATTAATGAAAACATTTTTTCGGCTTCATCATATGGTAAAAGATAAGCTTTTTTATTATTAATTTCTGTTTCAACTACTAAACCAACAGATGACAATTTTTTAAAATCTCTACTTAATTTTTGTCTACTAAATACATCTTTAAAATCCTCATTTTCCCAAACTGAAAAATTAATATCTGACTTCATCACAAATCTCTCTTTTGTGTCCATATTTAATTGGCTAATTTGTTGTAGTTTTGCGTAAAGTTGATAATTAATAGATTTATCCTTCATATATACCTCACTCCTACTAAATCTTACTTTCGGTTCATCTTTTGCCACTTTTGTAGCACTTACTTTTTTCTCAAATTCTAAAATCTTATTATCATTTTCTACTGTTGCTTTTACTGACATTTTATAAAGTCATCCTTTCATTATATTTTTTATTTTTTGAAAATTGACTTTACAAAACACTTAAACTATAATAATAGTGTTAAATTTAATAATTTAAGTGTTTTATAAAGTCGTCCTTACTCTTTAAAGTATTATTTAAAGTGTTTATAAGGTCAAAACTTCTTCTTCACTCTTATCTATTGGCAGTAGATAAGAGTTTTTTTTATTTAATTTTATCATAAAATTGGTAATTCATCAAATTTTGTGGCTATTTCTTCCAAAAGCTCTAATACACCTTTTGTATCATTACCAACAAAATTGAATCCCATTTCAACATCATTTGCTTTTGTTAAGCACTTACCACTACCAAAAGGAGCTAATA
>CAYOIJ010000036.1:0-3469 GCA_964404025.1 uncultured Pseudomonadales bacterium
CTTGTTGCCTCGCATAAATTCTCTAATATAATGACAAAGATGTCTTTTATATCTAATTTAGAGAGAAAATTAGTACACAGTTTTTATTTGCTTCCGCCCGATATTCATGAGCGGCAACGTTTTATTGCTAGTAAAATTTCTCGAAACCAAAAAATTTTAGATGTAGGTGGTGAACAAGCAATTTTGCAAAAAATTGCTAGAGCTAAGGATTATTATCAGGTTAATATTGCTGATGAAATTAATCAGTCACCGAAATATTTAAAAAATAATATTAAAAGTCTGTATTATGATGGCAAAGAATTGCCCTTTAAAAATGAAAGCTTTGACGCGGTAGTGTGTGTTGATGTTTTAGAACATGTGGCCAAAAAAGATAGAATGGATTTAATTAAAGAAATGTTGCGAGTGAGCAACAAAAAGTTAATCTGCTCTGCTCCTTTAGGAACCGAAGAACATATTGCGGCTGAAAAAGATCTTTATCAAGCTGTGAGTGATAAAGAACAGGTAGCTTTTTTACAAGACCACATTAAACACGGTCTTCCTTCCCCAACAGAGATAAAAAAATGGCAGGATAATTTTGATGCAGAACTAATATTTAGTGGTGATTGTCGTTGGTCAAATTTTCTTTATAAATTACAGGTTAGTCAGTTAAAAATTAAGGGGTTGAGTCATTTATATTTCTTTTTCAAATTAATTTTTTATGCCCTATGTAATGTATTTTTGTATCCATTTTTGTTCAGGAAGAAATATTTTTCCTATACTAATCGTTTTTATTTAGTGATTAAAAAATAAATGTTGCTCAGGAAAAATTGTTTATCAGTTCATAAATACTGATTTTAGTTTGTCTAATACTTGGCCCTTTAGTATAATGCAAAGGCTAAATAAACCAGAGATAAATTAATTGGTTTATAAGCGTCGGTAGTTCGGATGATTCTAAGTATTGCTCTATGAGGGCGGAACCGAAGGTCTAAGTTTCGTTCGTTACCTGTCATAAAATCAATTGATTTAGATATGAATAAAAAGAAAATTTTATTAATCAATCCGCCTCAAACTTATTATAAAGAATCTTCAGATTTTAATGCATATTTTCCAATAGGTTTGTTGTACGTTGCTTCTCTAATCAAAAATCTTGGAAATGTTAAAATTTTTGATTGTTTAGTTGAAGAGTTTAAAACCACTGAGATAAAAGATGGCAATATTTATGGCACTTCTTATTATCGACTAGAGAAAGAAATAAGAAAGTTTAAACCTCAAATTATTGGTATTACAATACCTTTCTCCTGTCAATTAAACAACGCTTTAAAAGTAGCTCGTTTATGTAAAAGAATTAATAGTAAAGCTATTGTTGTTGTTGGTGGACCAGATCCGTCCATAAGAGGGAAAAAAATTTTGGAAAAGAACAAGTCAATAGATATATGTGTTCTGGGGGAAGGTGAATATACTTTCCTTGAGATAGTAAAGAATTATAGAAATTATCAGATACAACAAATAAGTTCAATCGCTGGAATTTTATATAAAAACAGCGAAGGTCGTGTTATTAAAAATAAAAGCAGAGAATACATTAAAGAGTTAGATAAACTGCCATTTCCAGCTTACAATTTAATTGATTTTGATAAATATTTTTCACATCCTTTTTTATACGCTAATCGATCTGCAATAAACAAAAAAAGCATGTCAGTATTTACTAGTCGAGGCTGTCCTTTTAATTGTATTTTTTGTTCAATACATTTACATATGGGGAAACGTTATCGCGCTCATTCTCCAGAATATGTGATAAGACATTTGAAATTGTTAATTGAAAAATACAAAATTAAAAATTTTCATTTTGAAGATGACAATGTAAGTCTTGATAAAAAAAGATTTGAGAAAATTTTAGATCTTATTATTAAAAACAATTTGAGAATTTCTTGGGACACGCCCAATGGTATTAGGGCTGATACGCTCACTTATAATTTATTAAAAAAAATCAAAAAATCTGGCTGTACTGACTTGCGAATTGCTATTGAGTCTGGGGATCAAAGAATTTTAAATGATGTTGTCAAAAAAAACTTAGACTTAAACTATGTCTTAAAAGTGATTAAATGGGCCCATAGTTTAAAATTACATCTTAAGGCATTTTATATAATTGGTTTTCCCGGAGAAAAAAAACGTGATATGTTTAAAACGATAAAGATGGCACTTAGTCTTTATAAAAAATATAAAGTAGAGCCCTGCTTGATGATCGCGAACCCACTTTATGGCACTAGACTTTATAATATGTGTTCTGAAAATAATCTTTTTACTAAGTCTGTTAGTGATAGAGCTTTGTCAGAAGGAACTCAAATTCATGGGAAACATTTGATAAAGACAAAAGATTTTAATGAAAAAGATTTGGATTCTTTAGTTGCATATTTTGACAAGCATTATTTTAATAGGCCCAAATCGCAAAAAATAAATTTAAAAAGAATAATTTTGAAATTGCTTTTTGCAAGGAGTTATTAATGAAAGTTTATTGTCCAAAAAAACACTAATTTTTAGTTTGTCTAATACTTGGGCTTTTAGTATAATGCAAGAGCTAAATAGACCAGAGATAAATTAATTGGTTTATAAGCGTCGGTAGCTCAGCTGGATAGAGCAACTGCCTTCTAAGCAGTAGGTCGTGGGTTCGAATCCCTCCCGACGTACACTTTGTTATAATGCAAAGTAAAAAAATGGTGGCTGTAGCTCAGTTGGTTAGAGCGCCGCTCTGTGAAAGCGGAGGTCGCGGGTTCAAGTCTCGTCAGCCACCCCATTAAACTTGAAATCTGTGATTTTAAAAGTAAGGGCTAATTACAGTTACTGGTTATGAATTGTGTTAAACTATTTCATTATTAAATTATTAATTATTAACGCTAATTATGAAAACAAAAATTAATAAAATGGATTTTTTGGTTGCTCTTTATATTACCTGTTTAGCTTTAGCTGAAATTATGAGCATGAAAACTATCCCTTTGTTTAAAGTTTTTAATTATCAATTAAATGTCAGTGTGGGAATATTTGTTTTTCCGATTTTGTTTGCCATTAATGATGTTATTACCGAGGTGAAAGGTAAAGAAAGAGCTAAACAATTAGTTTTTAGTAGTTTGATCATGGTGGCTATTATTATGGCTTATTCAATTTTTGTGACTTGGTTGCCTGAGTCAGCAAGATTTAATGATGGTGAAGCTTATAATCTGATTTTTTCAAGAGCAGCTAGAATTTCTTTTGCTAGCTTAGTGGCTTTTTTGGTCTCGGGATTATTGGACGTAGCGATTTTTCACAGGATAAAAGTTAAAACTAAAGGAAAAATGTTGTGGCTCCGAAGTAATGTCTCTAATTTTATTTCTCAATTTTTAGACACTTTTATTTTTATCAGTATTGCTTTCTACTCTTTTCAATATGGTTTAAATTCTAATTTGAGTTTTATTTTCAGTATTGTTATCCCTTATTGGTTACTTAAATGTTTTATGTCGGT
>CAYOIJ010000037.1:0-3337 GCA_964404025.1 uncultured Pseudomonadales bacterium
TGGCTCAAAAAACTCCAGTTATAGTTTCCAACATAGCCGGTGCTAGAGATCCAGTTAAACAAACTGGTTTTGGTTTATTATTTGAATCAGAAAATCCAGACGACTTAGCAGAAAAAATTGAAGAATACTTAGACAAACCACAGTTTGTTAATGATAAATTTAATAAAGTTTTAGATTATTTTGACCATAAAAAATCTAAAGAAGGTTTGTTAAATTTTCTAAACACAGTCAGTTAAAGATGATCATCAATTTTTTTGAAGATTAATACTTGTGGGTGGTCATAGACTGTAAAAGCCTCATCCGCCCAAGAATCTTTTAAACTAATAGGAATCCCTAAATATTCTAATCCAGGGTAAGAATTAAACTCAGCTATCAATTGATAATTGCTTTGTCCGTTCAAGAGGTTTTGGTAGAATTCGCTCATCTGTGGGTATTTTTCTGGTACTCTAATGATGCTAGCCCAAGCCCGATTTGACGACAAAATATAATAATCAGCTTCTGATAGAGCTAGGTTTATCTCAAGCCACTTCTGATTGTTATCAGGAGCAAAAACCGGTAGTTGTTGTTGCTTATAATACTTAAAACTCTCATTTGGCCCAATTGGTAAGGCATCATCCCAATGCTCAGTTAAGATGAGGCTTTCATTTGGGATGTTTTGATAAATCCATTCAGAGGCCCGAATGCGAGAATGAGGCTTGAGGTATATAGAAATAAACATGAGCGGCCAAAAGATCAAGAGACAGATAACAATGCTCGTCCACAGCCATTGTGTTTTTGGTTTTGTGAAAAAAGTAGTTATACCAAAACCTGCTAAAATTGCCAGAAAGGGGTAAACAATTAAGTAATATCTAATTGATTGAACAAATTGTTGTGAGTAATAAATAAAGAATCCACCCATCCAGACCAAAATAAAGACTAGTGTTAATAATTGCTTTTGTTTTTTAGTTTTTTTAAATAAACTAATAATTTTTTTAGTTGATGCTCTTATTCCCAAGAAAGTGAAAACTGAAGCAACAATGCCAAAGCCAAAAATAATCAGATTATATAAGCCAAAAAAACTTGAACGATTCATCCATTGGACGGCTGGTGGAAACCAGACTTCATTATTTTCAAAAGTTTTCAGCTCTTTCAAGTTATTGATGAAATCGGGACTTAAAGCAATTTTAAAGAAAGATGAATTGGCAAATAAGTAGGGAGAGGCAAGTCTTAAAGAAAGATAAGTGCTTAAGCCAAAAATCAAAACCATTTTACTTGTTCTCAAAAGCGTTTTTTTTACATTTTTTTTACTAAATTGTAGTTGGAATGGCCAAAAATAATTTAAAGTAATAATGCTTAGGTTAAGTGGCAAAATAAAAATACCAGAAATTTTACTAGCAATTGCTAGTCCCAAGCAAAATCCACTTAAAATTAGCCAATAAAGTTTTTTTTTGAAAAAGAACTGCAAACTAAAATAGAAACTAGCAAACACAAAGAGGTTTAGAAAAGTATCAGTGGTAAAAAAGTGCGCTTGTTGAATGGGTAAAACTGATAAAGCATAAATTAAACTGGCCCATAATTTAGTATTGGGAGCAATTTTTACCCCCCTGCCTTTCAAGTTTTTTTCCAGTAATAACACCGCTAGGTAAATAATGGGGATAATCATTAGGTCAGCCAAAGCTGACAACACCCGACCAGTAATAGTGATTTCTTCTAAGGAGTCTTGTCTTAGTAAACTGCTAACCAACTTATTTAGTGAGGGAGCTAGATTACCATAAACAAAAAAATTTTTTCCATAGTTGCGTGGATTAAGTCCAGAAATTTCTTGATTAAGATATTCACCCAAGCTATTTGGCAGCTTTAATTCTTGGACTGCCATGTTCAAGAAGCGTTCATCAGGGTGTAAAAAATTTCCCTGGTCCCAATTGGTATTAACTAGCCTTAAAATAGCAGCTAAAAACAGAATCAGGACTAAAACAAGCTTGTTTTTAACTTTTAACACAGTCCAATTATATAATAGCTTAAGCCATAACAGCTCAAGCAAAATTGTGCTACACTATCTTTATATGACAGATCAAAGCCAATTTTCTTCCCAAGTCACAAAGGTAGACAAGCGCTCTTGGTTTCAGCGCCTGGGTAGTTCGCTTAGAAATGTTTTCACTGGACTGTTGCTTTTTGTTATTGCTTTTCCCATTTTAATTTGGAATGAGGGTCGGAGCATTCAGGTTCATCGCAGTTTAGAAGAGGGAGCGAGTGTTGTTGAAAGCACTGAGCCTGATAATATTGATCCTGCGCAAGATGGGAAACTAATACATTTTGTTGGTGAAGCTCGTACCCCTAGTGTTTTGAGCGATGATAACTTTGCTATTAATGAGAACGCTTTAAAATTGCGGAGAATCGTCGAACTTTATCAATGGTCAGAAGAAAAAAAGACGGAGACAGTAGAAAAAATAGGAGGTGGAACCGAAAGTACAACTACTTACTCTTATAAACAAACTTGGAGCGATCGCTTGATTGACGCGCAAAATTTTCAAGAAAAAGCGAATCATAATAATCCTCAAAGCAAACCCCTAGAAAATGAAGAGCAGGTTGCTAGTCCGGTGAGTGTAGGTGCCTATACCCTACCCGACAGTCTAATTCACGCTTTATCTGAATATGAGCGCTTAAGTTTAGCGAATGATTTGTTGGCAGATTTACCCAACACACAGCAAGAACAATGGCAAGTGTTTAATAATTATATTTATCAAAGTGAAGATCCCAGCAATTCGCAAATTGGTGATGTAAGAATTTCTTATCAGGTTTTAAGACCGAGTGTGGTTAGTGTAATGGCCAAACAAGAGGGAGAAACCCTTAAGCCTTATAAAACTAAGAATGATCAAAGCATTGAAATGATTCGCTTGGGTGAGGTGTCTGCTGAAGAAATGTTTAAGGGCGCTGTTGAAACTAACTATTTTATGAGTTGGCTGATTAGAGTACTAGGCTTTTTGTTCATGTTTGTTGGACTAAACACCCTAATAGCTCCTTTAACCATATTGGTTAGCATTATCCCACTATTTGCCAAGATAATGCGCTTTGGCACTAGATTATTGACTAGCGCGATTGCACTAGTTTTGTCTCTAATAACCATTGGTATAGCTTGGTTGTTATATCGACCATTAATTGGTTTAGCTGTTTTGTTAGTAGCAGTTGCTGTGATTGTCTTTTTTGCTAAACTCAAATCTAAGAAAAAGCCAGAAAACAAAAATTAATCTAGGTAGCTTAGGCATAGCTTTTTATTTTACTGTTGTTTTTGTGTTACAATGAGTCATTGTTTTACAGAGTAGTTGTTGACTTATCCTAGTTACATTTCTCAAAGAAAGAG
>CAYOIJ010000038.1:0-3317 GCA_964404025.1 uncultured Pseudomonadales bacterium
TTACTAATATTGGCCAAATCCTGTTTGCGTCGACTATCTCGAGATTTCTGTTGAATTGTGCCAAATGCCATTAGTCCTAAACCGGATAAGATAGCTAAAATCACCATCACAATTAATAGTTCGATCAGCGTAAAGGCTTTTTTGTTTTTAGTTTTTTGCATAATTTTCGTTATTAGTAATTTAAGTATATATTTTAAGGAGACACACAAGAAGTAGCAGAAATACAAGTATCATAATCTGCATAAGCGCTGCCATTACATGTGCCAGATCCATCATAAACATTGCAATCATCTCCTGGGTTATTACAGCAATAACATTCAACACTGCTACATTCTGAAGGATCCACCGTCGGCACTGGAGCTGCTACCGATTGATCAAGTGGCACTCCTTCAGCAATACCATAATTATATGTTTCTGGATCTTCTGTTCCTACTGGCACACCACAACCCCCCGGACAACCTACTTGCTCGATCATCGGATCGCTCAAAACACTAATTTGAGCTAATACTCGATAGCCACCACAAGTATTACCCTGCGCGTTAGCCACTGGCAAATACAGATAATTTTGCCCCGATTTATCACAAGGTACTTGAGATAAATAGGGTGCTAGCACCGGGCTATCACAAGTTTCTAAAGCATCTGCGGGAGGGTAACAATCATTGTCGTTATAATAATTCTCGAAAGCAACTTTAATTTCCTTGAGGTCTTTTTTTCGGTCAGCATCCCTTGCCTTATCAATATTACGGCCAATGGTACGATAAAGACTGATCGCTAAAATTAGAAGAATTGCTACAACAATCAAAACTTCAATGATACTAATCCCCTTTTGGGTTTTTTTCTCTGGATTTTGCCTTAATTGCTGCTTCACTTTTGTAGCTATATTCGCTATATTAAACATAGGAATTGTTTGTATATTCAGTGTAGTATAAATTAGTGGAAAAAACAATTAACCCATTCAAAGGCATATGTCAAAAAATACCAAAACCAACCTTTACACCGCTTTCGTTTTACTCATCGCTTTCTTGATACCGATTTTGGTTATTCCAAGTATTAATAATCCTTTCTTTAATAGTAAGGGTTTATTACTATTTGCCTTGGCAATAGGCACGCTGTTCACCTATATATTCAATAGTTTTAAAGAAAAAAAATGGCTATTGAGCTCTAATCCTTTACTTTTACCGCTCATTCTATTTGGTGGTAGCATTTTATTAAGCACTTTAGTAACTAGCCAATACCCTTTTGACCAATTACTTGGCTGGGGAGGTTTCTTTATCAGTTTCGTGCTGATTATTATTTTTGCTCCAACACTGATCAAAAAAGATCATAGTCAAAAAGTAATTCAGGCTCTGAATATTGCTGGTTCAATAATTGCCATTAATTCTGTTTTGCAACTATTTGGCATTGGTTTTAGTCAAATCTTCAATCGTCTGAGTGTTTTTGAGTTTACCAATGACCTTTCTTTTAGCCTAACTGGGGGAATTTTGCTAAACATTCAGCTTTTATCCAGTTTAATTTTGCTCAATTTACTATCAAAAAATCAAAGAGAGGGCTTAGTACAAAAAATTATTATTGCTATTTTGGTGATTGGCTTGGCCGTCAATGCTTATGCTATGTTGCCTGGTCAAGAAACTAGCCCAGTATTAATGCCTTTATCTGCTAGTGTTGCTATTGCTAGAGAAAGTTTAGCTGTAACTCGTAGCGCTCTCTTCGGTTATGGCCCCAATAGCTATGGCCAAGCTTTTAATTTACTTAAACCGACTTGGTTTAATACTTCTGAGGTCTGGCAATTTAGTTTTGAAAGTGCCACTATTTTCCCATTAACTTTAATAGTTAGTGGCGGATTATTAGCCCTTTTGAGCTGGATCTTTCTTAGTTCTCGAAGTGTTCGTATGCTCACTGTCAAAAAAGAGCAAAAAGCTGAAGGTCTCAAATACTTTATTATTGCTGCTATTATCTGGCAAATTATCTCTCCGCTAAATGCTATGATGCTGACTTTATTAGCTATAGCGCTGAGTTTCTATTTAGCAGCTAATTTGGATAGTTACAAAATCAAGAAGTTTTCTTTTAATAATCTTTTTGATCCTTTTAACTTACAACCAAATAATAAAGCTAATCGCTATACTTTTACTACCATCTCAGTTTTATTTATGCTTGGTTTGATTTTCTTAACTTATCAAATTGGTCTACACTATGCTGCTCATGCTGCGGCTTATCAGGCAAGCAAGGCAGCTAGTGAAGAAAACTTTAATGAGGTTTTTGTTAAACAAGAACAATCAAGAAATTTAGCTAATCGATCTGCTGATTGGCGAAGAATTTATGCATCTAGTGCTCTGGAATTAGCAGTAGCTCTATCAAATAAAACAGACATTACTCCAGTTGAACAAGAACAGGTCATGGAATTGGTAAATGTAGCCATTACTGAAGCTAGGGCGGCAACGATTTTACAACCTCGTGCATATCAAAACTGGTTGGTTTTAGCTAATATCTATCTGCAATTGCTTGATGTCACCGAAGATGCTGGTCAGCTTGCTTTTGAATCACTTTCTCAAGCAACTTTAACCAATCCCAATGACCCCTTTATGAGGATTAACCTAGGACAATTCTTTATGCGCCTAGAGCAGTGGGAACAAGCCAGCAATTTCTTCATTCAGGCAATTGAACGCAAACCAGATCTGGCTGTGGCCTACTACAATTTAGCCCAAGCTTATATTCAAAACCAACAGATTTTGGAAGCTGAGAATGCTCTACAACAAGCTTTATTGTTAATTGATCAGGAAACTAATCTTGAAGATTACACTGCAGTAGAAACTCTCTTAGAGTCAATCAGTGAGCAAGCTGATCAATTGCGTGCTCAGGCTGAAGCTCAACAAGCTCAAGGCACCCAAGCTCAAGGTACCCAAGGAGGAATTACTCCTCCAGAAACCCCCACTGATCTTGGAGAGCCAGACACAATTAATCAAGAAACCGGCTTAGAACCAGCCACCGAAACTGAATCTGGCTTATCTGACTTGCTCAACGAGGAGGAAACTTCTAACTTGTTGCGCGAAGGTAGTTTAATCCCAGAAGAAGAGACTATCGACAATCAGTAGATCTTACTTGCTAAACTCGTTTTAGATTATAAAATAGCCGACACTAGTCGGCTGTTTTTTTAATAATTTTTTACTACGCGCTAATATAAATAATAATTAAAAAAGCTTCTCAATCTTCTGCACTACTGCCGGCATACCTTCTCCAGTAATAGCACTGAAAACCAGTAATGTTTGCTTTTTCTTTTTAAAATCAGTCTGAAATTGTTTAATCTCTTCTGGATCATAGAG
>CAYOIJ010000039.1:0-3164 GCA_964404025.1 uncultured Pseudomonadales bacterium
AAATGGGCGTTAATTTTCGCATTACCTCAGGCACCGCCCTCTCCAAAACTAGTGATTTAGCTGCTATTTTGACTAACTTAGAAGATGGGGATATTTTATTTATTGATGAAATTCATCGCCTACCCAAAGCCGTTGAAGAAACCCTTTATCCAGCTATGGAAGACTTTGCCCTAGATATTGTCATTGGTAAAGGCCCCAGCGCTCGCACTGTCCGCCTAGATTTGGCAAAATTTACCCTGGTCGGAGCTACCACTCGGTTTGGTTTACTGACTGGGCCATTTCGTGATCGTTTTGGCCTAATTCATCGCTTGGAATTTTATCAACCCCAGGAACTCGAAAAGATTATTAAATATGCCAGTGATAAATTACACTGTACTATTGATCGTCCCGCTCGGCTATCTTTGGCTGAGCGCTCCCGAGGTACACCGAGAATTGCCCTCAAACTACTTAAACGGGTACGTGATTTTGCTCAAGTCCTGGAAAAAGCCAGTATTGATTCGGCCCTCGTTACTAAGGCACTGGAAATTTTTGAAATCGACGAGCTAGGTTTAGATGAAAATGATCGACGCCTACTGATGGCTTTGATCAAAAAACATGATGGTAAAGCGGTTGGTCTTAAAACTCTCTCTGCTAGTATCAGTGAAGACGCTGGCACCATCGAAGAAGTCTTGGAACCCTATTTATTACAAATTGGTTTTATTCGCCGCACCCCCAAAGGGAGGATGGTCTCTCACAAGGCTTATCAATATTTTGGTATTACACCTCCTAAAGAGAAGAGCTAAATCACTCAGACCTCAACAGTTTTCGCTCTGTGTTGTATACTAGTCTCATGCCTATTACAGATAAAAATGGACGTGTCTTAAATTCTAGTCAAATTCGCTCTAAAGCCAAAAGACGAGTAAAAACTATTCTTTTAGAAATATGGACTGGTTTCCTCTGGTGGGGAGTTGGTTTTTTACCTTTTCATTGCTGGCGAAGATTCTTTTATCGACTCTCTGGCATGAAAATTGGCAAAGGCTCTACTATTCACATGATGGCTAGAATTTATTATCCATCGGGGATTAAGATTGGTGCTGGCACTCTCATTGGTGAAAAGGCCACTCTGGATGGCCGTCGTCAACTGGAAAATTCTCGAGGTGGACTAGAAATTGGCAATCACGTCGATATTGCCTCAGAAGTGATGATTTGGACTAGTGAGCATGATGTTAAATCAAGTGAAATGACTACTATTGAAGAAAAAGTCACTATTGGCGACTACGTTTTTATTGGCCCTAGAGCTATTATTATGCCTGGTGTCACCATTGGTGAAGGAGCAGTAGTTGCCGCTGGCGCTATTGTTACCAAAGATGTGGCTCCCTATGACATTGTGGCTGGCGTGCCAGCTAAAGTCATTGATCAACGACCACAAACTGCTAGCAATTATCGCCTAGGACGCCCCCGCTTATTCCAATAAGTTAAAAAATTATGCAAAAGCTTTTATCCGTCATTGTTGTTTCTTATAACACTAAAGAATTAACCCTCCAGACATTGGAGAGCTTATTAGCTGACATTAAAAGCAGCGACTTACTAAAAAAAGATAGCGAAATCTATGTGGTTGATAACAATAGTCAAGATGGCAGCTTGGATGCAGTGAAGAAGTTTTTTAATAAGGCAAAATTTCGCAATTACCAACTCATTGCCAATAAACAAAACCTAGGCTTTGCTCGAGCCAATAACCAAGCTCTCCGAAACGCTAAGGGCCAGTATTTAATGTTGCTCAACTCTGACACTATTGTGAAAAAAGGTACTTTGGAAACTTTAATTAAAACTTTCATTAATCATCCTGATCAACTAGCTACTGCTACCACTCAAGATAGTGAAAAAATCATTGATTATTTAGGTATTTTAAGCCCCACTTTACTCAATCCTGATGGCTCCCTTCAACCTCAAGGTGGTTCACAATTATCACTCTGTGCCGTTTTTAACCAAATGTTTTTTTTAGATGACATTCCGGTACTGGGTCGCTTTTTGCCATCTACTCAACATACTGGTCGTAATCAACGCCCCTTACAAAAACTCTTTCTTGATCGAAAAAATCAAAAAACAGCTCTCATTCATAAAGATTGGGTAGCTGGTACAGCCATGCTGATTAAAAAAAGTGTCATCGATCGCATTGGCTATCTAGACAAAAATATCTTTATGTATGGCGAGGATCAAGAATTTTGTCTGCGAGCTAAAAACCATCACTTTGATATTGCTATTCATCCTGGTGTAAAGATTGTTCACTTAGGTAGCGCTAGCTCTTCTAGCAAAAACGCTATTCTTGGTGAATTTAGAAGCTATTTATATATTTGGAAAAAGCATTTTCCAGCTTGGCAACAATGGCTGTTGCGCCTGATTCTTAGAGCTGGTGCATTTTGGCGTTATTTAATTTATCGCTTGACTGGCAAAGAGAGACAAGCGACAATCTATCGTGAAGCTTTAGCAATTATTAAATAAATTTTGAGTATGGCTAAAAAATCAACTTTTGCTAAAAAACTACTGAATTTTGTTGACAATCGCTTAATGTTGTTTGCTAGCTTATTTCTGTTAATTTTTATCCCCCTCTATCCAAAAATACCTCTTTTTGAGGCTATTCCTGGCTACATTGTCCGGGTTCGCTTAGAAGATATCTTGGTGGCCCTAGTGTCTCTTTTTTATTTAATTCAAGTGAAGCGCAAAAAAATTGATTGGCAAAATCCTGCTGCTAAATGGATTTTTGCCTACATCGCAATTGCTTTTCTATCGATTGTCTCGGGTCTGTTTATTATTCGCACCATTCCTTTAGAAAGTATTCACTTTGCCAAATCATTCTTACATTTGCTGCGCTATATTGAATATTTCTCTTTACTGTTTATTCTTTACTCTAGCGTTCGCTCAGAAAAAGATTTGCGCCTAGTCATTGCTAGCTTAGCCCTCACTTTGATTTTAGTCACAGTTTACGGTTATGGTCAAAAATATCTTTATTGGCCAGTTTTTTCGACTATGAATCGAGAATTTAGCAAGGGTATGGTTTTATATTTAACCGAACACGCTCGAGTCCAATCTACCTTTGCCGGTCATTATGATTTGGCAGCCTTTTTGGTCATGGTTTTGCCTATTTTTTATGTTCTCGGTATAAAAAGCCAAAACAAGTGGGGTAGAGG
>CAYOIJ010000040.1:0-2885 GCA_964404025.1 uncultured Pseudomonadales bacterium
TAATTAGAGCCAACAGCCAATTAAAAGACATTAAAAGTCTGTTGCGCTATGATGGTCGGCCCTTTTATGCAGAAGATTTAATTAAGTGGTTAAAAGAAGATCAGTTAGATAAAGCTTATCAGCTTAAATAAAACACTATGTCTATTCAAAATCAAGATTTACTATCACCCATTGCCCCCACCTGGTGTCCAGGTTGTGGCAACTTTAGTATTTTAACAGCACTTAAACGAGCCTTGGTAGAGATGGAATTGGACTTATCTGAGGTGGTGCTAGTTTTTGGCATTGGTTGTAGTGGCAATATGGCAGATTTTATCAAAATTAATGGTTTTCACGCTCTGCATGGTCGAGCAATTAGTAATGCGATTGGTATTAAGTTGGCCAACCATCGATTAAAAGTAATTGTTGCTGGTGGAGATGGGGATCTATATGGAGAGGGCCTAAGTCACCTGCTAGCGGCAGCTAGAGGTAATCATGACATTAGTGTTTTGGTGCACAATAATGAGCGCTATAGTTTAACAACTGGGCAAGTATCACCTTCTAGCAAAAAAGGCACAAAATCTAAATCTACTCCCCAGGGAGTAATTGAGGAGGCAATCAATCCACTGACTTTGGCGATTGGGGCTAATGCAAGCTTTGTGGCTAGGGCTTTTGCTGGACAAGTTCAAGAGTTAGTTGAGTTAATTAAGCAAGCCATTAATCATGAGGGTTTTTCTTTAATTGATATTTTACAACCCTGTCCAACTTTCAACAAAAAGCAAGACAGCAAATGGTATATGGAAAACACCCAAGCGCTCAAAATTGATTATGAAATAAATAATCGAGAAGCGGCAATTAATCGAGCGATGAAAAAAGATATTTTAGAATTAGGCCTTTTTTACCATGATCAAGAGAGACGAGCCTATCATCAGGAATTAGAACAACTAAAAGAGAAAAGTTTAGTAGAGCAGTTCCCTAAAGAGCTTAATTTAAAAGAAGCACTTACTAGTTTTATTTAGTAGATTTTTTATTTCCAGCCGATTAATTTTAAAAATTCTTCTTTTTTTTCGTCACTAGTGTTGAATTCTGGAGGAATCTGGCGGGTTTCAAGATAATTTTCTCGCCATTTTTTTAACTTCTTATAGTTTGCCAAGAGAAGCTCTCCAGACGAATCAGTGGTAGATGTTTTTTGCTCATGGGTTGTTTTAGATCTTGGCTTACCATAAACCGCATTGCTAATAGATTCGATGCGACGTATGTCTTTTTTCATTTTTGCATCTTCTTTGGGAAGTTGTGGTCGAGAAGTTTTTTCTTGTTTATTATCTTTAGAATATTGTAGGGGTAGCTGAGGGGCATTCTCTAAATTTTTTTGTTTTGCCATGTGTTTTTAAAGATTTGATACCACTGCTGATTCTATCACAACTGCTTCAACTGGCCGAGATCTTTCTCCAGATAGACTCATTGATACTGGAGCTGTGGCAATAGCATCAACCACCTCCATGCCCTCAACTACTTGGCCAAAAATAACATAGTTTTTGGGTAGGTCATAATCTTGATGCATGATAAAAAATTGACTGCCATTGGTGTTTGGTCCAGAGTTTGCCATAGCTACAGTGCCACGTTGGTATTCACCAAGAAAATCTTCGTCATCGAAGCGATATCCTGGAGAACCAGTGCCATCACCACGAGGATCACCCCCTTGAATCATGAAGCCATCAATTATGCGATGAAAAATAGTTCCATCATAAAAGCCTAGTTGAGTTAAATAGACGAAGTTATTACTTGTAATGGGTGTGTTTTTAGTATCAAGCTGGATAACTATTGCTCCTTGATCAGTATTGAGTGTTACTAAATATTCTTTATCTAAATCTATAAGCATTTTTGGCTTAGTGAGAGTTTTATTGGCGGAAAGAGTGGCTGGCATACTATAATCCTGTTCTTTTTGTTTATTTGATACTATTTGTTCGAGATCGTCAATTTCCATTTTAGAGCTGCTATTAATGCTATCGAGTTCTTGAGAGTTTTGCTTAGTGTTGTTCAAGCTAAAAATTAAAACCAGAGCTAAAAAAATGCTAGAAGCAATAAAAATTAAAGTATTCTTTTTCATAATCTTCAATTAAGGTTTATTAGTATATCATAGTCTCCAACCACCCTTGCTTTCAAGCTGTGGCAAAAAGAAAATGTGTTTCTAGCTGAATATTTTTAGCAGTCAATAAAGGACTCTGCTAATTAGAGCTAAAAAGGCTTTTAATTGATATATCTTGTATATTTTCTATATGTTTTGATACATTATGATCATTTAAAGTTAGGTTGACCACTTTATGCCAGGGATTCAGTTTTGATGAAAGAGCTTTTTTTTGGTAGAATTAACCTTTCGTCTTCTCTCGTATTTGGAGTGAGGCAGCTTATAAGCTAATTTAAGTAGGTAATGAAATTATTGTTGAGGAAAGATTATCTAACCCTATTTTTAATCAAGGTAACTGAAGTTCTTGGTTTTTCTCTTATTTTGCCCTTTTTGCCTTTTTATGCTCAAGAGCTAGGGGCTAGTCCCCTGCAAATATCTTTTATATTAGCTGTTTTTTCTTTTTTTCAATTTTTTATGTCGCCAATTATGGGAAAACTTTCGGACATTTATGGCCGTAAACCCTTATTGCTTTTTTCACAATTAATGACAGCAATTAGTTTTTTAGTTTTTGCCATGGCAAATTCTGTTTGGGTTTTGATCTTATCTAGAGTTATTGATGGTCTTTTTGGCAGTAACTTCGTGATTGCTCAAGCTTATTTGAGCGATATTTCTAGCAAAGAGGATAGAACTGTGGCCATGGGTATTAGTGGCATGGCTTTTGGTTTTGGATTTTTAGTGGGGCCGGCACTGGGAGGTTTTTTGGCTGAACGTTTTTCTTATTCTC
>CAYOIJ010000041.1:0-2529 GCA_964404025.1 uncultured Pseudomonadales bacterium
GTTTTATTTTCAGTATTGTTATCCCTTATTGGTTACTTAAATGTTTTATGTCGGTGGTAGAAACCCCACTGACTTATTGGGGTGTAAAGTGGTTGTCAAAAAAATAAAACTATTTGTCTATCAAGAGTTTAGTCTATATAATTTAAAAACATGACTAAAAAAAATTTAAAAATTTTGAAATTAATTAAGACTAAAAAAAATCTTTTAATTTTATTATTTTTAATCTTTTTAGCTAATTTTGCATTGAAGATTTTTAAAATTAGCTCGATTCCCCCAGGGTTGACTTATGATGAGCTTGTTTATGTTGCTGAATCACAAGTTATTTTCAAACACGGTACTGATGTAAGTGGTAATTGGCGACCTTGGTATTTTTCACCTTCTAAACCTCTATATTCTGAGCTGACTAGCACAACATTAATTCCGGGTTTTTTGCTTTTTCCTGACAATTCAGTTTTGGCCAGTAAAATAGTTCCGGTGTTGATGGGCAGCGCAATTCCAATTTTCTTAGCATTAATTGTTTTTTATTTTTTTAAAAATAAAACTTATTTGCTTAGTGCTGCTTTGTTTGCTACTCTCAATCCTTGGATTTTTCAATTTTCCAGAATGGGTTTTGATTCTTTGTTTAGCATATTTTTTTACCTATTGGGCTTAGTTTCTTTATTATATTTAAGTAAGTGGTGGAAGCTTTTGGCAATAGTCCCGTTTTTTTGGGGATTTTTCCAATATCAGGGTCACAAAATAATTTTGATTCCTTTGGTAGGGCTTGTTTATTTAATGTTTTTTATTGAAGAGTTTGTTAAATATAAGAAGCTTGGGTTTGGCGATAAACTAAAAAAGATTTTTATAAAAACTTTACCGACCCTACTAGTCCTCATTTTTACTTTTCTATTAACTGCCAACTATTTATATAGATTAAAAACAATGAATTCAGCGATGAGAAGTGAAGAGTTTTCTTTAATTGACCAAGAAACATTGGCTAACATAGTTATTGAAAAAAGAAGATTAGCTTTTGATTCTCCTCTAGCAAGAATTTTTGATAATAAACTTACAGCTTACGTAAGTTTGGTTTATCGGAGTTTACTAAAGTCTTTTGATCCTTATCTGCTCTTTCTAAGAGGTGATTTAGCGGTTGATACTTTTGCAGTAACCAATCATGGTTTTTTTCATCGAATAGATATAGTTTTACTTCTATTATTTTTTGTATTAATTGCTCAATCTGTAAAAAGATTTTCTTTGATTTTATTTTTCTTTTTGTCCTTCACTTTAATAGGGACTTTTCCTAATCTTATTAAAAATCAGGAGACTTGGATAACTTTTAGAGGTTCTTTTGCCTTTTTGGGTTTAGTGATGATGGGTGGTATTGGTTTGGGTTTATTGATTGATCGATTAAAGACTAAAAAGGGAAAATTTTTCTTAATTTTATTTTACCTCTTATTCACTTTTTCATTTTTTTATACCTATTTTTTTCGCTATCCAATCACTCAAACTTTAAATAGGGGTTTTTATCATAGATTGTTGGCAAATTATGTAGACAGAAATCCTGATAGCAAATTTGTTTTAGTGACTGATTTGACAACCGCCAGCTATGATTACCTGTTAACTTATAATGGGTATATTAAAACTGAACCGGAAGCAATGATTAATCAATTTGCTAATGAAAGCAACAAAAAAATTGATAAGGGAAGGATTAGGATATTTGAAGATTGTCCAGAAAATTTAAATACAACAGTTGATAAAGATACAATTCTAATAGTTGATCGTTTAAAAGAACCTTGTGCTTTAGAAAAAAAACCAACACACAATAGCCAGATAGTTTCATTAATAGACGGCGGCACTCATTTTTCTATATATAATGATCAGCTTTGTTCTCAGTTTTCACTTCAATCCTATATCAACCTTAAACAAAATTATTTAGCTATTGAAAAGTTAGATTTAGAAACATTTTGTACTTCTTTTTTGATTAGTCGCTAAATTATTTGTTTATCCAGTTTTTAGGCTATATAATCTAAGAAATGAAAAGAAAAAAACTAAGAGTTGGTTTTGATTTAGATGGGGTTTTACTTTATAACCCAGCTCGAATTGTGCGTCCCATTATTTCTTTGATGAAAAAAAAGAAGGTGTTAATCGATCGTGAGGAGCTTGAGTTTTATGTTCCCAAGCCAGGAGTTGGTCAATTTTTTTGGGAATTACTGCACAAATCTAGTGTGTGGGTAGCTCCAGGTTTTGAGCAAATTAAGCAGTTAAAGGATCAAAAATTGATAGAGCCTTATTTAATCACTGGGCGCTTTGGTCATTTAAAACAAGATTATTTAAAATGGAAACAAAAAATGGGAGCTGACCAACTTTTTCTTAATTGTTATATGAATGATCGAGATGAGCAACCACATCTCTTCAAAGAAAGAATGATTAAGGAATTGAAATTAGATGTTTTTATTGAAGACAATTGGGATATTGTTCAATATTTAGATCAAACTTTTAGCCAGAAAAAAGCTGGGCAAAATTCAGTGAAAATTATTTGGTTAAGCAATG
>CAYOIJ010000042.1:0-2408 GCA_964404025.1 uncultured Pseudomonadales bacterium
TTTTGCTCTCGTCATAGCAAGAGCGCGGGCCATTGGGATTAACATTACCCCAATAATCTTCACTTTGCGGATGAATTTCTGGATCGCCATACACTTCACTAGTACTAGCAAAAATAAAACGAGACTGAGGCTGTTGGCTTTGTAAATAAGTCAACAATTGATGAGTACCTAGCGAATTAACCAAGTAGGTTTCGATCGGTTGGTTTTGGTAAGCTGGTGGGGAAGCGGGCGAAGCCAGATGAAAAACTAGATCGATTTGTTGCGCCTCAGGTAGAGAGTTTTGTATTTGCTCAAGGGCTAGACTCAGATATTGCTCAGCCGGAGTACTGACATCAGCCTCAACCAGCAAAAAACGCTCGTGATCATGCAAATGGGCTAAATTGATCTGGCGACCAGTAATGAAATTATCAACACCAATCACAATGGCGCCTAAGTCCAAACACTTATCCACCAAGTGTGAGCCGATAAAACCGGCAGCGCCAGTAATGACGATAATTTTATTATTTAAGTAATGCTCTGTAATTAAATCTTCCATTGTTCCATTTTAGCAAATTTCGCTTGTCAGGGGAGAGGAAAATCGCCATAATGAGCTTATGACCGCTATCCTGATTTTAGCTTTGCTTTTGCGCCTGATTCGACTCAACGACTCTTTTTGGCTGGATGAAGCTGCTCAAGTGCTGGAAAGTGCTCGGCCACTAGCTGAGCAACTGCAAATTGCCGGCGATTTTCAGCCACCACTAATGCACCTGCTGACTTTTTTTTGGCTGCGCTTTTTAGGATTATTTGGCGCTGAGCGCATTGAAGCGCTGGTGCGCTTGTTACCTAGTGTTATCCCAGGTTTAATTAGTATTTGGGCTAGCTATCAGATCGCCGTCAATTTTTGGCCTAAACGGAAAGTTGCCAAAGAAATCGCGCAAAAAAGACAAAGCCTCGCTTTTATTACGGCGCTGTTTATAGCTACTTCACCGCTCCATATTTTTTTCTCTCAGGAATTGCGCCCTTATAGCTTGGCGATGATGTGGGGCAGCCTCAGTTTACTAAGTTTACTGAATTGGACCAGGCCAAAGAAATCAAGCGACGGATTAAATAAGTCGCTGCAAAAAAGTCGCGCTGGCTTTATTATTTTTAATATTTTAGGTCTTTATACTAGTTATCTTTATCCATTCTTTTTACTGATGCAGTTGGTTTACTTGCTGATTGCCAAAAAAGTTCAGATTAAAAAAATTCTTTTGTCATTTCTCTTGATTGTTATTGCCTTTTTACCGTGGTTGCCTAAACTCATTGAACAATTAAGCGTTGGTCAAAACTTGCGCTTGCAAATGCCGGGTTGGGCAGAGGTGGTGAGCTTACCCCAACTCAAAAGTTTGCCCCTCGTACCACTGAAGTTTATTTATGGCTTATTAAATATCGACTTCAATCTTTTTTTTGTCTTATCTGCGCTTTTTATTTTCTCAGCACTAGCGATTTTGTTCTATCAGCAACGGGCAAAACAAAGCCTCCAAGAAAAAAAAGACAATAACACTGTCTTAACTTTTACCCTCTATTTTTTCTTAGCGCCATTGTTACTAATCTGGTTGTTTTCCTTTTTAGTGCCAGTCTTGCAACCCAAACGCGTGCTATTTTTACTACCTGCTTTTTTTATCTTCATTAGTCACTTGTTAGTCTCTGCCAAAAAGCAATGGCAAACTTTAGCTCAATTGTTGTTTATCACTCTTTTTGCTATTCATCTTTTTACTCTGATTTCTTACTGGTTTAAGCCACAATTGCAGCGCGAGAATTGGCGCTCACTAGTAACAGAAATAGAAGATGATTTTGGCTTAGGCAAATCAGTAGCGGTTTTTTCTTTCACTGCCCCTTTTGCGCCATTTGAGTACTACAGTCAAAATTGGCTGGATAGTTATGCCACTGGCAGTTTCTATTTACCGGCTGAAAGCGATTTGGCTAATCGGCTTAAGGTTTTGGCTGATTATGACTATGTTTTACTTTTTGATTACTTGCGCGATCTTACTGATCCCAATGATCAGTTGCCTGCACTTATTCAAGATCTAGGCTTTACTGAAATTGGCGTTTATGATTATCCTAATATTGGATTTGTTAGAATATATACTAAGGAAAGTTTAAGGGCTTATGAAAATCGGCTTGGATGTCAGTAGTTTAGTCTATCATCGCGGTGTTTCTCGCTATACCAGCAATCTATTGCTGGCTCTTTTGGATCAGCCGGATAGCGAACTTTTGCTTTATGGCAATTCCCTGCGCGCCTACGGCCAACTAGAAGCTGAACTTAAAAATATACTTAAAAACACTTTGCCAGATAAATATCAGCTATTTTTAGGTAAAATTCCGCCAAGAATTTTGGCTAAATTATGGCAGCTTGGTTTGCATCCCATTAAAAAAACCATGCCTCAAGT
>CAYOIJ010000043.1:0-2209 GCA_964404025.1 uncultured Pseudomonadales bacterium
GCTTTTGAAATTCTTCAGCAATTTTATAAGCAGTGTAAAAAATCTAGTCAGTGGCAAATTACTGTCTTGTTAGCCAGAGAAAAAGTTGCTGATCTACCAGAAACTAGAAAAAATTGGACTTATGTTTACCTGCAGCCCCAAAAACTCTGGACTCAATGGGCGCTACCAATTCATTTGTTTTTGCACCGCAAGGACTATGATCTCTTTTTTACACCTGGTCACTATGCGCCTCGTTTTTCTAGCGTGCCATATATTAGTAGTGTTATGGATTTGGCTTATTTACACTTTCCCCAACAATTTCGTCCCGAAGATCTTTTGCAACTAAAATCTTGGACAAAATATAGTGTCAAAAACGCTAAAAAGGTTTTAACTATTAGTGATTTTTCCAAACAAGAAATTATTAAGCATTATGGCCGATCGGCAAAAGATATTTTAGTCGCCCCACCAGCTAATCGCTTTGCCAAAAGTGCTAATCAGAAAGAAAGCAAACAATTTTTCCGCCAACACGGCATCAAGAACAATTGCTTTCTCTATTTGGGCACTCTTCAACCTAGAAAAAATCTATCTTCACTCATTAGAGCCTATGAAATCTTTTTGCTAGAAACTCTAGCTCAAACTAACAATAATAAAGATCGGGCTCTAGCTCAAGCGCCACAATTGGTCATTGCTGGTAAAGTTGGTTGGCTAAGTGATGATTTACTCAAGCAAATTGATAAATTTATCTTTAAAGAAAAAATTATTGTCACCGGTTTTGTGCCCAGTAAATTTAAAAAAGCTCTCTATCAGCGTGCCAAATTAAGTTTTTTACTCTCTCTGTATGAGGGTTTTGGCATTCCAGCTCTAGAATCAATTGAAGCCGGCTGTTTGCCGATTGTTGCTGACAATTCCAGCCTCAATGAAGTAGTGGCTGAAAGCAAACTTAGTGTTGATCCTCAAGACCATCAAGCTATTGCTCAAAAAATGCTTGATTTTAATAAGCTAAGTAGCAAAAAATATCAAAGCCTGATCAGCGCTAGGCAAAAATATGCCAAGCGCTTTACTTGGCAAAAATCTGCTAAAAAAATTCTTGCTCTCATTAAAAAAACAGCTAAGGAAAGTAGGAATGCCTAATCCAATTATTATTGGCATTGATCCAGGTTACGATCGCCTGGGTTGGGCAGTGGCTCAACAATTGAAAAGTGGTTGGCAAATTTTGGGTCATGGCTGCATCAACACTGATCGCCAAGCTGAAATTGAGGATCGCTATCAACAAATTCTGATCGAATTAAAAGACATCGTAGAGCAGCTTCAACCCCAAGAAGCCGCCATTGAAACCCTCTTTTGGTTTAAAAATCAGAGCACAGCCATGAAAGTTAGTGAGGCCCGGGGTTTGATTATGGCTACCTTGCTCAGTGCTGGTTTAAAAATTAGTCAATATACGCCACTACAAATCAAGCAGGCTGTAACTGGCTATGGACGAGCGGACAAAAAAGCTGTAGAAAAGATGGTACGGATGGAGTTAGCAATTGATCAAAAAGGCACAGAAGAGATCTTAGATGATACTTTTGATGCGCTAGCCCTACTCATTTGCCATCAAGCTGCCAGAAAGTTAAAAAATTTATGATTGCTTATCTCAAAGGTCAAGTTACTGTCAAGAAAAACTATCTGATTATTATTTGTGGGGGAGTTGGTTATCAAGTTCAGGCTACTAGCAACTTTTTGCAAAGTGCTAGCCAAAATGAATTAAAGGGCGAAGAACTCGAAGCCCATATCTTTACTCATGTCAAAGAAGATCGATTAGAACTTTATGGTTTTGCCCAAGAAAAAGAATTGGCTCTCTTTCAACTAGTCTTAACCGTTTCTGGGGTTGGCCCTAAAACTGCCCTGGCTATCGTTAACGCTGGGGCAGAAAAACTAATTAGCGCTGTACAAGAAGCTAATTTAAGTTTTTTCACTGCTATACCACGGGTCGGCAAGAAACTAGCGCAAAAAATTATTATTGAATTAAAGAGCAAGCTAGGTGGACTCAAAGAACTTAATCTCGCCACGCTCTCACCGAAAAAACAAGATGTTTATGATGCACTTCTAGGTTTGGGTTTTGATGATCAAAGCATTAATTTTGCCTTGGAAAAAATTGATGTTGAAAGCCTGGATTTAGCAGTGGCCATCAAACAGGCTCTAAAAATTGCTAGTGGAAAAAATTATGACAAAAACTGATATTGATCCTCGT
>CAYOIJ010000044.1:0-450 GCA_964404025.1 uncultured Pseudomonadales bacterium
TTTCTGGATCTGGCAAAAGCTCCTTAGCTTTTGATACTCTTTATGCTGAAGGGCAGCGACGCTATGTTGAATCACTCAGTTCTTATGCTAGGCAATTCTTGGGCGTAATGAGCAAACCCGATGTTGATCAAATTGATGGGTTATCACCAGCTATCTCCATAGATCAGAAAACTACTTCTCATAACCCTCGTTCTACCGTCGGCACCATTACTGAAATCTATGACTACTTGCGCTTGTTGTTTGCCAGAATTGGTCATCCTCATTGTCCCAAATGTGGTCAAGAAATTTCTACCCAAAGCATTGATCAAATTATTGAACAAATTTTTCATCAGGTTGAAAAACGTTTTCAAACTAATCCCGCTGATCCTCAAAAAATTCTTTTATTGTCTCCAGTGGTAAAAAATCGTAAAGGTGAGTTTGACGGTCTATTAAATAATTTAATCAAAAAAG
>CAYOIJ010000044.1:460-1996 GCA_964404025.1 uncultured Pseudomonadales bacterium
ATAATTTAGAAGAACCTCTAACCCTAATCAAAACTAACAAGCACAGTATTGAAGCTGTAGTTGATCGCTTTGTCCTCAGCAAAAAACAACTAAAAGATGAAAAAGAAAGGCACTCGCTCCGCTCGCGCCTCAACCAATCTGTGGAAGATGCGCTGAGCTTAGCCAATGGTTTAGTTTTGTTAGTTTGGATTGAAGATACTGGTTTTGACTTTCCGGAGCGTCCTCAAAAAACCAGTGAACAGTTGTTTAGTGAAAATCTAGCCTGTAGCGACTGTGGCGTTTCTCTCAAAGAGCTAGAACCAAGATTGTTTTCTTTTAATGCCCCAGAGGGTGCTTGTGAAACCTGCAATGGCCTAGGCTCTATTTTAAAAGTAAATCATCAAAAAATAATAGCTCCGGGTCTTACCCTTAGTGAGGGAGCAGTCATTCCTTTCGCTCGTACTATGAGTAATGACACTTGGTTTTCTCGTTTAGTTAAACAAGTTGTTGAAGCAGAAAATTATGATTTTCGCAAAACTACTTGGGAAGATATGGATGAGAAATTTCAACAAACTTTGCTTTACGGTAGCGACAAAACTTACGAAGTAGTCGGAGAAAATCGCTTTGGTCACGAAACTAGTTTTGAAACTAAATTTGAAGGTTTTGTCAATAATTTAGAACGACGCTATGGAGAAACTGATAGTGAGTATATCCGTAAAGAAATTGCTTCATTTATGCACAAGGAAACTTGTCCCAGCTGTCAAGGAAATCGCTTAAAAGCAGAAGCTCTATCTGTGCATATTGATGAAAAAAGCATTGCTGAAGTTAGCCAGTTAACTATAGACCAAGCTTTAGAATGGATTGCGAAATTACAAAAAAATCAAGAAAATATCCTCAGTCAAAAAGAGATGAGTATTGCTGAAACAATTCTTAAAGAAATCTACAGTCGTTTGCATTTCTTAAGCGCGGTTGGTCTTAATTATTTGACTATTTCTAGAGAAGCAGGAAGCTTGGCTGGAGGAGAGGCTCAGCGTATTCGCTTGGCTTCGCAAATTGGCACAGGGCTAACTGGAGTATTATATATTTTAGATGAGCCAACTATTGGCTTACATCAGCGAGACAACCATCGTCTGATTAAAACCCTTCAAGAATTACGCAACAAGGGAAATACCGTCATTGTGGTTGAACACGACCGAGATATTATGGCTGCTGCTGACTTTATTGTTGACTTTGGCCCTTTGGCTGGTCAAGAAGGTGGCAAGATCGTCTTTACTGGTAGCTATCAAGAATTACTCAAAGACAAAACCCTAACAGCCCAATACTTATCTCGCCAGAAAAAAATCACTCGCCAAGATAAGAAAGGAGAAAGACAACTGATTGATCCAGAAGCTACAGTTGCTAGTGTTTTTGAACGCTCAAAAATTTCATTTCGGGGAGCAGCCCATCACAACCTTAAACAGATTGACGTTGATTTTCCACTCAATACTTTTACTTGTATTACTGGTGTTTCGGGATCGGGCAAATCAACTCTTTTAGATAATGTCTTGCACAACCATT
>CAYOIJ010000045.1:0-1949 GCA_964404025.1 uncultured Pseudomonadales bacterium
TCTTGGGAAAATCACTACAAACAGTTTCCAAAACATAGTTTTTTTCGTCAATAAAACGAAGCTGTCCCCAAGCGGATGGAGAGCGTGAAAAACCATCATAACAATTAACTAAATGACTTTTTGAAAGCAAAGAATTAGCCGCTCTTTTTAGGTCGCTCGTTGCCATAATTAGTAAAACTTCTCGTCCAAAAAAAATGCCAATTAAGAGCAAAAAAATAATAAATATCAAGGTTGAAGAGAAAAAACGAATAATTCTCATATTATGAGGGCTAAATACCAAGCCCAAATTGGTGCTGCCCAAAAATAACTAAGTACAAAACCCACCAACAAAAATGGTCCAAAAGGCAGCGCTTGACCAATCTTTTTTTGTTTAGTTAGCAATAAAATTGTAGCAAAAAAACCACCAACAATAAAGCTAAGAAAAATCGCCATTAATACCCAAGGCCAACCCAAGACAAAACTCAATGGCAACATCAACTTAATATCGCCCAAACCCAAAGCTTCTTTTTTAAAAACCCAGGCCGCCCCAAAGTAGAGAAGAGTAAAAAAGACCGTTGAAGCAACGATGGCTATTAGACCACTTTGCCAATGACTACCAGCTAAAATAATAGCTAAAATACTTAAAAGAATTATAAAAAAATCAGGAATAATTAAATACTGAAAATCGGCAATAAACACAAAAATTAAAATTAAAAAGAATAAATATTGGGCTGAGACATTGATAGGATTTAGGACTTGTCCAGCAGTCACTTGCTGATAAATAATAAAAACAAAAAATAAAGTGTATAGTCCAGCAAGCAATTCGCTAAAAAAGTGTCTATTAGCTATTTTAGCGTGGCAATAAGGGCATTTTCCTCGAAGTATAATAAAAGAGAGCAGGGGAATATTGTGCTGGGCTTTTATTGGCTTTTGGCAACAATCGGTCAGCGATCTGCCTTGCCAAAAAGGCGCTAATTTAAGCGTTTTCCCTTTGTTATCTTTAAGCAAATCGCAAGCAGCTGCACTGCGATAAATGACTACGTTTAAAAAGCTGGCCAATGCCGCGCCAAAAAAGAAGAAAAGTAGGACAAAAACTAAGTAATAAATAAGAAAAATAATTGTCACTTATTTATCATAACAAAAAAACCCGAGCGCTAGGGCCCGGGTTTTAATTATTTAACTAAGTTATGGGAGACAAATACAATTGCCTTCCGGACCGCAATCAACTGTGTTGTCAACTGCATCAGCTGGGTAGTCTTCGGGCAAACCTGTTGCAAATCGTTCAGCAGCCTCTTGCTGGAAAGCATTAGACTGAGGGGAAAAACATACATAAGTGGAATCATATGAATTGTTAGCATGATATATCATTAGTGAATTATAAGTGCCAGTCTTATCCACTTTATTAACATAACTAACCTTCAATTCCTGAGTACCAACTTCAGCATCACAATCTGGTGAAGGAGCACCTGCCATATCACTAAGTCTGTACAAAACTGGACACATACCTTCAGCACCAACTAAACCAGTGCCTACTTCTTGCCAAGCCAAATCTGGCGCATCTCCCACGGTTGCATTCCAAGGATAATAACCAGTCATGGCATAATAACGATCAATTGCTGATATTAATTGTTCCGCATCAGACCTGCTACCAGTATCTCGACCACGATTAATCTGCTCAATTGGATTAATGGCTGACAACACTGCCACTGCCAAAATACCCAAAATAGCGATCACAATTAGTAACTCAATCATTGTAAAGCCCAATTGCTTTCTTAATCTTGGGCAAAAAGATTTAATTTGCATAATATTTTTTTTCTTCCTTCTAACTAATAACTAAGCCTAAGGCTTTTCCGATATATCCAGTGTAAACCATTTTTCATTAACTTTTCAAGTACTAGTTTAAAATTGGCTGGTTAAACTATAAATTGGCATAATAATTGCCACCACCATAAAACCAACTCCCACCGCCA
>CAYOIJ010000046.1:0-1880 GCA_964404025.1 uncultured Pseudomonadales bacterium
TTATTTTTCTTCCACTTACTGTCTAATTTTATTCACAAGAAAGGTTTTTAAAAACTCATATTATGAAATTTACACCAAAAATTAATAAAGCCATTCAAGTAGCCGCTGTGTGTCATAAAAAAATGATTCGTAAAGGTGATGGTACACCTTATATATCTCATCCTTTTGCAGTAGCCATGATTGTAGCTCAGTATACAAATAATGAAGATATTATTTGCGCTGCTTTACTCCATGATGTTTTAGAAGATGTTTCTGAAAAAATATACTCAAAAAAACAAATGAAAAAAGATTTTAGCCCAAGAGTGGTGGAAATAGTTGAAGGAGTTTCAGAAGAAAAGGATGCCTCAATGTCTAAAGCTGAAGAAAAAAGGACATGGATTGAGCGCAAAAAGAAATATCTTAAAAACTTAGAGGAAGATTCAAAAGGCTCTTTAATGGTTTGTGCAGCAGATAAAATTCATAATATGCAATCAACTATTGACGCTTATCAAGTAAAGGGGGAAGAAATTTGGAAAGCTTTTAACACAAGTAAAGAGAAAAAACTCTGGTTTCATACAGAAGTGACGAAAATTATAGAAAAAAGACTAAAAAACTCAATAGTTAAAGAATTAAAAATATTGTTAGAAGATTATCGTTTTTTAATTAATAAAAAAAGCAAAAAGAAATAAAAGGAACTTTATGATTAAAGAAACAAATCCAAAAATAGACTATGATGTGCCTCCTAAATATTGGAAGTATGAAGATGAAATAATTGAAGATGTTGGCAATTATTTTCAAAGAAAAGATGGCAGTAGGCTTCCTATTGTCAAGGTTTGGGAAGATGGTTCTCCTCTGTATGAATATTCATATCAGATGGAAAAAAAACAAAGAAAAGATCAGAAGAAATCTAAACTCTCTTTATTTAAAAGATTTATGGATCGTTTATCTAATTCTTAATCCCCGTTATTTCTAATCTGTTCTCTTAACATTCTATATATACTTCTTCGTTCAGTACAATCTTTCATGAATTCAAAATTCTCCCGGCTTTGCTTATCAAGGTTCATGCTCAACATATAATTGAGAGATTCTAGGTTAACTGAATAAGTAACGCCAATCGCTCGATTCAATTCTCTCAGAGCCTGACTTTTGTTGAGTCGTAGTACGTAATTGGGGACTGTTTCATGCTTTTTGCGCGCTGGCAAAGGATCAAAGAAGTTTAAAAAATTAGTGTATTTTGTCCAAAATCTTCTGCGAATATTGAATTCCCATCTATTGAAAAGAAGAATAATAACTCCACGACTAATGCGCATGATTTTCTTAATAAAATTATAGCATTGGTGATCTCATTAATTTTTTTAACCAGTCTTAGCAATACTAGATATATTTTAATTTATTTATATATAATTACTTATCAATGACAATTACAGCTAATGTTAAAAATCGGATTACGGTTTGTATGGGGGATATTGTTACTTTAAAAGTTGTCAAAGACAATCAACAAAGTTTGTTAAAAGTTGATGCGATTGTGAATTCTGCCAATAGCGAACTTGCTCCTGGTGGAGGTCTTAGTGGAGCAATTCATGCTGCTGCCGGTAGTGAATTAGAACAAGAATGTTTGCAGTTGAATGGCTGTGAAACAGGGCAAGCTAAGCTTACTAAGGGATATAATTTGCCTGTTAAACATATAATTCATACAGTTAGCCCCATTTGGACTGGCGGAGACAATGATGAAGATAAACTTTTAGCTCAAAGTTATAAAAGTTGTCTTGAGCTTGTAGTTAAACACAAAATTAAAACAATTGCTTTCCCTAGCATCTCAACCGGTATCTTTGCTTTTCCAGTAATTAAAGCTTGCAGAATTGCAATGAAGACTGTTGTCTCATTTTTAACAACTCATCCTG
>CAYOIJ010000047.1:0-1744 GCA_964404025.1 uncultured Pseudomonadales bacterium
TAGAAAGTATTAAGCAACTGAAAGAAAGAGTGGCTGACATGAGAGTGTGGGCTCAGGAGTACTTGCTTAAGGTTGTGCCAGAGGAAGATCAACTGATTAAATATGAAGATATTTGTTGGTATGATGATCTCCCCAATGGATGGGAGCCCTACCTTGAATATAGGGCGGCAGGTGTTGATTTAGCAATTAGTAAGAATGATAAAGCTGACTATACAGCCATTGTGTCAGGAGCCGTTTACCGACATAAAAATCAGTACCATATTTTCCTTGATCGTAATCCAACCAACAAGCGATTTAACTTTCGAGAAACCATTGATTTTCTAATGAATTTTAAGAAAGTTTATCCTGACACTCATTTATTCATTGAAAGCACTAGCTATCAGCAATCTTTAACCCAACAATTATTGCATGAAGGCATTGATGCCCATGATATACAAATTGGAAACTTAAGCAAACTAGAAAGACTAGCTGCAGTGGGATATTGGATAAGACGAGGGCAGATACATTTTCCAAAAGAAGGATCAACTGATTTAGTAAACCAAATAGTAAACTTTGGAGCAGAAAATCACGACGATCTCGTTGACGCTTTCACTCTTTTGAATTTACGAGTAATGGAGTTTGCTAAAACGAATAGTAAACCCAATTCTATAAACGGCAATCGAGTTAAGATGCACATTATTGGAAGGCCTTATGACACTCTGGAATGGAGAAGATTAGAAGATATGGAATTTCGATCTAAAGATTTCAATCTTAAAACACTTGAGCGTGATCCACACGGCTGGAACTAATAAATAAAGTTGAAACTTTTTAATTAAGCTTTTTCTGTTACTTAAGCTTCACAATATAAAAATCTTCAGAGCCTGATTTCTTTGTAACAAGCGAGTAAGAATCAACAGATTTTGGTAATCTGAAAACAACATAGCCTGAAACAGGAATATTTGGGGTTAATTCTTTATAAACCAAGTAATCATCAATGTTTCCAATGGTGTCACTGTATGTTCGGTAAATTTCTCCTGTTTCTGTTTCTAAAGCTAACCCTTCGTCAGAATAATCAAATGTTTCTTTGGTTGTGTTAGTAACACTTAGATTCAAAACAATAAATTTAGTTTCATTGCTCGCCAAGTGTGGCTGCCCATAGCTAGATTTGATCATTTCCTTTTCTTCACTTGAATTAACTGTATATTTCAAAGTTGCTAGTTCAACTTCTTCACCAATCTCAAACTCAAAAGTTTTAACCTCTTTTTTTTCATCTTGAAATTGTTCAGTTGCTTCATCAGATGTTTCAACACTTTCTTCACCTAAACTAGACAAAGCTTGATCAATAGATGTTCTAATTTGATATTTTGTATACTCTTGACCAATTACAAAGCCAACAACCAAACAAACAATTGCCACAATATAAGTTATTTTGTTTTTCATTTTTCCTAAGTAATTAATAACTGAAGAAATTGTAGCATAGTTTGATATATTTAAAAAATTGTTTTTTAATTTAGGTCACAAGCAACTTATTAAGTAATAGTCAGGATTAAGATCAATAAAAGAGTAATATTATTTTTGCGACTGGACTTACCACCAGATTGCGGTACCTTGTATCTTTGAAGAAAAAGAAAAGGTATGAAAGATCAGATAAAATATTGCCTCTACGCTCGCAAATCTAGTGAATCTGATGAGCGCCAAACCATGTCAATTGACTCTCAAATTAAGGAAATGCTTACCTTAGCCGAGCGTGAAAAAATTAGTATAG
>CAYOIJ010000048.1:0-1616 GCA_964404025.1 uncultured Pseudomonadales bacterium
GTAGTAGGCGCTACCAGAACTTAAGTTAGTGTTACCCGCCACATCTAGTTTGTGGCCTGGATCTGTATCACCGATGCCAACGTTACCACCAGTTAGAGCAAGTTTAGCTGCTGAACCAACAACATTCAATGTAGCTAATCCAGTATTATTGACAGTAGTCGATAAATAGTTATTAGTATCATAACTAGTTCTTAATTGTTCAGTTGTACCTAATATATCTAAATATGCACTGGGAGAATCATTATTAATGCCAGTTCTGCCATTTTTCATTGTCAGCGAAGTGGGCGCATAATTAGTGGTCACTGTTTGGCCAGTGTAAGCAGTGGATGCTGTAGAGATTGTTGTACCTTCCGTATCGCCACCAATAGCCAAAGTAATGCTAGCTGTACCTGCAGTAGAACCAGCAATCCGTCTCACTCTAAAAGTGGCCACTTGTGCAGAAATCTTGACATCAATTTCAGCATCATTACCTGAATAAGCACCCGTAGTTGAGATTGGTAAGGCTTTGTGCCAGTTGCCACCAGTGCCATTGTATTGGACAGGTACAATGTATCTTTTTGATTGAGCGTAACCACTGGAGTGGACAGTGAACCAGATTTCTACATTGGACGAAAAGTTGGTATTGGTTACTGAAGCAAATTCAGTGGCGTCGCCAATAGTGGCAGGTACCGGTAAACTAAAACTCTTTTGATTGAAGTTGCTGGCATATAAATCTCCAGTTACTTTTAATTGATAATCTCCTGGACTAGTATTGCCAATACCTACCTTGCCTCCGCTGACAAATAAAGCCTCAGCTCCACTATTAGTAATCCTAAAGTCACCGCTAGTAAAGTTCCAAGTAGTGTCGTAAGCACCCATGGTGAGTGTTTGGTTGCCAGTTGGACTAGCAATACTATCCCATCTGACTGCTAAATCACCTTGACTAGTCCAAGTTGGAGCACCAGTACCTTGTGAAGTAAGTAATTGACTAGCAGTACCGGCAGCTGTAAAGGAGAGCGTACTACTAGCTCCTCCATAGCCAATGCCACCTAGTGTGATATTGGAACCTACAAGAGAAGTACTAGCAGCTGACCTACCAAGAGTCAGTCCTGTTTGAGTAGTCCCACCAATAGCTAGAGTACCAGCAGCTCTTGTATCTAGAGTACCTCCAGCTTGAACCAAGATATTACCATTAACATCTAGAGCAGCACCTGGAGTAGGAGTACCAATACCGACATTGCCAGAAAAATAGTTATCTCCTGATCCGTTTACTGATAAGTTGTCATTAATGGTGGTTCTTGTCGAGCCAATTGTCATTTCAGTTATTCCTGCTCTTTGGAGTAGTAGATCACTGTTGTAAGAACTAAAGGCATTGTCGATTGAATAGACTGGTCTGTTGAAGATAAATTTCGATCGGTCAGTATATATATGAGCCCAGCCAGTATTGAGTGGAGTAAGAGTAATATACCCTCTTGGGTTTGTTAACTTAAGACCATTAGAAGTATCTCCGTCAAAAGTTACCTCCGTTGTAGACATAACTTCATCATCAAGAGTAATAGAGCCAACTACTTCTAGTTCTGATCCTGGAGTAGGAGTACCAATGCCGACATTGCCACTCGCATCAATTACAAATGGAC
>CAYOIJ010000049.1:0-1614 GCA_964404025.1 uncultured Pseudomonadales bacterium
CGATATTCAAACATAGAATATATAAGAAATCTAGTATATAAAGAAAGTAGAGTAACACTAATAAATGCCGAGGGGCTAGCATGAATAAAACACAGACTAGAATTTCTTCTAAACTAAAATCAAAAAAGGCGCTGATAATTATTGTTATTAGCGCTCTTGCTTTGTTGGGCTTATTTTTATTTTTGTCTAACTATATGGGTTTCGGATCTAGTCCACTGCAACCTGGCAACTCAGTCTTTATTGACTCAAATAGTCAATTAGAAACTAACTTTGAAACTAATTTTGTTGACTATGAGTTAGAAGTGTTTGCTACTGGGCTTCGTGTTCCTTGGAGCATGGTTTTTACTGAGCCCAATCGTTTGCTACTTACGGAAAGACCAGGACGAATTCGGCTCATCGAAAACGGAGTGTTGAGTGAGGATCCCTTACACACTTTTCCAGAAGTGTTAAACACAGATGAAGAAGGGTTGTTGGGTATGGTTCTTGATCCACAATATGAAATTAATAAACAACTCTATGCCTGTATTGCCTATGAAAAAATTTTCACAGAGCCAAGCGCAAGCAATAGCAATACTATGAGTAGCGCGCTTAAAGTCGTTCGTATGATAGATACTAGAACTGAACTAATTGATGAGCAAATTATTATTGATAACATTCCCGTGGCTCGTTTTCATGCCGGATGTCGATTAAGATTTGGTCCAGACGATAAACTATATATTTCAACAGGGGACGCAAGTAATAAAGAAAGTGCCCAAGATTTAAATTCTCTCGCTGGAAAGATCTTGCGTATCAATGCGGATGGGAGTATCCCTGCCGATAATCCTTTCCCCAATTCAGCAATTTTTTCTTATGGGCATCGCAACCCTCAGGGATTTGACTGGCATCCAGAATCAGGCGTATTAGTTGCTACAGAACACGGCCCAAGTGGCAACGATGGTCCGAGAGGTGGCGATGAAGTTAATATCATTGAAGCTGGTAATAATTATGGGTGGCCCATAGTGTCTCATGAAAAAAGTCAAGAAGGATTGATAGATCCAGTTATTTTATTTACACCAGCAGAAGCTCCAGGATCGGGGATGTTTTATCAGGGCTCGGTTTTTCCTCAGTTTACCAATACCTTTTTATTCGGCGTTCTTCGCGGAGAAGGAATTATTCAGGTTATTTTTGATGATGAAGTTGCTGATAAAGTTGTCTCTTACCAAAAGCTAGCAGACATTAATGTTGGTCGGGTTCGAGATCTTGTTGAAGCTCCCGATGGCACAATCTATTTTAGTACGAGCAATACTGATGGTCGGGGACAAGTTTATGAGGGAGACGATCACATCTATCGCCTGATTCCAAAAAATAATAATCTTCCTTAGCTTTTTAGCCAACTCATCTATTTATACCTTTATTAAGTAAACGTGGTCTTTGTCGTGTTGTGCCTCAAGTACAAAATCAAACCTATCTAAATCAAAAGAGAGTTTAAAATCAGTTTTTGAGTCAGGAGTATATGGTTTTTTCAAAAATCCTTCTGCAACCTCATGCTTAGTAATGTACTCCTTAATTTGAACAAAATTAGGATTTTCTCCTAAAAGTAATTTTTGGATATATTCTGCTAACTGATAATCTTCA